>JAHJML010000164.1 GCA_018821365.1 Actinomycetota bacterium | reverse complement strand
GAGCTGGTGGTGTCGGTGCGTGAGGCTCATCCGGTGTGGGGTGGCCGCAAGATTCGGGGGTTTCTGTTGCGTCAGGGACACCTGGGAGTGCCGGCGGCGTCGACGATCACCCGGATCCTCCGCAGCCGGGGGTTGCTGTCTCAAAAGACCCGGCAGGGACCGTTCATATCCTTTGAGCATCCTGCCCCCAACGATTTGTGGCAGATGGATTTCAAAGGCTGGTTCTGGTTACGGGACCGACGTCATCAGGTCCACACGCTGGGGGTCCTCGATGACCATTCCCGATACAACCTGTGTCTGGCTGCCTGCTCGAATGAACGCACCGAAACCGTCAAAGGTCTCCTCACCGGCGCCTTCGGGAACTACGGGCTGCCGTATCGGATGCTGATGGACAACGGGTCACCATGGGGCAACGATGCGGGGCAACCCTGGACTCCCTTGACGGTGTGGCTGGTCGATCTGGGTATCACCATCGTCCATTCCCGGCCGTTCCATCCCCAAACCGCCGGCAAAGAAGAACGCTTCCACCTCACATTGGATCTCGAAGTCATCAGCCAGCGGCCCGACTGGGACACCTACCAGCAGGTCCAAGACGCCTACGACGATTGGCGGCCCCTCTACAACCACCACCGGCCCCATGACTCGCTGGGGGAAACCGTCGTCCCCGCCGACCGTTACCGGCCCTCACCCCGGGACCTACCCACCCGGATCGAAGAACCCGCCTACCCCGACGGCACCCACCACCGCCGCGTCGACACCATCAACGGCACCATCAGTTGGCGAGGCCACACCCACCGGGTCGGCAGAGCCTTCCGAGGACGCACCGTCGGGATCAGATCAACCCCCCAAGAAGGCACCTACCACGTCTACTACCGCCACCACCACATCCGCACCATCACCACCCCCTGACCTGTCCACCATGTCCCCGAACACCTGCCCACCATCAACCCGGTCTTGACAGCCCCAGGGCGGGAGAGAAGGGAAACCCGTTCGGGAGCGAGTCGCGCGATCTTCCTCTCTCCCGCAAAGCGGGGGAGATGGGCCCGGCCGAGCAGGCCGGGGCCAGAGGGGGCAACCAGAGGGGGGCGGCTCAGCCGAAGATGGTGAGGATCAGCCAGAAGGGCCCGGCCGCCAGCACGATGGCGTCGAACCCGTGCAGAGCGCCCGGAACCGTCCCGACGGTGAAGAAACCCCCGGCCCGCAGCAGCGAGCCGACGTTGCGTCCGGCCACCAGGGCCACCGAGGCGGCCAGGGCCGCCACGATCATCGGCAGCAGGTCGTCCTCGGCCCACACCGAGGCGGCCACGACGCCCATCACGATGCCGATCAACAGGGTCACCACCACCGGGTCGAACCCGCTGATGTCCCGCTGCCCTGCCACCCAAGCGGCGGCCACCGCGGTGACGGTGACCACCAGGAAGGCAAGAGCATCGTTCTCGCTGCGCAACCGCAGCAAGAGCATCGCGGAGACCCCGAAGGTGGCGATCAGGGCCACCAGCATCGAAGTGGCCACCACCTCGATCGGCCGGAAGCGGGGGGCGAGCACCGACCAGACCAGTGCCACCAGCACGGCCCCGATGGTCGCTGATGCCATGCCGGGGATTCCCCATCGGTAGGAGGCCAGCACCCCGCCGAGCAAGCCGAGCATGGCCGGTTGGACGGCGACGACCTGGCCCCGCCGGGCGGCGTAGTCCACCAGGTCGTAGATCCAGAGTCCCCCTGCCAATACCAGTCCGACCGCAAACCACTGGATGGAGGCCGACGAGGCTCCGACCAGGCCCAGCGCCAGGATCAGGAAGAGGCCGATCTCCATCAGCAGCGGGGAGCGAACGATCGTCGTCCCTCCCGACACGGGCGGGATCAGGGCGACCTCGTCCCCATCGACCACCGCCGTCCCGGGGGCCGCCTGGTTCCCATTGACCCACACCTGGGCCGAGGCCAGGCCGGCGGTGAATCGGTCCCCGAACTCCCCGGAGGCGTTGGCGAGCACCTCCTCGACGGTGGCGCCCGGCATCTGCACGTCGGCGACCCCGGCCGCTTCTCGAAGATTGGCAAACAGCCGCAACCTGGCCATCAGAGTCCCCTCCGCCGGATGGTGCCCGCCATGACCACCGACCCGCCGGGCCGGGTGGTCTCGAACCGGTAGCCGCCCTCGTCCGCCCGGCGGGCCACGGTTTCGAGATCGTCACCCGGGAAGACCATGCCGGTGAACCGGTTGCCCACGCCCAACTCGGGGTCTGCTCCCATCACCATCATCTGCGGGAACCCGAACACCACCGGGAACAGCGGTGGGGCGATCTGCTGCGGCCCGACCGCGTAGCGGGGATGGTCGTCACCGGTCGCCGCCGCATCGCGGGCAACGGCCACCGGATCGACGGTGACCCGAACGGGTGGGTAGGCCTTCCCCCGCAGGGAGAAGTTGAGCGGCATCGGCGTGCTCCGGGATCGATCTGGTACAGGCTACTGCCGGGAGCCACCCGGCAACGCACATGAGCACGACCGGCCGTGCTGCGGACGGCCCGCCGGCGCGCCCTACGACCCGTCAGCCGGCTCCTCGGGCACGGGGAGGGTCACCAGGATCGAGGTCTCGGCACTCTCGCCCCCTCCGGTGATCCCGACCGGATCGGAGTCGTCGAACTCGCCGTCGCCGTTGAAGTCGATGAAGATCGTCAGCCAGAAGGTCGTATCCGCCTCGATGGCGGGATCGAGGGTCAAGGTGACATCCGTGCTCCCGAGTGCCAGCAGGCTGCTGACCGCCAGCACCGCGCCGGGGGCGCCACCGTCATCGGCCCGCAGCACCAGGAAGCCGGGAGCAGGCACGGTGGCGATGGCCACCACCTCGGCGCCTTCGCTCTCCTGATCAACGGCCGCCAACTCGGTCGGAGCCAGGGGCACCACCGTGATCGGCACCCCGACGGTTGCGACCATGCCGTCGGGACCCTGGGCGATCTGATCGACCTCGTCCGGTCCCAACGCCAGCGACCCATCGCCGTCGCGATCGATGTAGAGGCTGGCATACAGCACGGCCGAGATGGTGAGGGCCCGGTTGAGGGTCACCGGGACGTCGCTGCTGGTGCCGGCCGGCAGCAGGTCGGAGGTACCGAGGATGCGCCCCGCCTCCCCGAAGTCGTCCTCCCGGATCACCACGAATCCCGGCGACGGCAATTCCACCGCCAGCACCTCGACCACCTGGCCGAGGGTGCGCTGCTCGGCAAACGTCACCGCGGCGGGCGAGATCGGCGCCAGCAGGGTGACGGTCGCCTCGGCGGCGGCTACTTCGCCGTTGGCCAGTGTCCCGGGCAGATCGATGAACGCATCGGGTGGCTCGTAGGTGAACGCCTCGTCGCGGTCGATGTCGACGTGGACCTGGGCGTGGACGACCGTATTCGCCTCGATGGGCACGAAGAACGAGACGGGCACGTTGGCGATCACACCCGCCGAGATGATCTGGGTGGCGCCGATCACCGCTCCGGGCGACCCTCCCTCGTCCCCGTAGAGGACCACGAACCCGGGGGAGGGCAGGGTGACCGAGTCCACGACGACCCCGGCCCCGTCGGTCATCTGGTCCCTGAAGACGATGTCGGCCGGCCCGGTGGGGGGCGCCACATCGGCGGGATCGATGATGGAGGTCGTGGTGGTCCCCGCCGACTCGTAGGCGCAGGCGGAGAACACCAGTGCGAGGGCGACGAGGGCGAAGAGGAGGCGGCGGGTCACGGGGAGCAGCGTACCCCGGGTTCGGGGGATCGGGCGCTCTTCCTCTCTCCCGCGCGCCACGGAAAGGAAGGCGAACAGGTCGATGAGAGAGTCGGGCGCTCTTCCTCTCTCCCGCGGGGCGGGGGAGATGCCCGCAGGGCAGAGGGGGCAGCCGGGGCCAGAGGGGGCAGCCTCGCCCCTTCGGGGCATCTCCCCCGCCCCAGGGCGGGAGGCGGGAGCCACCACAGGGCGGTGCGTTTCATCCCCACCCCCTCTGCCCCTTCGGGGGCATCTCCCCCGCCCCAGGGCGGGAGGCGGGAGCCACCGCAGGGCGGTGTGTTTTACCCCCACCCCCTCTGCCCCTTCGGGGCATCTCCCCCGCCCCAGGGCGGGAGAGAAGGGAGACCCGTTCGGAAGCGTGCCGCGGGGTCTGCCTCTTCCCGCGCAGCGGGGGAGATGGCCCCGGCCCAACAGGCCGGGGGCATGCTCTTTCGAGAGGAGCCGCGCGAGCCTCGCCGACCGAGTGTCGCCACCGGTACAGTTACCTCGGAGAGGCAGCCGAATGCTGATTGCCGACCACATCGCCTGCCAAGGCTTCCCGTGCCAGGACGTGGTCCACGCTCGATTCACCATCCCCCCGTTGGAGATCGACGCCCAATCGATCAGATGCGTCATGGTCTCCGAGTCACCAGCGCCCGACCCGAATGATGACTTCCATGCACCCGGCGAACCGTTCTTCCTGAAGACGACCGCCCAGGCCTTCGCTGACGCCGGTTTCCCGATCTCCTCGATGGGCGACGTCCTGGAGTTGGGGGTGTACGTCACGACAGCGGTCAAGTGCGGCAAGGTCGGATACGCGGTTCCAACCGCCGCGGTCAAGGCCTGCTCGGCACTTCTCGAAGCCGAACTCAGCCTGTTCCCGAACCTGACCGTGATCCTTGCGATGGGCGATGTGGCCATCGCGGCGATCAACGAGATCGGTCGGAGACAGACCGGACGACGAACCATTCCGGCCGGATCGACCTACAAGCTCCGCGGCCCCGAGTACTTCCTCGATGGAATCAGAGTATTCCCCTCCTACCTGCAGACAGGGAAGAGCTTCCTGATCGAGAAGAGCAAACGAGAGATGATCGCCGCCGACCTTCGAACCGCGCTCGGCGTGATCGGGCTCCACCCGCGCTGACCCCGACGACTCGGTGGGCGGCTCTTCCTCTCTCCCGCGCAGCGGGGGAGAAGGGAAGCCCGTTCCGGAGCGAGTCGGGCGGCCTGCCTCTCTCCCTTCCCAGGCCGCCATTTGGAGTGGAGTTGGTGATCATGGCTCGACCCGCGTGATCGAGGGCACCCGGTCGAGCGAGCGATCGAACGAGGCGACCTGTGCCACGCCGGCCACTTCCGCAGATGCCGCGAGGTAAGCCTCGGCGAAGTCGACACCATGTGTCTCATAGATCTCGACCGATCGGAGCAGGAGCGCGGGATCGAGGGTACGCGTCGCCGGGAAGCCGATGACGGCGCGGATCAGGTCCGCTACTTCGGTGCGATCGACCTCGTAGAACGACTCGAGCACATAGACGGTCTCGGCGACGATGAGATCCGCCAGCAGCAGTTCATCGGACGCTGCGAGGAACGCCGTGGCCCGGGCGGCCAGGTCGGGAGGATCACCGGTCAGGTGCCTGATGATGATGTTGGTATCGACGAACGCCGTCACCGGGCCGCCCGAACCCGGTAAGTGCTGGCGCGGACCTCATCCCAGGCAGCGCCGCGACGGGTTGCAGGCACGTCGACGGCACCGGCGAGATCGAGCAGGTTGGGGGTCCGAGCGAGCACGGCGCGGTGCTGCTCGACCCGAAACACGATCTCGTCCCCTTCGGCGATGCCGAGAGCATCCCGCACCGCCTTCGGGATCGTGATCTGACCCTTCGACGTCACTCGTGCGGCCACATCCATGGAGACCTACTCCTCCTTACTCCTGTTCGTAAGTAAGGTACTCCCGATAGGGTCCGGCAGCAACCCCCTATCGCCGGGGGGTCGGATGAGATCGAGCCCCTCAGCACCCCTGTCGGGACTTCACCGGATTCGCCTTCTCGTCCCGGCTGCCTCGGTTCCAGTAGCCGTCCCCGTTGGCTGCCTGCCCCTACGATGAGGTTTGCGGGTGCTGTGATGTCAAGTGTCGTCGGCTCGTCACAGTGTTGCTTCCCCGGTGACATGGTGCCTCATGTTCCTCACCATCACGGGGACTATCGCTTGTGCCTTAGGCGGGTAGTTGGGTGTAGTGGCCTGTCAGCTTGGCAACATACGCGGCGGGGCTGGTTTGAGCGGCGTGCCCCCTCGCGCGGGCAGCTCTCCGCGCGGCCTGGTCCGGGAATGACAAGACATCCGCTATCGCAGTCGCCAGCGCATCCGGATCTTGAGGTGGTACCAAGAGCGCCTCGACCCGGTTACGAATCAGGAAGGGTATGCCGCCGACGGCCGTGGCGACGATCGGCACACCAGCCGCCCGAGCTTCGAGCACGATCAGGGGTGAACCTTCGCTGACTGACGGTACAACAACCACATCAAAAGCGCGGATGTGCCTCTGAGTAAGGATGATCGGGCCGACGAAGTCGACCATGCGAGCGACGCCAAGGGCGATTACCTCCTTCTCAAGTTCAGCCCGCTGCGGACCATCCCCGACCACGACGCACCTGACTCCCCGACCGGCACCTGCAAGTCTTGCGAGCGCGGCCAAGAGTGTGCCTACGTCCTTCTCTGCGACCAGCCTCGCCGCGCAGAGGACACGAGGTCCCGGTGGTAAGCGGAAACCGGAGTCCGAAAGGGGGTCGGGTGTTGGCAAGAACACGTTGGGCATCACGATCACTCGCTGTGACGCGGTTGGCTCGATCGCGCGCACGGCCTCAGCGATCTCGTCCGACACGGCGACGATGAGGGCCGCGCGCCGATATGTCTGCGCGATGCGGACAAGGTCCCTCTCGGTCCTCCAGCGAGCCAAGCTGTGCTGTGTCACGACAAAGGGGACGCCGACAGCTTGGGCCGCCTCGGCAGCGGCCACGGCACTCGCAAAGATGTGACCATGAACGACATCCGCTCCGACATGCTCGAGATACTTGCGGATCGCTTCGACGTAGCGAGTTGAGTAGCGGCGCCTCACGCTAGGCAGGCCGAAAACCCGATGCGATAGACCCGCCCGAACCGCTACTTCCTGGAAAGGGCCACCGGTGGCGACAGCCAAATGGCAGCGGACACCCATCTGTTGTGCCGCCGCAGCCAGGCCGATCACATGTTTCTGCGCCCCACCGATCTCAAATGAGTCGACGACATGCACGACCCTAAGCGAAGAATCGGCAAGAACGCCTACGGGCAGTCGCCACACCAAACGGAACTCCCCGGCTGCCTATCGACGATACCCTACCCTGACCTCCACGGTTAGCCGGGGCGGTGGCCGGCCTCGCCTTCGCCGACCCGACTCTGGGCGACCGCTCCAGGTTGGGCATCTTCGCCGGATCGAAGTCCCGCCAGGCCTGGTCGCGATCTGCCCTGAGCGGCATGCCGACCGCGGCCAGTTCATCGCATGCCTCGTCGAACTCGGAGCGGGGGATGCTGATGGGGTCACCCTGCTGTGGATCGGGGTCGTAGGCGATGCCGAAGAAGTCGGCGATGCGCCACACCATGACGATCACCTCGGCGGAGACGGCCTCCACCGGTCCGGCGGCGTCGATCAGGTAGACGTCGATCGGTTCGCCGGCGGAGCGATGGTTCCCGGGACCCGGCCGTGGTCCAGCCCAAAGATGAAGGCCGGATCGTCGGGGTGGGCCCGGCCGAGCAGCCGGTCGACACGACGCCGACCCGGCGCCCCATCCACTCCAGTGTCGACAACCCGGGTTGCACGGACGTGATGGTATCGGCCCTCCCAGGGGCGGTCCCGACGCGGCGTCGGCGAAGGGGTAGCCTGCAAGGTAGGGCGAAGAGTCCAGCGACGCCCATACCCTCAACCAGGAGTCTGCGATGCGACCCAGGGTGTTGGTCGGTCTCGGGGTGGTGGTCGCCCTGGTGGCCACCGCGACGATGGCGGGAGCCGCCACGACGCTGGGCGGATCCCGCGTCAGCAGTCCATCGGCCACCGACTGGGAGTACGCCCCGGCGGTGGCGTGGAACGGAACCGCCAACCAGTACCTGGTGGTGTGGCAGGACAATCGCAACCTGGGCACCCGGGGCTACGACATCTATGGCCGGCGGGTGGGGGCCGACGGCAAGCCGATCGGGCGCGAATTCCGCATCAGCGGCCCTGCCGACACCCTTAGCGAGGGCGACCCTGCCGTGGCGTGGAACGCATCGGCCAACGAGTACCTGGTGGTGTGGTGGGAGTACAAGGTCCAGGGTGTGTACACCTACTTCTACGACACCTGGGGAAGGCGGATCGCCGCGGATGGGGCGCTCCTCGGTAAGCCGTTCCGGATCAGCACCCCCGGCTCCCACACCGAGGCGGCCGATGTCGCCTACAACACCGCTTCGACCCAGTACCTGGTCGTGTGGTCGGACTCTCGGAACTGGGCGGACAGCGGGGATGACATCTACGGCCACCGGGTGCGATCCGACGGCATGCTCCTCGGAACCGATTTCCAGATCAGCAGCGATACCCGGAGCGAGGAGGCACCGGCCGTCGCCTATGCCGCAACAACGAACAAGTTCATCGTCGTATGGGCTCTCTGGAACTACAGGGCCATCCTCGGCCAGCAGGTGAAAGCCAGTGGGGCACTGGCGGGTGGGCAGGTCCAGATCAGTTCACCCTCGGCGGAAGAGGCCTTGTCGCCGGATGTGGATTGTGCCCGTTCCGTCAACAAGTGCCTCGTCGTGTGGCACGGCAGCGCCTCAGGTTCCGACGACTACGACATCTTCGGACAGCGAGTTCGATCGGATCTCGCTCACGCGGTCAAGGACCTGAACATCCGGCGTCCGGCGGCGGCCCATGACGCATATGGGGCGGCGGTGGCCTGGGACCAGACCGCCGGCCGGTTCCTGGTGGTCTGGAACGACAACCGGACGTTCACCTCCACCGGCCGCGACGACATCTACGGACGCCGGGTGCCGGTCACCGGGGCCTTCACCGAACGGGACTTCCTGATCAGTCCCCGCAACGTTGTCGACTACCGGGGCTTCCCGGCGGTCGCCGCCAATACGACCGCCGACGAGTACCTGGTGGTCTGGGAGGACTGGCGCGACTATACGACCCGCGGTACCGACCTCTACGACCGGAGGGTCGCCGGATAGCCGCCCGCCCCGCCGGTCCGGCCCCACCGCTCAGGTGGTGTGCAGCGCCTCGGTGGGTGACAGCCTGCTGGCCCGCATCGCCGGGTAGAGGCCGGCGACGGCGCCGATCACCAGGGCGGCCACCACCCCGCCGGTGACCGCGATGGTGGGGATCAGCACATCCCACCCCCTGAGCCGGGAGTAGATGGCGGTCACCCCGGCGCCGAGCAGCACCCCGCCGATGCCTCCCGCCAGCGCCAGCATCAGCGCTTCGAGGAGGAACTGCATGGCGACGTGGCGCCGGGTGGCCCCCAGCGCCCGGCGGAGGCCGATCTCGGACCGCCGTTCCAGCACCGAGATCACCATCACGTTGGCGATGCCGACCCCGCCCACCACCAGGGCGACCACGCCCAGGCCCAGGAACAGAGCGGTGAAGGCGCTCTCGGCGGCCGCCCGCGCCTCGAGGGCGTCGGTGGGGCGGCTCACCTCCACCTGGTCGGGGTTCTCCGGGTTGACGGTCGCCGGCAGCACGTTCATCACGCCGTCGACCCATTCGGGGTCGGTACGCACGTAGAGGCTGGAGGCCACCCCGTCGTAATCCAGGTACTCCTCGGCCGCCACCGTCCCGACGATGGCGCTGCGGTCGAGCGAGCCGGCCAGTTCCAGGGGGTCGAGGACCCCGATCACGGCGAACCAACGGTCGCCGAGCCACACCAGTTGCCGGCTATCGACATCGGCGATGCCGAGTCGCGCGGCGGCGATCGACCCCAGCACCACGGTTGGGAAGGCGGCCGACGCCTCGTCGAGGAAGCGGCCCGAGGCGATGGTGCCCTCCAGGGTGTTCAGCAGGTTGACATCCACCGCGCTCACCGAGATGCCCCCGCTGCGGGTGGAGGGGACCAGATCACTCCGATACACGTTGGCGTCGACCGACCCGACTGCCGAGACCTCCTCCACCGGACCGATCCGCTCCACCATGACGGCGGCGGTGTCGGGCAACTCGGCGTTGCCGAGGCCGATGCCGGTGCCGGCCTGCACCACCAGCAGGTTGGTCCCGAGCCGGTCCAACTGGGACAGCAACTCGGATCGGCTGGAATCCGACAGGCCGAGCACCGCCACCAGCGAGGCGATGCCGATGGTGATGCCGAGCGCCGAGAGGGCCGCCCGCATCTTGCGGGTCCGCAACCCGACCGTGGCGGTGCGCAAGACGTCCCCGGCGTGGAGGCGGCTCGGTTCGATGCCGTTCCTCTTGGCCATCACGCCACCCCGGCCAGGGCCGAGTCGGTCTCGATCGAGCCGTCCCGCAGGGACACCTGACGGGGGAAGCGGTCGGCGATCTCGCGGTTGTGGGTGATCACCACCAGGGTGATCCCCTCGCCGTTGAGTTCCTCGAGCAACTCCACGATGGCATCGCTCGAGGCGCTGTCCAGGTTGCCGGTCGGTTCGTCTGCCAGCACGATGGCCGGGCGCCCCAGCACCGCCCTGGCCACCGCCACCCTCTGCCGTTCGCCGCCCGACAGTTTGTTGGTCTCCTGGGTGATCCGGTGGCCGAGACCGACCCGCACCAGGGTCTCACCTGCCAGTTGACGGCGCTCCACCGCCGACATGCCGGTGTAGAGCAGGCCGTCGGCGACGTTGTCGAGGGCCGTGTAGCCGTCGAGGAGATGGAACTGCTGGAAGACGAACCCGATGTTGCGGGCCCGCACCGCCGAGAGGTCCCGATCCGACAACTCGCCGATGTCGTAGCCGGCCACGTGGACCGATCCGGCGGTGGGCCGGTCGAGGGTCCCCATCACGTGCAGAAGGGTGCTCTTGCCCGACCCCGATGGCCCGACCACGCCGACCAGTTCCCCGGAGCGGATCCGGAGGTCGACTCCGGCGAGGGCCCGGACCGGGGGCGTGCCGGGGTACTCCTTGACTACGCCTCTCAGGTCGAGGACGACGTCGCCGGTCACGGCGCCACCACCCGATCGCCCGCCTGCAGGCCGTCGGAGGTGACCTCGACGAGGCCGTCGGCGTACATGCCGGGGTCGACGGCGACCAGGCGGGTCGACCCATCGGCCTGCTCCACCTCGACGGCGTAGCCACCCTCGGCCAGCGCCACCAGTGCCGTCACCGGCACCGCCATGACGCCGTCGGCGCGGTCGGTGACCACGTCGACATCGACGGGCGCCTGATCGAGTCCCTCGGCGGCCGCCAGGTCGTCGAGCACGACGATCACGTCGAAGGTGGCTCCTCCCTGGCTGCTGAGCGTGGCGGTCTCCGCCTTGTACGACACCATCCCGCTCACCTCGGTGTTGTCGGGCAGCACGATGACCACCCGGTCGCCCTCTTCGAGGGCCGCCTGGTCCGAGGCGGGGAGGTCCACCGTCACCACGCTCTCGTAGGAGGACGTCGCCAGGATCGAGGTGCCGGGGTTGACCGTCGCCCCCGGGTCGGCGAGCCGATCCGAGATCCTCACCGACTGCGGCAGGAACACCACCTCGCCGGGCGAGACCACGCCATCGTCGTCGGCGCCGATCGACGCCTGCCAGGCGATCACAGCCGCCCTGGTCTGCTCGTCGAACACCCCGTCGACGGTCATGGCGCCGTCGTCGTCGAAGCCGAGGCGCACCAGCGCCTGCTCGAGGGCGAGGACGTCGCCGCCCTCGGTGGCCTCGGAGGCGAAGGAGATGTCGGCGACCGCGGAACCGCCGACCTGGGAGCCGACCTCCACGTCGAGGCTCTCGATGGTGAAGGGCCCGGCGACGAAGACGATCTCGCCCAGGCCGACCCGGCCGTCGTCGGAGGCGCCGACGTCCGCCTGCCAGTCCTCGACGTAGGCCTGGGTGATCCAGGTGAACTCCCCATCGGCTTCCATGTCACCATCGGGGTCGTACCCCAGGGCGTGGAGGGCGTCCTGGAGTTGCCGGACATCGATGCCCTCGCCGCCGCGTTGCAGCGACCGGTAGGCGGGGATGTCCCCATAGAGCACGACGACGGGTTGGTCGTCGACCTTCATCAGGATGTCGCCCTGCTGCAGCGTCGCGCCCTCCTCTGCTATCCAGGTGACCGTGCCCGAGATGCGAGGCGCCAACGCCTCCAACTCGGGGAGGTACCCCATGTCGCGCCAGACCGTGGTGTCCCCCAGCAGCAGGGGCACCGGTTCGTCGTCGATCGTGAACAGGATGTCGCCCTCGGAGATCACCGCTCCCTCGGAGGCTGCCGCCGTCAGCGTCCCGGCCACTCCGGAGGTGATCGGGTCGCCTTCGGCGAATCCAAGGGTGCCGCTGAAGGTGGTCACCTCGGCCAGGTCGGTGATGACCACCTCCTCGAGGTCGAGGGACGCGGCCGTGGCGGCCGCCTCGTCGTCGCCACCGTTGGACGGCAGCAGTGCCCAGGCCGCCCCGAGGGCGCCGGCCACCACCACCGGGATGATCCACTTCAGATGACGGCGGATCGGGTGCCGGGTGGCCGTCGCTGTGGCGTCGTTCTCGTTCTTGCCGGTACGGGTCATGTCTTCCATCTCTTCGTCGATCTCCTATGCGCCGTCGCCGGGAGGGATGCCTCCGCCGAGCCCACCGCCCGGAAGACCTCCTCCGGGACCGAATCCCCCGAACAGGTCCTGGCAGACCTCGTTGGCGGCCTGGAAGGCAGGGTCGGAACGGTCGATGTCCCCGAAGGGCCCCATCCGTTGCCCTCCCTCCCCCTCGCCTCCGGCACCGGTGTCGCTGAAGTCGGGATCGGCCATCTCGTAGCCGTTCTCCCGCATGCAGGCGGCGTACTCGTAGATCTGATCCTCCATCGCCGTCCGATCGACCTCGCCGAAGCCGGTGGTGATCAGGTCGCGGTACTCGGAGCAGGCATCCATGGCTGCTTCGATCGCCTCGCGATCGAAGGAGTTCTCGTCGGAGGGCCGGAAGAGTCCGCCGAGCCTCATCTGGCCGTCCTCACCCAATTCGGGGTCGGCGACATCGAGGCCCTGGTCGCGGAGGCACTGGGTAAAGGCCAGCATCGCCTCTTCGCTGTCCATCGCGGCGACCGTGTCGTCGGTGGCGGCGTTCCCGTCGGAGCCGTCGAGAGAGGCCGCCCCCACGTCGGAACCAGTCGAGCCATCGAGGGAGGCCAGACCGACATCTGAGGCCTCCGACCCGCAGGCCGCTGCGGTCATCGCCAACAGCACCACCAGGCTGCCGAAGCGCTTGTACATCGTACATGTCCTTTCGAATGACGGCGTCAGTATCTGCCTGCCCCATGAAGGTCCCGTGAACTCGCCATGAGAAACCCCTGAGAACCCGCCGGCGCTCAACCGCCGCCAGTTTCGGTAGCGGGTCCGAACCCTCCGGGCCCGATGGTCTCACCGAAGACCCACATGCAGGCCTCGCTGGCCGCCAGGAACGCCGGGTCCTCGGCGTCGATCTCCCCGAACGGTCCCATGGACGCCGCCTCGCCCCCGCCGGGACCCATGCCCGGCGACATGGCGCCGAAATCGGGGTCGGGCATGTCGTACCCCTGCTCGCGCATGCAGGCGGCGAAGTCGTAGAGGCGGTCCTCGATGGCGGTTCGATCGATGCCGGCGACGATCTGCGCCACCCCGTCGAGGTGATGCGAGCAAGCCTCGAAACCGGCCTCCAGATCGGCGGGATCGATCCGGTCGGCGGACTCCCCCAGGTCCATCAGCGAGCGGAGTCGGAGGTTGCCCTGGTCGTCGAACTCAGGATCTGGGAGATCCACCCCGTTCTCCCGCAGGCATTCTGTGAGCGCCAGGACCGCCTCCTCGGCGGCGAGTTCTACATCGGCTCCGGAGGGGGCGGATGTCGAAGGAGTGTTCTCGAGCGTCGCCAGGCCGTCGCCATCAGATCCCGATCCGCACCCGGTGCCGGCCAGTGCCATCAGAGCCATCACGGCGGCCGCCGATCGCCTCATCTCTCCACCATCCCTTTCTGCGACCAGTATGCAGCAGTCCGGGCCCAATCCGTCTCACCGCCTTCTCATCGGCCTCTCACACCTCTCTCATCCCCCGCCGGTACGCTCGCCGGGATGCCCCCCGAACCCACGCCCAGGGTCCTGGTCGCCGAGGACGACGAGCAGGTCCGTCGCTCCGTCGAACGCGCCCTCCGCCTCGAGGGCTTCGACGTGACCCTCGCCGAGGACGGGATCACCGCCCTGACCTCGGCAACCACCGACCCCCCCGATGCCATCGTCCTCGACCTGATGATGCCCGGCACCGACGGCCTGACCGTCTGCCGGCGCCTGCGGGCTTCCGGGGACCGCACTCCGATCCTGATGCTGACGGCCCGCCACGAACTGGCCGACCGGGTGGCCGGCCTCGATGCCGGGGCCGACGACTACCTGGTCAAGCCGTTCGCCCTCGAGGAACTGCTGGCGAGGCTGCGGGCGCTGCTGCGCCGCGGCGGGCCGTCGGAGGCCGCCGGGGTGCTCTCGGTCGCCGACCTCTCCCTCGACCCGGCGGCTCGCATCGTGAGGCGAGGCACCCGAACCGTCGACCTGACCAAGACGGAGTTCGATCTCCTCGAACTGCTGATGCTCAACGCCGGCATCGTGCTGGCGAGGGAGGTCCTCTACGAGCGAATCTGGGGGTACGACTTCGAGACCACTTCGAATCCCCTCGACGTCTACATCGGGTACCTCCGCCGCAAGACCGAAGCCGGAGGCGAGCCCCGACTGATCCACACCGTCCGCGGTGTCGGCTACGTGGTGCGCGCCTCGTGACCCTCCGGTTGCGGCTGACCGTGTTCATCGCCCTCGTGGTGGCCGTGGCGGTGGCGGCGGTCTCGTGGTTCTCCTACGCATCCACCGCCGGCGAGGCGAGGGCATACATCGACGCCTTCCTCCAGGAGCGCGCCCGCTTCGCCGACCGCATCGGGGATCGGGACGGCGTTCCCTTCGACCCGAGCGAGATCCCCACCGAACCCGGCGAACAGGGGCCGTTCGGCGGGTTTGCCCGCTACGACACGATCGTGCATGTGGTGGCGGCCGACGGGACGGTGATCCCGCTCTTCGGGGAAGCGGCGCTGCCGGTCGAAGCGGAGACGATCGCCTCCGCCCTGGCAGGCGACGCAACGGTCCAGGACGTGACCGTGGAGGGAACCCACTACCGGATGATCACCACCCCCGGCCCCGCAGGGATGGTGGTGCAGACCGCCAGGGACCTGACCGAGACCGACCGCCTGCTGGCATCGCTGCGGCTGCGCCTCTTGCTGATGGGCGCCGGGGGCGTGATGCTGGCCGCGGTGGGCGCCTGGTTTGTGGCGGGGCGGGCGCTGGCCCCGGTCGGCCGCCTCACCGATGCGGCCGAGCATGTCGCCCAGACCGGCCACCTGGACGCCCCCATTCCCGAGGCCGGCAACGACGAAGTCGGGCGCCTCGCCGGTGCCTTCAACGGGATGCTGGCGGCCCTGGCGATCTCCCGCCGCCAGCAGCGCAGCCTCGTCGACGACGCCGGCCACGAGTTGCGGACCCCGCTGACCAGTCTGCGCACCAACCTCGATGTGCTGGCCCGCAACCCGGACATGGAGGCCGGGGTGCGAGCCGAACTGATGGCCGACGTCTCCTACGAGATCGAGCAGTTGTCGAATCTGGTGTCCGAGGTGGTCGAACTGGCGGGCGGTAGCGAGGCCGCCGGTCAACCGCCCATCGCATCCGATCTCGGCGAGATCGTGCGGGCGGCCGCCGCCAGGGCCGCCCGCCGCACCGGACGCACCATCGAGGTGAGCGGGACCGGCGGGACGGCCGAGGTACGGCCCGCCCGGATCGCCAGAGCCGTCGCCAACTTGCTCGACAACGCCACCAAGTGGAGTCCCCCGGACGAGCCGATCGACGTGGTGCTCGAGGCGGGCCGCATCGAGGTCCGCGACCGCGGCCCCGGCATCCCGTCGGCCGACCTGGCCCGGGTCTTCGACCGCTTCTACCGGGCCGATGCCGCCAGGACCATGCCGGGGTCCGGCCTCGGGTTGGCCATCGTCGAGCAGATCGCCCTAGAACACGGGGGCAGTGTCTGGGCAATGCCCCGCGAGGGAGGCGGCACGTCCGTAGGCTTCGAGGTGCCACTCGTGGAGGTGTCGCCATGAACCCGTCCGAGGTCCCCGACACGATCACCTGCGTCGAATGCGGAGGCACCGCCCACCGCATGTCCTATGCCCCACCCGATGAGGGTTTCCAACCGGGTGATGTCATCGCCTTCGCCTGCGAGGATTGCCACCACCGGATGGACCTGGTCTGGGAGGGTGCTCCCGAGGACGATCACTGAACCGGGCGCCGCCGAGCAGAGTCCGGGCCGTCCCGATACGCTCTACGCCACTCAACCAAAGGGAGGGGCATGAGTCGAATGATGAGAGCGCTACTGGCGCTCGGTGTGGTCATGGTGATGACGGGAGGTCCCGCCCTGGCGCAGGGGAACGGTGCCGCCGTCATCGATGTGTCCGAGTTCATAACCAGTGGGGAGGGATTCGTCGATCTGAACGGCGACGGCATCCCCGACCTCGGAGAGTTGACAGAGGGCTTTGCGGGCATCTGGGACGAACAGGTGGCCGAGCGGACCCCGGAGGACTTCCAGGCCCTCGTGGTCGATCAGGTCCCCAACTTCGACGTCGAAGACGAAGGGTCGATGCTGGTGGGAGCGTGTGGGGGTCTGGCGATCTCCTACGACGACCAGGGGATGTCACTCGATGCGATGGTCGATCTGGGCGATGCCGAACCGGCAGTGGATGCCTACACCGGCGGGCAGGCGATGACGTCGGGTAACCCGTTCGTGATCGACCCCGGCGGGGTAGTGGTCTACTGGGGCTTCACCAAGGACCTGCCGACGTTCTCGTTGGCGGGAGCCGTCGGCGGCACCGACTATGGGGAGCCCAACCCGGCATTCCACGACCATGCGTGGACGGTCTCGATCATGGGCGTCTCCGCCGATCGGGGCGGCGATCCCAACCAGCGTGACAAGAACCGCAACGCCGGCCTGGTGGACCTGGGGGACATCCTCGAGGACGTCCCGGTGCCCACCGCCATCTACGACCTGACCGAGTTGAACACGACGGTGAAGGCCAAGGGAGCGATCATCGATCTCTACGCCAGCGCCGACCCCGGCAAGCGCCTGCCCGACGATTTCGACCTCGAGATCATCCAGGCCGAGGCCGGCAGCGCCGAGTTCTGCTTCGGCGAGGGTTGGATCAAGTTCAACGGGAGCGGACCGGGTATCGCACCGACGGCGGTGGCGGCACTGCTGGCGGCGGCAGGGTTCGCAGGAATCCTGTTCAACGTGCGGCCGGCCCAGTCGTGGAGGGCATGACCATGGCGGATACAACCATCAAGCGCCGGCCGATCCGGGCAGCCCTCTACGGACTGATGCTGGGGATCTCGATCTGGTACTTCCTACAGTTCCAGTTCGCCTCCTTCGCCCTCGACAGCGTCACCGGGGTGGCCACCCGGGCGGTGATCGTGATCGTGGCCACCATGCTGCTGGCAGTGGTGTGGGCCTATCTGGCCCCGGCCCGCAAGCCGAAGGGAGCGGCCCCGGCGCCGGCCCCGGCGGCGCCCGGGCCCGAGGCTGCCGCGGCACCGTCCCCGACCATCGAAGAAGCAGCGTCCGATCTTCCCTCTGAAGACGAATAGCGACTGATCACACGATGACATCGACGACGGGGCCGCCGGGCCGGGACCGGTGAAAGCACTCACCGTTCTCCTCGGCCTTCCGGCGGCGCTCGTCGTCGGCGTCATCGTCTTGTTCACCTACGGCGAGGTGCCGGGGATCGCGGTGCTGGCCGTCTGGTTGCTGCTGCTCTTCGTCACGGTGGCCATGCTGCCGAAGCCCGCCCTGGCCGTGATCGCCCTCCTCCAGTTGGCGGTGGTGGTGGCGGGCGGCCTGTTCGTCGCCGATCAGGCTCGCAAGATCGTCACCGCCCTGACGACCACCGCCGGGCCGGTCGACCCCGCCGATACGGCGGCGCTCGCCGGCGCCGAACAGGGCATCGACCGGGCGATGGGCGAGGCCGGATTCCGACTGGAACTCCACGAGACCGAGATCACGGCGATGATCCAGGACGGCCTCGCCGAGTCGGATGCCCCGCTCCGCAACATCACGATCGACATCGTCGACACCGCGACGGCCGGGGTGGGCCGCATCGACTTCCTCGGCGAGTTCAAGAGCGGCACCATGACGGTGCGCGGCTCCGTCGAGACCACCATCGAGGCGGGGGCGGTCCAGGTGGACGTCACCTCCCTGGAGTTCGGCGCCCTCAACATCCCCTCGATCGGCAAGAACGCCATGGAGGAGGCGATCGACGGCCTGCTGGAACGGATCACCGACGTCAACGAGTTGCTGGCCGACACCGGCGCCACCGTGCAATCGGTGGTCATCGGCAACGACCGCCTCGTGGTCACCGGGGTCCACAACTCCGACACGATCATCACCTCTCAGACGCTGCTGGCCGGCATGGCCGAGCAGGCGGCCTCCGCCGGTTCCGTCCCCCCGCCGCCCCGACGGCAACTCGAACCGGGGGTCGTCGATGGGACCTCCGCCGAGGGGGACACCTACTACGTGGCGCTGGGCGACTCGCTGGCCGCCAACGTGGGGGTGAGCCGAGCCGGCGACGGCTACGTGTCCGTGGTCCACAACTGGCTGCAGCAACGCGACGGCGAGACCTACGGCCTCCGCAACTTCGGGGTGTCGGGCGAGACCAGCGGCACCCTGATCCGCAGCGGCCAGTTGGATCAGGCCATCGCCTTCATGGAGGGCCACGAGGTCGCCTACGTCACCATCGACATCGGTGCCAACGACCTGCTCGGCCACCTCGGCTCCGACGACTGCAGCGTCGACTTCGGTGCCGCCGCCTGCCGGAACCGGATCGAGAGCAGCAGCGAGGCCTATGCCGCCAACATCGACGAGATCTTCCGGCGGCTGCGCCGGGCGGCCCCCGCCGCCACCATCGTGTTCCTGAGGGCCTACAACCCGTTCAGCCTCGGGTTCGGGGCCGGCTTCGAGGCCCAGAGCAGCGCGGTCCTCGACGGCTTCAACGACATCGCTGCCGCCGCCGCCGGGTCCTACTCGATCCTGGTGGCCGACGGGTTCACCCCGATGGAGGGCACGGCGGCGTCCACCACCCACATGCTCGACCAACCCCCCGACATCCACCCGAGAGAGATCGGCTACGACCTCCTGGCCGTAGCGGTCACCGTGGCGATCGGGTAGCCGAGGGCGGGTGAGGTGAGCCACCCCAGGGGAGGGTGTGCTGCGCAGTGAGTCGGTTTGTAGGATGTCCGCGTGGTGACGACTCCGCTTGGACTCCATATCCGTACCTGGGGGTCCGGTGCCCGCCGCATCCTGCTGCTCCACGGGATCCAGTCGAATGCCGACGGGTGGTGGCGGCTCGCGGTCGACCTTGCCGATCGCGACTGGTCGGTGACGGCGCCCGACCTGCGGGGGCACGGCCGCAGCCCGGCCGGCGAGGATTACTTGCTCCCCTCATATGCGACTGATGTGCTCGCTCTGGGCGATGGGTGGGATGCCGTGTTGGGCCATTCGCTCGGGGGAGCGGTGGCGGTGCTGGCATCGACGCGGAACCCGGCCTGGGCTGTCCGGGTGGTCCTTCAGGACCCTGCGCTCATCCTCCCCGATCCATTTCGCGCCGAGCTCATGCGCGGGTCCATGGAGTGGTACGACCGTCCCCCGACGGCCGAAGCAGTAGCCGAGGCCAACCTGGGGTGGCATCCGGAGGACTGCCGAATCAAGGCTGAGGCTTTGCGTCGCAGCAGTCCCGAAATGGTGCGGCATACCTTTGAGGACAACGATCCGTGGAACGTGCTGGCCGAAGCGGCCACGCTCCCGTGCCCGGTGGTACTGCTGGGCTCGGATCCGGCAGCCGGAGTTGCCTTCCCTGTGACGATCGGTGAATGGCTGGGTACCCAGCCGGGTGTTGAGTACCGCATGCTGTCCGGGGCGGGTCACGCGGCGCATCGGGAGCAAGCCGGGTACGAGGCGTACCTTTCGGCTGTGCTCGAGGCCCTGGGGCCCCCGCAGGAGGCGACTGTCGAGGCGTGAGAGGTGGGCACCCTAGGGGTGCGGCCAGCCCCACCCGTCTCAGGCGGCAGCGTCAAGTGACATTGCCGCACCCTGGCCCAGGGTGACGTATGTCACCGGAAGCGTCAGTCTCCTGTTCCTCCCCCTCCAGGGGAGGTGCCGAGGAGCGGAGCAACGAGGCGGAGGGGGTGCTTGGGGAACCGTGATCGACGCACCCCCTCCCCTCCGGAGCTTTCGGCTCCTACGGGACTCCCCCCTGGAGATGGGAGAACAGGATCGACCGGACCACGAGTGACACTGCCAACCACTACCCCAGGGTGGCCCGGCCTCGCCTATTGGAGAGTGTACGGTTCAGATCGGGTAGGTCTGATCCGTACAATTGTCGTATCTGTACGGTACGATTCGATCTCGTCAAACCCAACAAACCAGGTGAAGCACCATGCCCAGAGGTCGTCCCCCCCGCGCCGCCGTGTACGAGCGCCTGGACACGCAGATCGCCGAGCTGTGGGCCAGGATGGGGGGTCTCCCGAACCCCGACGAAGCCTCTGGAATCTGGACCGGGATCTGGCACGAGGAAGCCCATCACTCCACGGCCATCGAGGGCAACACGCTGGTGCTCAAGCAGGTGGAGGCACTCCTGGCCGAGGGTCGGGCCGTCGGTCACAAGGAGCTGAGGGAGTACATGGAAGTCCGGGGCTACGCCGACGCAGCCCGCTGGGTCTATCAGCAAGCGATCATGCCGCAGGCCCGCAGTGATCGGAACATCATCAACCTCACGGAACTCAGGGAGATTCACCGCTCTGCGATGAAGCTCCTCTGGGAGGTAGCCCCGCATCCTGACGCCACCCCTAGAGAAGGCCCTGGGTCCTTCCGCGAGCATGACATCCAGCCCTTCCCGGGAGGCCTGACACCGCCGCCGTGGGTCGATGTGGCAGCCCAGATCGAATCCTGGCTCCAGGCCGTCAACCGCCTCAAGCCGCGTATGCCGGACTTCCCGGAGGAAGTTGCCGCCCTGCACTGCCGGTTCGAACAGATCCACCCCTTCCTCGACGGGAACGGCAGAACCGGACGCCTCATACTCAACCTGATCTTGGTGAGATTCGGCTACCCGCCGGCGATCATCTACAAGAGCCAGCGTCTCAAGTACATCAGGGCGCTGCGCCGCGCCGATGAGGAAGACCCCGGAGCCCTCGGCGAACTCCTCGCCCGCGCCATTCTCGACAACCTCTACAAGTTCATCGTTCCCGCCGTCGCCGGCCCGGCCCGCCTGGTCCCTCTGGCTGCGCTCGCCACCGGGAGCATCACCCACAACGCCCTGCGAGTCGCCGCGATACGAGGCCGCCTCCAGGCCACCAAAGGCCCCGACGGCCAGTGGCGCAGCTCTCGGAGCTGGGTGGATCAGTACCTTGCCACGAGGTACCACCGTGCCTGAGGGTGTACCTAGCAAGCATCACCCCAGGGCATTTGACCTCACGCCATCGAGCCGAACTCGGCTCTGCCTCGGTGGCGCCTTTGCCCCCTCCGCTCGGGTCCTCCGGACCCTCGCGCCTCCCCCGCCTTCGGCGGGAGAGGCAACCCGCCCAAGTCAAGCCGTGGCTGTCCTCCTGGCCCGAGCGGCCCCAGCGGGGAGTTGCTCTACGTCAGGGATTCCGGTTCCACCAGTCGAGTGACTCCCAAGGATCCCGCCGTCGATACGGGTCAAGCAGATTCCCGGTCAGGGCCGCTACGAACCGGGGGACGGCGACGAGGAACACCCACAACCCGCCGATGCTGCCGAGAATGCCCGAAGGGCCCCCACGACCCATGAGGACGAGAGCGACGGCAACGCTCCCCACCGCAAGAATCCCCCAGCGGATCAGGTCGGCCCTGCGCAGGACACGACGGTGGTGCAGTCCTGCGGCCACTTGTGCCGCGGACAGGCGCTGGTGCTCGGAGATGGTGACGCCCCGGAAGGTGAGCTCCCAACGGAGGGGCGCCAGATTGCGTATCCGGTAGTTGCCGCCGACAACCGCGTCGTCATCCCCGGACCAGGCGATGAGTCCGCCGGGAGTACGCCCAATCCCCACCAAACCCGCGGGAGTTGGTCCGGTACCCATTGCCGCACCAGCGTACTCCGAGGCCGGTGCCCGGCTCAAGGTACGGCGACGGCAGTGACCCCTCACTGGTCCCACCCCGGAGGGCCGGTCGGACGACGTGGGCCGGGGGCGCCCGATGCCGGTAATCCACCGTTTGTGGCGACATGTTGGCAAGATCATCACCGCTCCTCCGAAGCGACCCGAGGAGGCGAGCCATGTCGAACCCGATCCGAACCATCGGCCTGATCCTGGTGATCGGCCTCCTCGCCGCCGGCTGCGGGGGTGACGACGGCTACTCGGAGCAACTGAGGACCGACTTCATGGGCGGCTGCGAACCCGCCGCCGGCACCGAGTTCTGCGAGTGCGCCCTGGCGGAGATCGAGAAGACCTTCACCGAAGAGGAGTTCCTCGAGATGGGGGTGACCTTCCCCGATACCGAGGGCGACTCCCCCGCCGCCCTTGATTCCGCCATCGCCCCCTGCCTGAGTCTGCGAGGCGATTGACGGCGCCGGGCGAGAACCCAGAGCGCGCCTCGCGACATCTTTCCAACGGGTCGCGAAATCCACGGAGCCACCTGGTTTGACCATAGACCCGCACCGCGGGTACAACGGGACCACAACCAAAGAACGTCCAGGTGGTGGTGTCCGGCCTACCCTTGACGGGACTACACCAATGTAACTACTCTGGTGCGTCCCAGGATTTTGTGGCGCTTTCCCATCAGACCACAACATCTTGTGGGTGTTGACAACTCGGCCGCTCGTCGGGTTGGCGGGTTCACGCAGACGCACATCGGGCACTGGCCCACCGGACGGGAAGGAAGTATCGGATGGTTTCGGCGACCGGACTGCGCATCACGCGCCAATTCACCAAGGCAGGTGAGGACCCCCTCGACGTCGTGGAGTGGGGCACCCGGGACTCCCGGATCACCAACCCGGACGGCTCGATCGTCTTCGAGATGAAGCACGCCGAGATCCCGGTCGGGTGGTCGCAGATCGCCGCCGACATCATGGTCTCCAAGTACTTCCGCAAGGCGGGCGTCCCCCAGTTCGACGAGCAAGGCGAGCCGATCCTCGACGCCGACGGCAAGGCCGTGCTCGGGCCCGAGCACTCCGCCCGCCAGGTCATCGGGCGCCTCGCATCCACCTGGCGCTGGTGGGCGGAGCGCTACGGCTACTTCGCCTCCGAAGCCGACGCCGACGCTTTTGAAGACGAACTCGCCCACATGCTGGTCACCCAGATGGCCGCTCCCAACAGCCCGCAGTGGTTCAACACCGGCCTCCACCACGCCTACGGCATCACCGGCCCCCCGCAGGGGTTCTGGTACGTGGACCCCGATACCGGCAAACTCACCGCCTCCACCGACTCCTACAGCCGCCCGGCCCCGCACGCCTGCTTCATCCAGTCCATCGAGGACGACCTCGTCAACCACGGCGGGATCATGGACCTGTGGGTCAAGGAGGCCCGCCTCTTCAAGTACGGAGCGGGCACCGGCACCAACTTCTCCCACCTGCGCGCCGAGAACGAACCCCTCTCCGGAGGGGGCCGCTCCTCCGGCGTCATGTCCTTTCTCAAGATCGGCGACCGCGCCGCCGGCGCCATCAAGTCGGGAGGTACCACCCGGCGAGCCGCCAAGATGGTCATCCTCGACATCGACCACCCCGACATCGAGCAGTTCATCAACTGGAAGAAGGAAGAGGAGCGCAAGGTCCGCATCCTCATCGACGCCGGGTACCCCGCCGACTTCAACGGCGAGGCCTACCAGACGGTCTCCGGCCAGAACTCCAACAACTCGGTCCGGATGACCAGCGAGTTCGTCCAGGCGGTCATCGACGACGGTGATTGGGAACTGACCGGGCGCACCAACGGCGCGGTCATGAAGACGGTCAAGGCCCGCGACCTGTGGCGTCAGGTGGCGGAGGCCGCCTGGGAGTGCGCCGATCCCGGCATCCAGTTCGACACCACCATCAACGACTGGCACACCTGTCCGGCGGGCGGATCGATCCGGGCCTCCAACCCGTGCTCGGAGTACATGTTCCTGGACAACACGGCCTGCAACCTGGCCAGCCTCAACCTGGCGGCGTTCTACGACGACGACACCGGCAACTTCGACATCGAGGCCTACAAGCACGCCATCCGGTTGTGGACGATGGTGCTCGACCTCTCGGTGACGATGGCCCACTTCCCGGCCGAGGAGATCGCCCAGGGCTCCTACGACTACCGGACCCTCGGCCTCGGCTACGCCAACCTCGGATCGCTGCTGATGCGCAGCGGCATCCCCTACGACTCCGACGAGGGCCGCGCCATCACCGGGGCGCTCACCTCGGTGCTCACCGGCGACGCCTATGCGGCCTCGGCCGAGATCGCCGGGGCGCTCGGCCCCTTCCCCCGGTACCACGAGAACAAGGAGGCGATGGGCCGGGTGATGCGCAACCACCGCCGGGCCGCCTACAACGCCGACCCTTCGGCCTACGAGGGCGTCTCCACCGCGGTCATGGGCATAGATCCCGAGCACTGCCCGCCCGCCCTCCTCGACGCCGCCCGCAAGTCGTGGGACACCGCCGTCGAGTTGGGCGAGCAGAACGGGTACCGCAACGCCCAGGCCACGGTTCTCGCCCCTACGGGCACCATCGGGTTGCTGATGGACTGCGACACCACCGGCGTCGAACCCGACTACGCCTTGGTCAAGTTCAAGAAACTGGCGGGCGGCGGCTACTTCAAGATCGCCAACCAGTCGATCGACCCGGCGCTGACCGTGCTCGGCTACGACCAGGCGCAGCGGCGTGAGATCGTCCGCTACGTCGTCGGCACCAACACCTTCGACGGGGCGCCCCACATCAACCGGGAGACCCTGGCGGAACGGGGACTCACCGGTCCCGAGATCGACACCATCGAGGCCACCCTCACCGGGGTGTTCGAACTCGGCCACGCCTTCAACGTCCACGTGGTGGGCGAGGAAGCACTGCAGCGCCTCGAGTTCAAGCCCGAGGAGTACCACTCCCCCGACTTCGACCTGCTGGGGGCGCTCGGCTTCAACGCCCGCCAGGTGGAGGAGGCCAACGACATCATCTGCGGCCACCAGACCATCGAAGGCGCCCCCCATCTGGCCGACGAGCACCTCGCCGTGTTCGACTGCGCCAACCGCAACGGCAAGCACGGCCGGCGCTTCATCCACTACACCGGGCACATCAAGGCGATGGCGGCCGCCCAGCCGTTCATCTCCGGGGCGATCTCCAAGACCATCAACATGCCCAACGAGGTGTCCGCCGACGACATCCAGCAGGCCTACATGATGTCCTGGGAACTGGGCCTCAAGGCGATCGCCCTGTACCGGGACGGGTCGAAGGCATCCCAGCCGTTGTCGTCGGCCACCGCAGGCGAGGGCGACAACTACGAGAGCGAGTTGCCCGAACTCAACGATGCCATCGATCAGGCAGCCCGCCTCATCTCGGGCATCCAGCACGACATGAGCCCCTCCCAGGCCTACCGGGGCGTCAACCGGCCCCGCTTCCTCCTGCCATCCCGCCGACGGGGGTGGACCCACGAGGCGCGGGTCGGCGGCCACAAGGTGTTCCTCCGCACCGGCGAGTACGACGACGGCACCCTCGGCGAGGTGTTCATCGACCTCGCCAAGGAGGGCGCCACCCTGCGGGGGATCCTGTCCTGCTTCGCCATCGCGGTCTCCAAGGGCCTCCAGTACGGGGTGCCCCTCGAGGAGTTCGTGGACACCTTCACGTTCCACACCTTCGAGCCGCGCGGCCTGGTGGAAGGACACGCCAACATCAAGATGGCCAACTCGATCGTGGACTACGTGTTCCGGGCGCTCGGCCTCGAGTACCTGGACCGCCGCGACCTGGTGCAGGTGCCGCCCAAGGACCGGGAACTGCCCGAGCCACCCAAGGGCCTGGCGGTCGATGCCGGCATCCAGATGGCTCTGACCGAGGACGTGCTGACCTCCACCACCGCTCCCGTCGACGAGATCGAGGGGCCGATTCGGGAGATCGAGTCGATCGCCACCGGGACCGCCGTCACCGCCGTCATGCCGGTGACGGCCCCCATCTCGCATCCCTCGGTCTCCCTCGACAGGGGGGTCCGCCCCAACGGCTCCGGCAACGGCAACGGGAAGTCCGGGAGTGTGGCAACGCCGGCGAGCGGCCGGGCCGCCTCGCAGACCTCATCGGTCAACCGGGCGCTGGGCTCGATGATGGGCGACGCCCCGCTGTGCGACACCTGCGGGCACATCACGGTCCGCAACGGCTCCTGCTACCGGTGCCTCAACTGCGGCCACTCGATGGGCTGCTCGTAGGGGCCATCTGAACCGAAAGAGAACTGAAGGGCCCTGCGGGGCCCTTCAGTTCGTTTGGGCGGCCGAAGGGAGTTGACTCCCTCCCCTGGGAGCCAAGACACACCGGTCACTCCCGCCACGCACCAACCTGCCCGGACTCCAGCAGAGTCCGCGACGCGTCGAGACACGACGCAGCGAAGGCGATCATCTCCTCGGCATCCTCCCTTGTCGCCGGGGCGGCGTCTGCGTCCGGGTACTGCTGGGCATGACGCTTGCGGCGCATTCGGCCGAACCTCTCGAAGGGCCCATCGAACTGGGCACCCACAGCATCCTGGACTACCCGATGGCCGCCTCTGGCAGTTGGGCGCAGGCCCTGGGCAGCCAACAGCGAGGTGGCCGCCTTCCTGGCGGCGTCGTAGGCGAGAGTCAGCGCACTACCGGGATCGGCGTCCAGCAGTGATCGCGCCGACTCCGCGGCCCTTTCACTGTCGTCGAGCAACCGCCTCGCGAGGTCGTCGGAAGCGGCGACGACATCGAGTTCTGCCTGTCCGAGGTAGCCCTCGATCTCCCCCCGACCGCGTTCCCACGGACTCATCGCCGACTCACCGCTTCGGTTTCGGACCCGGACAGGACGATCGGGATGATCGGTCGGGATCGCACGGTGCCGATGAACGAGTCATCGACATCGGCCCACTGCTCGGGGGTCCGGAACACGATCTGGATGGCGTGCGGGAACTGATGGCTGACTCGATCGACGGCTTCGTACACACGATCCCGATCCACCGACGATCCAATGATCATGAGGTCGATGTCATTGGGGGGGAGACCGTCCTCGCCCAGGAGTCTTGCCGCCCAACTCCCGAATAGGTAAGCCTGCTCGACCTCGGGGATCGACCGGAGCGTCTCTGCCAGGATCTGAGGGACCCCGAACGTCCCCATGAGCAACTGCCGAAGCGCCTCAGAGAAAGGAGAATCCTGGTCGACGGTGACGATCTTGGACGTTCCGACGCGGTGCACACGGAGGATTCCGGCGTTCTCCGCCAACGACACCTCCCGGGCTGCGAGCGAGGTGCCGACCCCAACGATGGCAGCCCACTCGGATACCGAATGGGAGGCGCCGGGATTCAGACACATGGCCGCCAACAGCCGCATCTGATTCGCCGAGCGGAAAATCGGGAGAAGTGGCGGTGGTGCGGTTCTCATGTTCGTCCCTTCTAACAGGAAGATTGTTTCATTATAAGGGAATTACCCACAAAGGATAGGCCCTACTTGCTCCGCAGCCCGGTAACAGCCGTCAAAGTTCTAGCGAGCAACGTGCCGAACGACGCCCTCGGGACGTCGGAGGGGTCACTCGGCCGACCCGGGCGCCGGGCCGGAATCCGCCGCCGGGAACCTGTTGGCACGCTCCACCGTCAAATCCGCCGAGGAGGGGTTGCGTGCACGACGATCGGGTCGAACGGTTCCGGGCGCTCTACGACGAGGCTTACCCGCGGATGATGGGCTATGTGATGCGCCGGGTCCGGGTGGGTGACGACACCCACGACGTCGTCTCGGAGATCTTCACCACTGCGTGGCGGCGCTTCGACGACATCCCTACCGGGGAGGCTCGCATGCCGTGGATGTACGGAGTTGCCAGGAGAGCACTGGCCAACCACTACCGCTCCCACACCCGGCGCCACCGCCTCGCCGACCGCCTCGCCCAGGTCCCCGCCGGGGGCGGCGACTCCTCCGATGCGGTCCAAGAGGCCCTCGACGCCCTTCGCCCCGACGATCGGGAGATCCTCACCCTGGTGGCGTGGGACGATCTCGACAACGACGAGATCGCTGCTGCCCTCGGGGTGGCGCCCGGGACGGTCGCCGTCCGCCTCCACCGGGCCCGCAAGCGCATGGCAGCCGAACTGGGGCGGCGCGGGGTCAGATCCCCCAACGAGGTGAAATCCAAGGACATCATCCGGACACCTGGAGAGGTGAACGGCACACCGGAGGAGGTGAGACGGACATGAGCAAGCGGCGATTCGAAGGCGACCCCCTCGAAGCGGTGCGGCGCATCGATCCGATCGACCCTCTGACGGTGCCGGCCGACACCACAGGGGCCCACGCACGGGCCCTCTTCCAGGAGGTAATCAGCATGAATGACACGGAGACGAGAACGAGCGAGGCGCCCCGCCGGCAGCCGTGGATGCGCCGGGTGGCACTCGGGGCCGGGATGGCGGTGGTCGTGGCGGCCGTTGCCGGCGGGGCCTATGCCCTGCTGCGGGACAACGCCGAGGAGATCGTCGTCGGAGGGGAACCGATCGGCAGCGGTGCCATGACGATGTGCATCGAGTACACCGAGGAGATGCTGCGCGATCAGCAGTTCGCCTTCGACGGCACCCTGATCTCGGCAACCGAGAATGGGAGCGAGGTGGTCTTCGAGGTGCACCAGTGGTTCAAGGGCGGCGATGCCGCTCAGGTGACGCTGGGCGCCGAAGGACTGATCGGCCCCACCTCGATCGCCCTCACCGGCCCCGGCCTCACCGTGGGCGAGCGGTACCTCGCCTCCGGCAGCGACGGGTTCGTGTGGGCGTGCGGCTACTCGGTGACCTACGACACCGGCGTGGCCGCCCACTGGGCGGAGTTGTTCGGGGCCTGATCGGCACCCACCGCGAGCAGAGAGGGACCGGGCGACCGGTCCCTCTGCCGCGTGCAGGGCACGGCGGCATCCGGAGGACGGTGCCGCTACCCGGCCGCTTCCTCGGCGGCCCGCAGCACCCGCATGGCGTTCTCGCCGAGGACCTTGCGGATGTCGGCTTCGACCCAGCCGCGGGCCAGCAACTCGGCGGTGAGGGCCGGGTAGCAGGAGACGTCCTCCAGGCCGGCCGGCAGGCGCTGCACGCCGTCGTAGTCGCCGCCGAGGCCGATGTGATCCACCCCGGCCACCTCCCGGATGTGGTCGATGTGGTCGGCCACGTCGGCGGGGGTGCCCCGGTCGAACTCGAGGCCCTTGGCAGCCTCGCGGCGAGCCGCCTGGTAGGCGTCCTCCTCGTCGGCCCCGAAGGTGGCCC
Organism: Actinomycetota bacterium; assembly: GCA_018821365.1. GTDB lineage: Bacteria > Actinomycetota > Acidimicrobiia > Spongiisociales > UBA11373 > JAHJML01. The sequence continues at coordinate 12,087 of JAHJML010000164.1, read as the reverse complement.
GCAACGCCCGGTCCTTCTCGAACATGTCGAGGGCCATCCGGGCGGTGGACTCCACGATGAACGCGGGCACGAAGGTCACCATCACCACTCCCCCGGTCTCGGCCACCATCTGCAGCACGTCGTCGGGGAGGTTGCGGGGATGGTGGGCAAGGGAGAACGCCGACGAATGACTGGCGATCACCGGCGCCCGGCTCACCCTGATGGCGTCCCGCATGGTGTCGGCGGCCACATGGCTGATGTCCACCAGCATCCCCACCCGGTTCATCTCGCCGACCACCTCCTCGCCGAAGGGACTGAGGCCGCCGTGGCGGGGGGCGTCGGTGGCGCTGTCGGCCCAGTCGGTGGTGTCGGCATGGGTGAGGGTGATGTAGCGGACGTTCCTTTGGTGCAACTCGGTGATGGCGTCGAGCGAGTTCTCGATCTGGTGGCCGCCCTCGGCTCCCATCATCCCGGCGATCCTCCCCGAAGCCCGGATCGCCTGTGCCTGGTCGGCGGTGGCGGCCAGGGCGGTCAGGTCGGGCGAGCGGCGGGTCATCGCCTCGACGATGTCGATCTGGCGATGGGTCTCCCGGAGTGGGCTGCGGCTGTGGGCGGGCACGTACACCGACCAGAACTGCAGGCCCACCCCGCCCTCGATCAACCGGGGCAGGTCGGTGTGGTACCCGTCGAGATGGCGGGCCGGATCGTGGGCATCGAGGTCGCCCTTGGCGCGGGCCCACAACTCCCAGGGGAGGTCGTTGTGGCCGTCGACGACGGGCAGGCCGGCATGGATGCGGCGGGCGGCGGCGAGGTGGCCGGCGGGGCCGGTCACGAGAGCGGCGCCAGGTTCATACGAGCGTCCAGAGCCAGGCATCCCTTTCCGGAGGCCATCACCCTGATCGGATTCAGGTCCAACTCGACGATCTCGGGGAAGTCGGTGACCAGGCGGGCCACCGCCAGGATCGCATCGATCAGGGCGTCGACATCACTCGCCTCCTGGCCCCGCACCCCCTCCAGCACCGGCCACACCTTCAGTTCGCGGAGCATGGCGGCGGCGGCCGACTTCGGGAAGGGGGCGATCCGAATGGCGACGTCCCGGAACACCTCCACGAACACGCCGCCCATCCCGGCAACGACCGCATGCCCGAAGTTGGGATCGAGCCTGGCGCCCACGATCAGATCGCGGCCGCCCCGCAGCATCGGCTGCACCAGCACCCCGGCGACGTGCGACCCGGGCGCCCCGGCGGCCACCGCCTCCATGATCTCGCCGTAGGCCGTCCGGACCCCCTCTTCGCTGCGGATGCTCAACTGGACCCCGCCGAGGTCGCTCTTGTGGGAGATCTCGGGGCTGATCACCTTGAGCACCGCCGGGAGGCCGAGTTCGAGGGCGGCGGCCACCGCCTCGTCCTCGGTGGCCGCCAGTCTGGAGGCGATCACCGGCACCCCGTAGGCGGAGGCGATGGCCATCGACTCCTGCAGCAACGGGTTGCGGCCCTCACGGCGGCAGGTGTCGAGGATCGCCCGGACCGCCGCGGCGTCGGCAGGGCCGTCGGGGCGCACCGGAGCGGGCACCTCGACCTTCCAGTAGTCCCGCAGCAGCGAGAGGGCCCTGACGGCGTCGGACGGCTCCTGGAACACCGGACCGGGGAGCACCTGCTTGAGGCGGCTCACCTCCGACGCCACGGTATCGGCGTGGACCGCCACCGGCTTGCCGGTCTCCACCGACAACTCGTGGAGGCGCTCGAACAACCGCTGCGACCGATCGCCGTCGGGGCCGACCATGTAGGTGTGCATGAACACCATGCCATCGACCCCATCCATCTTCAGGGTTCCCTCCGCCAACCGCTCGTAGACGTCGAGGTCGAAGAGGTCGCCGAGGTCCATGGGGTTGGTGAGGCTGATGACGTTGGCCCGCAGATGGGTCTGGGCCTCGTCGAGGAATTCCCTGGGCAGTTCCGCCAGTTGGAGGCCCTGGAGTTCGCAGGCATCTGCGGCGATCACGGCATGGCCGCCCGACCGGGAGAGCACCGCTACCCGGTTCCCCCGCATCGGCGGCAGCGTCAGCGCCTTCAGGTAGTGGACCAGCGTCTCGCTGTCACGGAAGCGGGCGATCCCGGCCTGGCGGAGCGCCGCATCCACCACGGCATCGTCGGCCGACAGAGCGGCCGTGTGCGAGGAGGCGATCCCCCGGGCGGCCTCCCCGATGTTGGATTTGTGGATGAGGATCGGCTTGTCGGTGCTGCGGGCAAGGCTCATCAGGCGCCTGCCGTCCTGGATGCCCTCCAGGTACATGGTGATGATCTCGGTCTCCGGATCGTCGATCAGGTACTCGAGGGCGTCGTTCTCGTCGATGTCCACCTTGTTGCCGACCGAGATCATCTTGGCGAGACCGCCCCCCTCGGACGCCAGCATGTTGAGGATGCTGATGCCGACGCCACCGCTCTGGGTGATCACCGAGGTGCCGCCCTCCTTGAGCAGGGGGTCGAGGGTCACAAAGGCCGTCGAGAGGCCGGCGTGCCGGTTGACCAGGCCGATGCAGTTGGGGCCGACGAAGCGGATGTCGTTCTCGGCGGCAATGGCCGCCACTTCCTGCTCCCGAAGGGCGCCGTCGGGTCCACTCTCGCTGAAGCCGGCCGTCTCGATGATGACGTGGCGGATGCCCTTGCGCCCGCACTCGGTCAGCACCTCAGGGACCACCCGGGCGGGCACCAGCAGCACGGCGAGGTCCACCCGGTCGGGGATGTCGGACACCGCCCGGTAGATTCGGCGTCCGTAGATGGTGCCGCCGTCGGGGCCGACCTCGTACACGATGCCGTTGAACCCGAAGGAGTGGAGGTTTCCGCTGATGACCCGCCCCAGGTTGTCGGGCTTCTCGGAGACCCCGACGACGGCCACGGTCTCGGGGTTGAAGAAGGTCTGGAGTGGGTGGGGTGGGGTAGCCATCTCGCTGATCGACTCTAGGCGGGTCGCAGGAAATCAAGGCCGTATCGTCTTCGAGAACCGAACCTGTGGCGGGTCCCGGTGGACCGACACCCTTCGATAACCCGCCCCCCAACGAGGCGTTCACGATCGGAGTGAACGAGAACGTGAAGGACTGCTCTGCCACCGGTGAGCCGGGAGAGGGGAATCCCGGGTTCCCGGTACGCTGCCGCCTGGTGAGGACCTTCCCCGACCAGGCCACGGCCATCAAGGCCGATGCCGCTCATCTCGCCCGCACCGACCGGCGGCTGGGGCGGGCGGCCCGGGTGGCCGGCGACTTCCCGGTCCTGCTCCGGCCACCCGGCTATGCGACGCTGACCTGGTTGGTCCTCGGCCAGCAAGTGTCGATCGCCGCCGCCAGGGCGATGTTCGACCGGCTCAACTCCACCCTGGGGGGCGAGGTGACGCCCGGCGGACTGCTCGGACTGGACGACGACGCCATGCGAGCCTGCGGATTCACCCGCATGAAGGCCGGCTACGCCAGGGGGATCGCCGCCGCCATAACCGACGGCACCTTCGACATCGACGCCCTCTCTGCCATGGGCGACGCCGACGCGCTCGAGGCGCTGACCTCGTTACGCGGCATCGGTGTCTGGACCGCCGAGAACTACCTGATGTGGGCGCTGGGGCGGCGCGACCTCTTCCCGGCAGGGGACCTGGCACTGCGAGTGGGGTGGCAGCGGCTCACCGACGCCGACGATCCCCCCACGGAGGGCCAACTCCGACGGCTCGCCGCCGGATGGGCCCCGCGCCGCACCGCCGCTTCGTTCCTCATCTGGTACTTCTACCTGGGCGAGCGCGCCGGCGAGTAGAAATGGTGACCCGCCGGGAACACGGCCCTCGCAGGGTCACTGCCTCGCGGTGGACTGGCCACAGCTCAGCGGGCCACCGACGCTGCCACCATGTAGCATCGGGGAGCATCCCGCTGCAGTGGAACGGGGGTGGAGACGTGGGATTTCGCAGCTGGATTGGCATTCTCGCTGTTCTGATGCTGGTGGCGGGTTGCGGGACGGACACCGTCACAGCCAGCACGGCAACCACACCTCCAACCGAGACCGTCGCCACAACCGGGCCCCAACCGACTGTCTTGGAACCCACCTCGGTCGCTACGACCGAGACGCCGGACATCGATCTCGATTCGGGTCTCCTCGCGCACTACCCATTGAACGGCGATGCCGTCGATGCCGGACCGAGCGCCCGTCACGGCGAGGTCGCCGGAGCGGTCCCGATCGCCGATCGGGACGGCCGACCTAGCGGAGCCCTTCTCTTCGACGGAATCGACGATCTGGTCACGCTCGACGACGCCGGCTTCGCCATCGATGGGGACTTCTCGATCACGATGTGGGTGAAGGGGAACCCATACTCCGATCACCAATGGGTGCTCCTCTCCGACCACGCGGCAGGCGAGTGCCAACCCGTCACTGAGTCGTGGATCCTCCGTTACACCGCCGAGGCAGGAGTCTTCTTCAGCGTCTACGACCAAACGACTGAATGCGGCAGCCACTTCGGATACGGATCGCTGGTCTCTCTGGATGATGACGAGTGGCATCACCTGGCGCTCGTTGCGTTCGACGGAATCCTCACGATCTTCCTCGACTGCCAGGAGATCCTCGTTGGGGAGGCCCCGATCGGCCTCCCCAACGGACCGCACCCACTCCTCGCCGGCAACCAGAGCGGCGCACCGGAGAGCACGGCCTTCGACGGCGCTCTCGACGAACTCAGGTTCTACGACCGGTCCATCGATCTGCCCGTCATCGATGCCCTGTGCGTGGAGCACTAGCACGTGAACCCGGCCCACCGCGGCCCGCGACCACCGGTTCGACTCGTATCGCGGCCCGGCGACGCGTAGCCTGGGGGGATGAGGACCTGGTGGATGCGCACCGGCCTGCTAATGGCTCTCGCCCTCGTCGCGACGGCGTGCGGCGATAGCGCGCTCACCCCCGACACCACCTCGACCACCGTCGCCATCACCCTGGCCCCCGTCACCACGACCACCATGGGCGAGTTCATAGAGCTCGCTCCCAACGGGCCGGCGTTTCTCACCCAGGGCGACCGCAGCGAGTACGTCGAGGCGCTGCAGGCTTACCTGGTCTGCACCGGTCATGAGCGGATCACCACCGACGGGCCTGCCGTATCGGTGGACGGCGTCTACGGGCCGATCACCTCGGCGATGGTGGCATACGTGCAGGCGGAGATGCGGCGAATCCCCACCGGGTCTCCCGACGAGGCGACCTTCGCCTCCCTCGCCAGGCGGTGCGGGGCGACCCGGGACATCGAGTTCGCCGGCGATCAGATCGACCGCAGGATCGGCGGCAACGTGGCACCCGGAGACGATGAACTGCTGATCGTGGCCGGCGAGGCCGGCCGCACCCTGACGGTGGAGGTCGCCGAGGGCGCCGTCCAGTTCTCGGTCCGCAACGAGGCCGGCAACGTGGTCCACGAGGAGCGGGACGGTCCCCGGTGGTCGGCAGTGCTGAGCGAGGACGGCGAGTACCGCATCCGGGTGATCGGCGCCACCACGACCTCCTACTCGCTTCTGATCGACTACCCGCCCCCGCCCCGGGTGGAGATCGCCTTCGGCCTGATGGTATTGGCGCCCGATGGCCTGGGGATCGCCGACTTCGGCGATGAGCCGACCGAGGTCCTCGACCTGCTCACCGCGGTGCTCGGCGAACCGACCACCGACAGCGGGTGGGAAGGCGGATCGATCCAGGGCTGCAGCGGGTTCAACCGCCACATCCGCTGGGTCATCGACCCCGCCGAGTCCGGCGACCAGCACCGGGCGGTGCTCCTGGTCCACTTCAGCGACGTGGGCTTCGACGACACGTCGTTCGCCCAGTACGAGTACATCACGCTCGACCCCGCCCACGTCGACATCGGGGCAAGGGAGTTGGCAACCGCCGAGGGATTGAGCCTCGGCTCGAGCCTCACCGAGTTCGTCGGCCTCTACGGGGAGCCGCTGATCCTGAACCTCGACCTGGGACTCGCCGATTTCATGGCCGGGATGACCGTCGGGATCGACCTCGCCACCGAGGACGATCCGGTGGATTTCGTCGAACGGGTCTGGTACCTGTCGGGAGGTCAGGACGGCTGCGCCGACTACCAGTAAGCGCGGCGGACGGTGCACTCTGAGGGGCCGGGACCGGGAAGCCATTCGTCCCATCACTGTCGAGTCGGCGGACCCGGTTCGGGCCGAGCAGGCCTGGGGCCGATAGTCTGCAGAGGAGATGGACTCCTCGACGCGCCGCCTCGTGCTCATCTGGCTGGCGACCACCGCCGCGGTCGCCATCGCCGCCCTGGTCGGCTACCGCTCGCTCATCCGGGTCCCCGAACTGGCCGGCCGCACCGCCCCCGAGACGCTGCTCGAAGACCCCGAGGCCCTGTTCTCGGACCCGGGACTGATCGGCACCGCCGTCGAGATCCGGGTGACCCGGGCCATCGCCGCCTGCATGCAGGCGCGGGGGTTCGATTACCGGGGCCCGGCCGCCGTCGAGGGTCTCGATGACATCCTCGACCCGGCCGTCGACGGGTACGGCATCGCCACCGGCCCCGCCGGCGGTGCGGTCACCCTGGGCAACGGGGGGGCATCTCGGTTCGAACGAGACGCCTACGAGCAGGCGCTGTACGGGAGCACGCTCGGCGGAGGCGGGACGACGGGAGGGTGCGCAGCCGTGGGATCGGCCGAACTCGACGCCGCCATGGCCACCATCGAGGCGCTCCCCTACTCGATCGAGCAATTGGAAGCAGATGCGATGGCAAACCCGGCGATGGTGGCCGGCCTCGGGGACTGGTCGGCCTGCATGGCGGAGCGGGGCTATCAGGCCGCTTCGCCGGACGAGGTGATCGCGGATCTGACCGACCGGCTCTCCCGGGCCACTCCGGAACAGGCCTTGGCGCTCGCCGAGGAGGAGCGGCTCATCGCGGTGGCCGACTTCGCCTGCCGCGACCAGTACCTCGAACCGGCGATCGCCGAGGTCGCCGAACAACTGGCCCCCGCCTTCGTGGCGGCCAATCAGGAGCAACTGGAGAGCCTGATGCCCCCCGAACAGGTCCCGGTCGAGGAGGTGGACATCCCCACCGACCTGGGCACCGGCGACGTGCAGGTGACGCTGCTGTGGTCCTCGGCGGCCGATCTGGACCTCCAGGTCGTCGACCCGGATGGGAACACCATCAACTACGGGACACCGAGTGCCCCCAACGGGGGCACACTCGATCGCGACGCCAACCGCAGTTGCGGCACGGCCGGCGGGAACCCGGTCGAGAACATCTTCTGGCCCCAGGGCGCGGCTCCCAGAGGAGCGTATGCGGTGCGAGTGAATGTGTACGCCGCCTGCAGCACGCCCTTCCCCATCGCATTCACCCTGGTCGTGCGGATCGGTGGCCGGGTCCTGATCAGCGAGCAGATCCCCCTCGACGGCGGCAGTTACACCACGGAGTTCACCTACTGATGACCGCTCCCCCTCCCCCAGCCGCCCCGGCGCCGCCGCCCCGCCGCACGCAGCGCCGGCCCTGGTACCGGCGGGTGCTGCGGGCCGTCGGCCTCGGACTGCTCTCCGGCCTGACGATCGCGTTCGCCGTCGTGTTCTGGGTCAGCAGCCACGTCGGCCCGGCCCCCGAGCGCGCCGAGGTGTGCCGCGAGGTGCCGATCCCGGTGCTGGGAGAGGAACGGGCCGATCTGGGGGTCGCCCTCCGCACCGTGTGCCACGGCATCGACGTGCACCTCGATCTCCCGTTGGGCGGATTGGCCGGTTTCGAGGGCGCCTTCGTAAAGCCGTTGCCGCCGTCGGACCCCAGCGAGCCCCGGCCGCCCTACCTGGTGTGGGAGAGCGACGGATGCTCGGCACCGGTCCTCGGCAGTGGTCCGTTCGACTTCACCCTCGCCTGTGAACGCCACGACTTCGGATGGCGCAACCTCAAGCACGTCCACAACGGGGACAGTCCGGTGTGGCACGTCGGCAACAAGGACCGGGTCGACGCCGGCTTCCTCTACGACATGAGGGTGCGCTGTGCCGCGGTGTCCGCCGTCTGGCGGATCGGGTGCGACACGACGGCCCGGGTCTACTACACCGCCGTCCGCCTCAACCCGTCGGGGGTGGCGGGCCTGCCGGGCGGCGGCTCGTGATCCGCACCGGGCGAGCACCGGTTCGATAGCATCGCACAGGCCGCACCAGGGGAGGTAGCCATGCCGGAACGGTGGGAGGTCCCCTACTTCTCGACCGATCGCCTCAAGGCGCTCACCGACGGGGTGATCGCCATCGTCATCACTCTCCTGGTGCTCGAGTTGAGCGTCCCGGTGGTGAAGCAACTCCCCGACAGTCCGGGCCTGTGGCCCGAGGTGAAGCACCTGTGGCGCGAGTACCTGGCCTACGTGGTGTCGTTCTTCATCGTGGGCCTGCTGTGGCTGTACCACCACAACGTGTTCCGCCACATCAAGGCCGCCGACGGCCGCCTGCTGCTGCTCAACATGATGTACCTGCTGGCGGTCTCGATCATGCCGTTCTCCTCGGCGCTGGTCGCAAAGAACTCCGACGAGCGCCTGGCGGCCATCATCTACGGCGCCAGTCTCTTCCTGGCGGCCGCCTCGATGGCGGCGATCTTCGCCTATGCCTCGTTCCGAAGGCGGCTGGTGGATGAGAACATGACCGAGGAGTTCATCCGCCGGGAGAACCTCACCGCGGTGGCGGTGACGGTCCTGCTGGCGATCGCCGCCCTGCTCGGGATCATCGCGGCGGTCTACACGTACATCATCCTGGGGTTCGTCGTGCTCTTCTACTGGCTGATCATCGCCTTCGAGCGCGAGGGCATCTCGGCCCGCCGGCGAACCTGAGCCGACCCTGCGGGTTTATCGTGGGCGCTTCATGGACCGCCAACTGATCAAGCATGTGTTCGGGCGCACCGACTTCGGGTCCGCCGTCACGGTGGCCGGATGGGTGAGGACCCGGCGTGACTCCAAGGGGGGCTTCTCGTTCATCGACCTGAACGACGGGTCTTCGTTCAGTTCGATCCAGGTGATCGCCCCGGGCGAGTTGGCCAACTACCAGTCGGATGTGCTCCGCCTGACGATCGGGTCGTCGATCGCGGTCACCGGCGAGTTGGTCGAGTCACCGGGCGAGGGCCAGGCCGTCGAGATCCGGGCCGCCGAGATCACGGTGTACGGGTTCGCCGACCCCGAGACCTACCCCCTGCAGAAGAAGCGGACCTCGCTGGAGCGATTGCGCGAGATCGCCCACCTCCGGCCCCGCACCAACACCATCGGGGCGGTCGCCCGGGTCCGCAACGCCCTCGCCTTCGCCACCCACCGGTTCTATCAGGAGCGGGACTTCCTCTACCTGCACACCCCGATGATCACCACCAGCGATGCCGAGGGGTCCGGGGAGATGTTCCAGGTGACCACCCTCGACCCGGCATCGCCGCCCCGCGACCTCGACGGGAACGTCGACTACACCCAGGACTTCTTCGGCCGCCAGGCCTTCCTCACCGTCAGCGGCCAGTTGGAGGCCGAGGCCTATGCCCTGGCACTCGACAGGGTCTACACGTTCGGTCCCACCTTCCGGGCCGAGAACAGCAACACCCGCCGCCACCTCGCCGAGTTCTGGATGATCGAACCGGAGGCGGCGTTCTTCGACCTTGACGACAACGCCCGCCTTGCGGAGGACTACCTCAAGTACATGGTCCGCTACCTGTTGGAGACCTGCGAGGAGGACATCGCCTTCTTCGACAAGTGGATCGACGACTCCGTACTCGCCACCCTCACCGCGGTCGTCGACCGCCCCTTCGAGAGGATCACCTACGGCGAGGCGATCGACATCCTCGGCAAGGCCGATGCCGGCTTCGAGTTCCCGACCACCTGGGGCAGCGACCTACAGTCCGAGCACGAGGTCTACCTGGCCGAGCAGGCGTTCGACCGGCCGGTGATCGTCACCGACTACCCCTCCGACATCAAGGCGTTCTACATGCGCCGCAACGACGACGGCACGGTGGCAGCCATGGACGTGCTGGTGCCGCGGGTCGGGGAACTGATCGGCGGCAGCCAGCGCGAGGAGCGCCTCGACGTCCTCGCCGCCAGCATCGACCGCCACGGCCTCGACGCCGACCTCTACTGGTGGTACCTGGATCTGCGCCGATTCGGGACCGCTCCCCACTCGGGTTTCGGACTCGGATTCGCCAGGATGGTGGCCTTCGCCACCGGGATGCAGAACGTCCGCGACGTGGTCCCCTTCCCGAGGACCCCCCGCAACGCCGAGTTCTGAGCAGCCCCGGCGTCATCCACCCGGCCCGGCACCGCCCACAACCCGCCCCAATGCACTAGTTTCGCGCGCAGGTCGACAACCGAGGGAGGCATGGGGTCGCATCCACCGCGGAACCTCATCGCAGCAGCGCTAGGTCTGGCCCTGTCCGTCGCGGCCTGCGGGGGTGGGGCGGCCGAGACCACCACCACGACCACCACCCCGCCCGAGACCACCACAACCACCACGCTTCCCGAGGAGGCGGTCTTCGTGGTGGCGGCCCAGGGCGACGACAACCCGGTGGTGCGGGCAGCGCAGTTCCTGCTGGTGTGCAACGGCTACGAGCAGACCGTCGTCGACGGCCTCGACGAGACCCTGGTGCCCGACGGGCAGTACGGCGCCATCACCGCCACCGTGGTCGATCGGGTCCAGCGCGATCTGGGTCTCCCCCGGGACGGCACCACCATCACGGCAATGCTGTACGAACGGCTCGCGTCCACCTGCGAGAACACCCGGTCGTTCTACCTCAGCGACACGGTCTTTTCCCTCGACGCCGGGGGCTATGCCTCCGCCGATCTCCCCGACAGTTGGACCTTCTCGGGACAGCCCGGCCAGCGAGTCACCCTGACCCCCCAACAGCCTCCGCTGCAGATGGGCCTCTATGCCCCCGACGGCAGCGAGATGATGGCGGTGGCCGACACCGAGGGCTTCACCGTGGCCATCACGACCGCCGGCAGCCACACCGTGAAGGTCAACAGCGCCGAACCGATGACCTACCAGGTGACCATCAGCCTTCCCCCCCACTTCTCGGCGCTCCTGTTGCAGAGCACCGGCCTGGACCTGGCCGACTTCGGTGACAGCCCAACGCGGACCATCGCCATCGTCAGCGCCATCCTCGGCGAACCCACGGCCGACACCGATTGGACCGAGGCCGGCGGCGGATGTGTCCGCTGGCGGAGGGTCGAGTGGGGCGAGAGCGAGTTGTGGCTCGAATTCACCGACTCCGCCACCGATGCCCTCGAGGCGCCGACCTTCAACGCGGCGGGGGTGGAGCACTTCGCAGCGTGGCAGATCAACCTGACGGCGGACGGGGAACAGACCCTCCCGGCGCTCGCCACGCCGAGCGGCCTCCACGTCGGCGACTCGGCCGCCGAAGCCACCGCGATCTACGACGACCGGGTCGCCATCGACGGCACCACGGTCTCCATCGCCGACGGCGTCATCATCGGCGAACTCGACGAGGCCGACGGCACCATCGTCTGGCTGCGGTCCGGCGCCACGCTGTGCACGGAACCCGACCCCCAAGAGGACGAGGGCACATGACCGATCCCTTCCTGGCGGCCGCCGTCGAGGAGGCCCGCCGCGGGCTCGCCGAAGGCGGCATCCCGATCGGATCGGTGCTGGTGATCGACGGTGAGATCGTCGGCCGGGGGCACAACCGCCGGATCCAGCAGGGCTCGGTGATCAAGCACGCCGAGATGGACTGCCTCGAGCACGCCGGCAGGATGACGGGCGCCGACTACCGGCGGTCGGTCCTCTACTCCACCCTCTCCCCCTGCGACATGTGCAGCGGGGCGGTGCTGCTCTACGGGATCCCCCGGGTGGTGGTGGGCGAGCACCGCACCTTCCGGGGACCCGAGGACCACCTCCGCTCCCGCCGGGTCGAGATCGAGGTGGTGGACGACCCCGCCTGCATCGAGATGATGGAGCGCTTCATCTCCGAGCGCCCCGAACTGTGGCACGAGGACATCGGGGTCTGAGGAGTCGAGTCCCTGGACTGCGCGCCACCTGAGGGTCTCCGCTCCCCCTCTGCCCCCTCCGGGGGCATCTCCCCCGCAAGCGGGGGAGAGCACTGCGCGCCACTAGAGGGTCTCCGCTCCCCCTCTGCCCCCTCCGGGGGCAT
>JAHJML010000163.1 GCA_018821365.1 Actinomycetota bacterium | reverse complement strand
CTTCCCCCACCGCCGCACCGGCCGGCCCCTGGTGACGCTCAAGGTGGCCTCGACCCTCGACGGCCAGGTCGCCGCCGCCGACGGCACTTCCCGATGGATCACCGGCGAGGAGGCGCGCCGGGACGGGCACCTGCTCCGCAGCCGCTCCGACGCGGTCATGGTGGGGGCAGGCACCGTCCTGGCCGACGACCCCGGTCTCGACGTGCGCCTCGACGGGTACGCCGGCCGCCAACCGGCCCCGGTGGTGGTGGCGGGCCGCCGTTCGATCCCGCCCGACCGGAGGGTGCTGGGACGGGGCGCCGTGGTGTTTGCGCCGACCGCCGCTATGACCGGTGCCGTGGTCCTCCCCGGCGCCGGCGGCGTCGACCTGGCGGCGGCCATGGATCACCTGGGTTCCCTGGGCATCGTCGATGTGATGGTCGAAGGCGGCCCTACGCTGGCCGCCGCCCTGCTGCGGGAAGGCCTGGTCGACCGGCTGGTGGTGTACCTGGCCGCCCGCCTCGGCGGGGGTGTCGGCCGGCCCGCATTCGAAGGCCGCTTCGCCACACTCGGCGATAGCGTCGAGGTCGAGATCGTCGACGTGGTCAGACTGGGCGCCGACGTGCGGGTCACCTGCGAGCGGGTATCACGATGAGGGAAGCGCCCATGGATAGACAGAGCCGATGAGTGGATAGAGAGAGCCGATGAGCTTCGCCGAGATTCCCGCCGCCCTCGAGGCGATTCGCCGCGGCGAGTTCGTGGTCGTCACCGACGACGCGGATCGTGAGAACGAGGGGGATTTGATCATCGCAGCCGAGATGGCCACCGCCGAGCGGCTCGGCTTCATGGTCCGCCACACCAGCGGTCTGATCTGCGCCCCGATGACCGGTGAGCGCCTCGACGAGTTGAACCTCCCGCTGATGGTGGGGCCGGGCACCGGTTCCCGGGAGACGGCGTTCACGGTCTCCGTCGATTACCGCCCGGGGACCACCACCGGGATCTCGGCCGCCGACCGAGCCGCCACCATCCGGGCGCTGGTGGACCCGGCGACCCGGCCGTCGGATCTGGCCCGCCCCGGCCACGTCTTCCCACTCCGGTACGCCGAGGGCGGCGTCCTCAAGCGGGCCGGGCACACCGAGGCCGCCGTCGACCTTGCCCGTCTGGCCGGTCTGCTGCCCGCCGGGGCGCTGTGCGAAGTGGTCAACGACGACGGCAGTGTCGCCCGCCTCGCCGATCTGGAGCGGTTCGCCAAGGAGCACGAACTGTTGATGGTGAGCATCGCCGACCTGATCGCCTACCGGCGGCGCAGCGAGCGGGTGGTGCGCAGGCTGGCGGAGGCCCGCATCCCGACCCTCGTCGGTGAGTTCCGGGCCATCGGCTTCGCATCGGAGGTCGACGGCACCCAGCACGTGGCGCTGGTGCGGGGGGAGGTCGCCGGGAAGTCGGATGTGCTGGTCCGGGTCCACTCCGAGTGCCTGACCGGCGACGTCTTCGGGAGCCTCAGATGCGATTGCGGCGATCAGTTGCGACTGGCGCTGCGGCTCATCGCCGAAGCGGGGGAGGGGGTGCTCCTCTACTGCCGGGGCCATGAGGGCCGCGGGATCGGCATCGAACAGAAGTTGGCCGCCTACGCCCTCCAGGAGCAGGGGCGGGACACGGTAGAGGCCAACCTGGATCTCGGGCTGCCGGTCGATGCCAGGGACTACGGGGTAGGCGCCCAGATCCTCGCCGACCTGGGCATCGAGGGGATGCGCCTGCTCACCAACAACCCCGCCAAGCGAGCGGGGTTGGAGGGGCACGGCCTGCGCATCGTGGAGCAGGTGCCGCTGCAGACCGTTCCGACCGCCGAGAACCGGGCCTACCTGCAGACCAAGATCGACAAGCTCGGCCACGAAATGGTGCTGGGCGACATAGTGCTGGGCGACGTGGTGCTGGGCGACTGAGGGACTCCATCCCCGGGGTGATGGCTGCCTCGGCCGCGCCAGGTGATGGCCTCGATGATGTGGCCGGTGTCGCATGCCGACCCGCCGAGGTTCCCTGCGGTGCGCCGGGGAGCACGGGCGAGTCAGAACCACCACGACGGTACGATGGCCGCACCCCATCATCGAGACCTTTCAGGAGACGCCATGACGACCAGCCACCTCTGCAACGGCAAATGGCGACCCGGACCCCTCGAGGAGTGCGACAAGCACAAGCGCCCCAGCAGGAAGCAGATCTCGGTGTACCGGAGCAGCGAGAAGAAGTCGGGGTCGGGCGGCGGATCATCGGGCGGCGGGTCGTCGTCGGGCGGCGGGTCGTCGTCGGGCGGCGGTTCCAAGTTCGACTGAGCCGATCAGGGGCCGAGTCCAGCCGAGCCCCCGGCCGCTCAGAACAGCCGATCGCAGCTCTTCTCGTACAGCGCCAGTTCCAATCCGTCGTCGAGCGTCACGCTGCCGTAGGCGGTGAACCCGAGCCGCTCGTAGAACCCCCTGGTGCGGGGGTTCCAGGCGGGTGTGTCGAGAATCCAGCGGGTGGCTTGGGGGTACCGCTCCATCAGCAGCCGCACGGCGGCCGTGCCGATGCCCCGCCGACAGCGGGAGGGTTCGACGAAGAGGCGGGCCAGCTCGCATGCTCCGCCTCCCTTGGCGAAGACGATGGCCCCGCCCACCGGCGCCCCCTCCACCAGGAGGCAGTAGTAGTCGCCCGCCTGCATCATCCGCCGTTGCCAGGCCGGGTCGTCGTAGCCGGGGGGCCCGCCGGGCCCGGGGGCCCCGATCTCGATGTCGCTGTCGAAGGACCGCTGCGACAGAGATGCCAGCAACTCCGCTTCGTCGGGTTCTGCCTCGCGGAGGACGACCAGAGGCTCCATGTCGGAACGCTACTGCCGCCCGATCCGGCAGGCCGCCCGATCCGGCAGGCGGCCCGACTCGGCAGGCGGCCGCCGGTAAGGTCCTGGGGTGCCCGAGACCGTCCCCACCCTCCGCCGATCGCTCAAGGGGCAGGCGCCCGGCCTCGCCCGCGAGCGAGCGTGGTGGGATGCCGGGGCCGAGGTCGTCGCCGGAATCGACGAGGTCGGCAGGGGAGCGTGGGCGGGCCCGCTGGCGGTGGGTGCCGCGGTGCTCCCGCAGGGCCGCCGGGTCTACAAGGTGCGCGACTCCAAGATGCTGACCGAGTCGGAACGGGAGGCCCTGTTCGATCGGGTGGCCGGGTGGTGCCGGACCTGGGCGATCGGTTGGGCGTCGCCGGGGGAGTGTGACGACCTCGGGATGGCCGATGCCCAGCGCCTGGCCGCCCAACGGGCGATCGCCGGCCTCGGGGTCGCTCCGGATCGGGTGCTGGTGGACGGCAACTGGGACTTCGTGGGCGGAGGGATCACCGAGACCATCGTCAAGGGCGACGTGTCGTGCCTCTCGATCGCCGCCGCCTCGATCCTGGCCAAGGTGTCGCGCGACCGGGTGATGCGGGGGGAAGGCTCCCACTATCCGGCCTACGGGTTCGACGGCAACAAGGGGTATCCCAGCTCCGGCCACCAGGCGGCGCTCCACTGGCTGGGACCATGCCCGATCCACCGCCGCTCGTGGGTGTTCATGGACGGTCTGGCCTGGAACGGGGTGCCCAGAGCGGTGCGGCCGGATGCCCAGGGTGCGCTGTTCGATCCCGCCGGACGCCCCTGGAGCGAGTGATCGGCGGCCGCTACGTTGATCGCGACCGGCACAATCCATATACTCCGGTCCACAACCGAATGAACAGAAGCGGAAGCGCTGCTTCCCACCCGGCCACCGACGGTGCGCCGCGGTCCGACACCGGAAGAGACGGCAGCGCCCTGCCGTCTTTCTTTTTCCTTCCGAGGAGGATGACATAGCAGCAACGGAACTCAGGGTGAACGACCGGATCCGGGCCAAAGAGGTCCGGGTGGTGGCCCCGGATGGGGCACAGATCGGGGTACGCCCCATCGACGAGGCACGCTGGCTCGCCAGAGAGTTGGGCCTAGACCTCGTCGAGGTGGCCCCCGATGCCCGCCCACCGGTGTGCCGGCTCATGGACTACGGCAAGTACAAGTACGAGCAGTCCGTCAAGCAGCGTGAAGCCCGCAAGAAGCAGACCCGCACGATCATCAAGGAAGTCAAGTTCCGACCCAAGATCGACAAGCACGACTACCAGGTCAAGATGCGGCGGGCGATCGAGTTCCTGCAGGACAACGACAAGGTCAAGGTCACGATGATGTTCCGGGGCCGCGAGGTCACCCATCCCGAGATCGGGCGGGAGATCCTCCAGAGGCTGGCTGCGGATGTCGCCGATTACGGGGACGTCGAGCAGAACCCCAAGATGGAGGGCCGCAACATGACCATGCAGTTGGCGCCATCCAAGCGGGCGCCGGAGGCCAGGGAAGCCGACGAGGCCTCCGTAATCGAAGAGTGAGTACGAGGACGACATGCCGAAGATGAAGACCAGGCGCTCGGTGGCGAAGCGCTTCAAGACCAGCGGCACCGGCAAGCTCCGGCGCGAGCAGGCGGGACGCAAGCACATGAAGGCCGAGAAGAAGCCGGGCACCCGTCTGCGCCGCCTCGCCGGGACCACCGATGTGGCTCCGGGCGACGGCAAGCGCATCCGCAAGATGTTGAACGGGTAGGAGGGCGCCATGGCACGCGTGAAGCGATCGGTACATTCCAAGAAGAAGCGCCGCAAGATCCTCGACCGCGCCTCGGGCTACAAGGGCGCCCGGGGACGGCGGTACCGCACGGCCAACGAGCAGGTCATGCATGCGATGCAGGACGCCTACCGCGACCGGCGCGCCCGCAAGGGTGAGTTCCGCAAGCTGTGGATCACCCGCATCAATGCGGCGGCCCGCCAGAACGGGACCACCTACTCGCGTCTGATCGCCGGCCTCAAGACGGCCGAGATCGAGGTGGATCGAAAGATGCTGGCCGAGATGGCCGTCAATGATCCCGAGGGGTTCGGGGCACTCGTGAAGGCGTCGGGGGCCCTCGACGCCTGAGGCCGAGCCGATCACCTCGCCGCGCAACCCGAGGGTGGCGGCGGCGGTTCGGCTGCATCGCAAACGGGGGAGGTCTGCCAGCGGCGCCACCCTGCTCGAAGGCCCCAATCTCCTGGCCGAGGCCATCGCCGGGGGCGCCTCGATTGCCATGGTGTTCGGCCTCCCCGATGACCACCGTTCGCAAGAGGCGGCGGCCGGCTGCGGGGCCGAGTGGGTTCCGGTGACCGCCGCCGTGCTCCGCAAGCTGGCGACGACCCCCGAGCCGCAGAGCCCGGTGGCAGTCGTCGCCATCCCCGACGTCGCGGTGCCGGCCGGCGGAGATCTGCTGGTGGCATGGGGGGTGAGCGATCCCGGCAACACCGGCACGCTCATCAGGACGGCGGCCGCCTTCGGGATGGGCTTCGTGGCCGGGCCCGACACCGCCGACCTGTGGTCGCCCAAGGTGCTCCGATCGGCGGCGGGTGGTCACTGGAGGACACCCATCGGCGCCGCCCTCGGCCTGGAGGCACTCAGAGGCGCTGACCGGGTGCTGGTCGCCACCGTGGTGGCCGACGGCGACTCGCCGGGCGTGCTCCGGGAACTGCGGCGGGCCGCCCTGCTGATCGGTGGGGAGGCCCACGGGCTGCCCGCCGAGATAGCCGCCGCCGCCGACGTGCGCATCACCATCCCGATGCCGGGCGGGACCGAGAGCCTCAATGCCGCCATGGCGGGGGCGATCCTGGCGTACGAGTTGTCGGGTGGTGCCAGCGGCGCCCCGTCGACCCGGGACTAATCTCCCCGCTCATGGGTTCCGCAGACCATCTCCGGGAGATCGAAGCCGACGCCCTCGGCCGGCTCGGGGCGGCCGGCGATCTCGAGGCACTCGCCATCCTCGAGGCCGAGGTGATCGGGCCCGGTTCGCCGATCATGGAGGCCCGCCGCGGGCTGAAGGACGTTCCTCAGGAGGACCGCAAGGAGCTCGGCAGGGCCATCAACGAGGTCAAGACGTCCATCGACGCTGCCATCGCGGCCAGGCGCCGCCACCTGGCGGCAAGCGCCGGGGAGGCCCGACTGGCCGCCGAGCGCCTCGACATCACCCTCCCGGGCCGGGCCCCCGCCCGGGGGACCCACCACCTGGTCCGCCAGGTATGGGACGAGGTCGTCGACATCTTCATGGCGCTCGGGTACTCGGTGGCCGATGGACCCGAGGTGGAGACGGCCCACTACAACTTCGATGCCCTCAACACCCCCCCGACCCACCCCTCGCGCTTCGAGAGCGACACCCTGTACGTCGACTACGGAGACGACCCCGAGGGCGTGCTGCTGCGGACCCAGACCAGCCCGGTCCAGGCCCGCTACATGGAGGCGCACCCGCCGCCGGTCTACATCGTGTCGCCGGGCCGCACCTACCGTCGCGACACCACCGACGCCACCCATACCCCGGTGTTCCACCAGATGGAGGGCCTGGCGGTCGATGACCACATCACCTTCGCCGACCTCAAGGGGACGCTGGCCTACTTCGCCAACGAGTTCTTCGGCTCGGGACGGCAGGTCAGGTTCCAGCCCCACTTCTTCCCCTTCACGGAGCCGTCTGCCGAGATGCACTTCTCCTGTTTCGCCTGCGACGGATCGGGATGCCGCACCTGCGGCCACTCGGGGTGGATCGAGCTGCTGGGGTGCGGGATGGTCGACCCCAACGTGCTGGCGACGGCCGGGTACGACCCGGCGGCGGTCTCCGGCTTCGCCTTCGGGATGGGCATCGACCGTTTGGCGATGATCCGCTACGGGATCCCCGAGTTGCGCTACTTCTTCGACCCCGATCTCAGGGTCCTGGGGCAGTTCCGATGAAGCTCTCGGTGGGCTGGATCAACGAATTCGTCGACCTGCCGATTAACGACCCCGGCGAGTTGTGCGACGTCTTCAACCAACTCGGCCTCGAGGTCGAGACGTGGCAGGCCGTCGAGGCCGGCTTCAGCGGTGTGATCGTCGCCGAGGTCACCGAGGTGCTCCTTCACCCGAATGCCGACAAGCTGCGGGTGGTGACGCTCGACACCGGCAGCGGTCTGCACACCGTCGTGTGCGGGGCGTGGAACTTCGAGGCAGGCGCCACCGTGCCGTTGGCGATGCCGGGGGCGGTGCTTCCCGGCGGCTTCGAGGTGGGCAGCCGCAAGATTCGGGGCGTCGAGTCACCCGGGATGATCTGCTCGGAGCGCGAACTCGGCCTCGGAGAAGGCTCGGAGGGCATCCTGATGCTGGGGGAGGGCTACGCCCCGCTCGGCGCCGACTTCGCCTCGACCCTCCCGTATCCCGACGTGGTCTTCGATCTCGACATCACCCCCAATCGCCCTGATGCGATGTCGGTCTACGGCGTGGCCAGGGACCTGGCCGCCTGCTTCGGCCTCCCGCTGCGGGGTCCCAACACAGGCTTCGAAGAGGAGGGCCAACCGACCACGGCCTCGGTGCGGGTCGAGGACTCCGAGCGGTGCCCTCGCTTCACCGCCCGGGAGATCAGGGACCTGGCCATCGGCCCGTCGCCGTTGTGGATGCGGCTCAGGCTGCGCGACTGCGGGGTGCGGGCGATCAACAACGTCGTCGACGTCACCAACTACGTGACGCTGGAGTTGGGCCAGCCGCTGCACGCCTTCGACCTGGACAGGGTGCCCGAGGAGACCCTCGTCATCAGGAGGGCCGCCCCCGGCGAGCACCTGACCACACTCGACTCGATCGATCGGGTGTTGAGTGACGAGGACCTGCTGGTCGCCGGACCGTCCGACGGCCTTGCCCTGGCCGGGATCATGGGCGGCGAGAACTCCGAGGTGGCCCCCGACACCACCAGGGTGCTGCTGGAGGTCGCCCACTTCTCGGCACCGCACACCCTGCTGAGCGGCTGGCGGCAGAAGCTCCGCTCCGAGGCGTCGGCTCGCTTCGAGCGGGGGGTCGACCCCGAACTGCCCCCGATCGCCTCGGGGCGTGCCGCCGCCCTGATGGGACGGTTGGCCGGCGGGGCCATCGCTCCCGGGTTCATCGACATCTACCCGACGCCGATCGAGCCGGTGGTGGTCGAACTGCCCGCCGCCGAGACGGAGCGACTGCTCGGCGTCGCCATCCCCCCGTCGGAGATCGCCGGCATTCTCACCAGGCTCGGATGCGAGGTCGAGGGTGATGGCCCGTTCCGGGTGACCGTCCCCACCTACCGGCCCGATGTCACCCGGCCCGCCGACCTGGTCGAGGAGATCGCCCGGCTGTACGGGTACGACAACATCCCGTCCTCGCTGCCCCGGGGGCCCGGTGGTGGCCTGTCGCGCACCCAGCGGCGGGCTCGGCTGGCGAGCGCGGCGATGGTCGGCGCCGGGTACAGCGAGGTCATGAGCTTCTCCTTCGTGGCGCCAGGGGACATCGCGGCGCTCGGCCTGCCCCCCGACGACCCTCGCAACCGGCCGATCCGGATCCGCAACCCCCTCAACGAGGAACAGGCGCTGCTGCGCACCTCGCTGCTGCCCGGCTTGCTCACCGCGTTGCGGGTCAACCAGGCCCGCAATCACCCTTCGGCGGCGCTCTTCGAGACCGGTCTCGTCTTCCTCCCCGGCCCGGCCGACCTGCCCGATCAGCCCCGCAGGCTGGCGTTTGCTGCCGTCGGCCCTCGCCCGGCCCCCCGCTGGACCGGGGAGGGGCCGGACCGGGATGCCACCGATGCCGTCGGAGTCTTGGAGTCGCTGGCGGGTGCGCTCGGCATCGAGATGCAGATCGAGCAGGGGAGTGACGGGGCCTTCCATCCGGGCCGGTGCGGGACCGTGCTGGTGGGGGGCTGGGCGGTCGGGGTGGTGGGTGAGATCCATCCGGCGGTGGCTTCCGCCTTCGAAGTGACCGGGCGGGTGGCGGCGGGGGAGATCGACCTCGACGCGGTGCTGGCGGCCGAATCGGGCGCCCCGTTCCTGCCCCCGAGTCCCCTGCCGCCGGTGGTGTTCGATCTCGCCTTCGACGTGGACGCCGGCGTCCCGGCCGGCCAATTGACCGCCGTGGTCGCCGCGGCGGGCGGGCCGACGGTGGAATCGGTCACCCTGTTCGACGTGTTCAGCGGTCCGCCGCTCGCCGAGGGTCGCAAGAGCCTGGCGGTGCGGTTGACGGTTCGCGACCCGGAGCGGACCCTGACGGACGAGGAAGTGGCCCCGTTGCGGTCGGCGGTGGCTGCCGCAGTGGCCGAACGGCTCGATGGACGCCTTCGAGGAGGTTGAGCGTGGATTTCGTGAACGTCGCCGACCTGGGCAGCGCCGGATTGGCCGAGGTGCTCGACCTGGCGGCGGCCGTCAAGGCCGACCGTGCCGCGGTGGCCGGCATCCGGCCCGGCGTCAACGTCGGGCTGTTCTTCGAGAAGCCCTCGCTGCGGACCCGGGTGTCGTGTGAGGTCGCCGTCAACGACCTGGGGATGATTCCGTACGTGCTCAAGAACGACGAGATCGGCCTCGGCAAGCGCGAGGCCGTCAAGGACGTCGGGGCCGTGCTGGATCGCTACCTCGACATCCTGGCCCTGCGGGTCTTCGACCACCGCAACCTGGAGACGATCGCGGCGCATGCCGCCGCCCCGGTCATCAACCTCCTCTCCGATCGGGAGCACCCTTGTCAGGCGTTGGCCGACCTGCAGACGCTGGCCGAGGCACGGCCCCTCGAGGGGGCCACGGTGGCGTTCATCGGCGACGGCAACAACGTGTGCAACTCGCTGATGATCGCCGGGGCGATGATGGGCGTCAGCACGAGGGTGGCGGGCCCGGCCGGGTACGCCCCGCCGGACGACATGGTGGCCGCAGCCAGGGCCGCCGCCGGCGATCGGGCCGAGATCGTGATCACCGAGGACCCCGCAGAGGCCGTCAGAGGGGCCGACGCCGTGTACACCGATGTGTGGGCATCGATGGGTCAGGAGACGGAGGCGGCCGCCAGGAGGGCGATGTTCGAGCCGTACCGGGTCGACGAGGCCCTGTTTGGCCTGGCGGCCCCGGATGCGATCTTCCTGCACTGCCTGCCCGCCCACCGGGGCGACGAGTTGACCGACGGCGTCGCCGATCACCAGCGCAGCCGCATCTACGACCAGGCCGAGAACCGGATGCACGCCTTCAAGGCCCTCCTGCTGCATCTGACGTGAGCGGCCACCTCGGGACCTTGCTGGAGGGCCCGGTCGAGGAGGCGGCGCCGGGTCTGCTGGGACGCTGCCTGGTCAGCGAGATCGGCGGCCTGCGCACCGGGGTGGTCATCACCGAGGTCGAGGCCTACGGCGGCGACGGGGATCCGGCCAGTCATGCCTTCGGGGGCCCGACCCCCCGCAACGCAGTGATGTTCGGCCCGCCGGGCCGTCTCTACGTGTACCGCGCCTACGGCATCCACTGGTGCATGAACGTGGTGGTGGGGCCGGAGGGGACGGCGGCGGCGGTCCTGCTGCGAGGGGGCAGGCCGGTCGAGGGACGCCCCATCATGGAGGGGCGGCGGGGCCGGACCGACCATCTGACCGACGGTCCGGGCAAGTTGTGCCGGGCGATGGGGGTCACCGGCGAGCACGACGGCGTGTCGCTGTTCGACGACGTCGTCCGCTTCGAGTCACGGCCCCGGGAGGAGGGGATGATCCTGGCGACCCCCCGGATTGGGATCAGCAAGGCGACCGAACGGCGCTGGAGGTTCGTGCTCGCCGCGGGGGACGTGCTCGCCGCGGGAGACTGAGAGCCCGGGTCAGGTGCGGGGGTCGGCCGGGTTGGCCCAGATGGTCACCGACCCGTCGGGATCCGACCCGGCCGAGGGCTGCTGCGCCCAGACCCGGTCGATCCTCGCGGTGGCCGCCTCGGGGTCGCTTTCGGATTCGAGGCGGACGACCGCGACCAATCCGGCGTCGTGGAGCACCGACCTGGCCTCGGCGACGGTCAGGCCCAACACATCGGGCACCTCCGAGCCCGGCTCGGGACCGGTCAGCGTGAGAGCGACGTCCGACCCTCCCGCCAGCGTGGTGCCTGCGGCGGGAACCTGGAAGAGCACCTCGCCGGCACGACGGCCGGGGGCATCGGCCCACGACAACCGGATCCCGAAGCCGGCCGCCTCTAGCAACGCAACCGCTTCATCCACCCCGGCGCCGCCGACATCGGGCACCACGCCGGGAGCGACAGAGGTGATGCCATCGTGGTTGTGGATCGGGCAGACGACGGTGGGGACGGCATCGGGGTCGAGGTGGAGGGTGGCAACCCTGCTGCGAGGGCACAGCGGTCCCGCCAGGAAGCCGGTGGAGGTGTCGATCTCGACGCTCGCCAGGCCGTCGTCCGCCCCGGTGGCGAGGCCTCCATAGGGCACCCCGCTCAAGGCCCCGATGGCGAACCGGCTCCACACCTGGGCCGGCCAGGTGCCCCCGGTGATGGTGTAGGGGGTGTAGGGCGCCATCAGGGGGCGGTTGCCTTCGGGGAAGCCGATCCAGACCGCCGCGACCAGTTCCTCCGTGTAGCCGACGAACCAGGCGTCGTGGTGGGCCTCGGTGGTGCCCGTCTTGCCGGCGGTGGGACGGCCGATCTTGGCCTGCTGCCCGGTGCCGCGGCGCACCGCCTCGGTGAGGACCGAGGTGACCCGGTCGGCAACGCTCGCCGGCATGGCGTCGGTGACGGTGGGGACCGGTTCGTAGATGAGGTTGCCGTTGGTGTCCTCGACCCTGGTGATGAACACCGGTTCGACGTGGATGCCCCCGGTGGCAAACGTCCCATAGGCGGAGGCCATCTCGAGGACCGAGACGTCCTGGGACCCCAGCGCCAGGGAGGGGAGCGGATCCAGGGGCGACGTGATCCCGGCGGCCCGCGCCAGGTCGACGACCAGGTTGGGCCCCAGCGCCGTGATCAGGTCGGCGTACACGGTGTTGACCGAGAAGACCGTCGCCTCCCTGAGCGTCAGATCGGGGTAGGTGGCCTGCTCGTAGTTGGTGACGGTCCACGGCCCGTTCTCGCCGGGGACGATCGTCTCGGAACCTCCCTCGAAGAGGTCGTCGAGGCGGTAGCCCGCCTCGAGGGCGGCGGCGAGCAGGAACGGCTTGAACGAGGACCCCGGCTGCCGCCGCCCCATGGTGGCAAGGTCGAACTGGGCGACCGGGTCGTTGGTGTCGTAGAAGTCCTTACCCCCGACGAGGGCGACCACGCGGCCGTTGCGGGGGTCGATGGCCACCAGGGCTCCCGAGGGACCGTCCTGGGGGATGACGCTCGCCAGGGCCGTCTCGGCGGCCAATTGGACGGAGGGGTCGATGGTCGTGTAGATGCGGAGGCCGCCCCGGAACAGCAGGTCGAAGCGCTCGTCGGGGGTGGCGGCGAAATCGGGATCCGCCATCAGGATCCGCTTCACCTCCTCGGTGAAGTACGGGTAGCGAGACTGCTCGCCTGGGATGCGGGGGGCCAGCATCAGCGCCTCCCGGTCGGCGGCTTCGGCGGCATCCTCGGTGATCCACCCCAGTTCGGCCATCTTCTCGAGCACCGTCCTGCGCCGGGACAGGACTGCGTCCGGGTTGGCGTAGGGGTCGAAGAGCGAAGGCGATGCGATGACGGCCGCCAGCGTCGCCGACTCGGCGAGGGTCAGTTGGGATGGGTGTTTCGAGAAGTACCGCTTGGCGGCCGCCCCGATGCCGTAGGCGTTGTTGCCGAAGTAGATGGCGTTGAGGTAGCGCTCGAGGATCTGCTCCTTGGTGAGCGTCTGCTCGACCCGGAGGGCCATGCTGGCCTCGGCCAACTTGCCGTCGAAGGTGCGGCTCGGGCCCAGGACGACGTTCTCGACGTACTGCTGGGTGATCGTCGAACCGCCCTGGACGATCTCGCCGGCCTCGAGGTTGGCGCCGGCGGCCCTGGCGATCGCCTGCACGTCGATGCCGGAGTGGGTCCAGAAGCGCTGGTCCTCGATGGCGACGACGGCGTCGACGAGGGAGGTGGGGAGTTCCCCATAGGAAACCAGCACGCGGTCCTCGCCCGCGTGCCACTCGGTGATTGCGGTCCCATCGGACGCAAACACCGAACTCGTGAGGCCGCCCGCTCCAATCCCCGGATCCTCGATTGACTCGAGTGCGCACGCCGTGGTCATCAGCGCGATGACCAAAACGCCCGCCACGAGACGGGGCATCGTTGTGGTTCTCCTTGCGGGGAGCGTACCGCAATCGGGAGGGTGGGCCCGTGATTTATCCACAGGCCGGGGCGGCGGCGGCGATCAGGCGAAGCGGGCCAGGTAGTAGCGCTTCTTGCCGACCCTCACCACCAGGGTGGTGGCTCCGGCGAGATCGCCTACGCCGGCGACGTACCCGGGGTCATCGATCCGTTCGTTGTTGAGGGACACCCCACCCTGTTCGACCAGGCGGCGCGCCTCGCCGTTGGAGGCCGCCGCTCCGATGGCGGTCATCAGGCTCAGGATGCCCATACCCGCTTCGAGGTCGGAGCGGGGGAGGTCGGCGGACGGCGCCGATTCGAAGGCGTCGGCGAGCGTCTGGTCGTCGAGGCCCCGGAACCGGGTGCTCCCGAACAGGACCGAGGTGGCGGCAAGCGCCGCTTCGAGGCCTTCGTCGCCGTGGACCGTCCTGGTGATCTCCTCGGCGAGCGCCCGTTGCGCCGCCCGCCCGGCCGGGTCCTCCGTCGACTCCGCCTCGAGGTCGGCGATCCGGTCGAGGGGCAGGAACGTGAACCAGCGGAGGAAGCGGCCGGCGTCGTCGTCGGGCACGTTGAGGAACCACTGATAGAACGCATACGGCGAGGTGAGGCCGGCGTCGAGCCACACTGCCGATCCGGTCGACTTGGAGAACTTGCGCCCGTCCGACCGCTCCACCAGGGGCCACACCAGGCCGTGGACCTGGGCGCCGTGCATGCGGCGGGTGAGGTCGATACCGGCGACGATGTTGCCCCACTGGTCCGATCCGCCCGCCTGCAGCATGCATCCTTCGGCCTCGTGGAGGTGGGCGAAGTCGTAGGCCTGCAGGAGGGCGTAGGAGAACTCGGTGTACGAGATGCCCTGCTCCCGTTGGGAAAGGCGCCGCTTGACCGACTCCCTGGCGATCATCTGGTTGACCGAGAAGTACTTGCCGACCTCGCGGAGGAACTCGACGTAGCCGAATTCGCCGAGCCACGAGTAGTTGTCGAGGAGGATGCCGCGCCCGGGGTCGTCGAGGTCGAGGAACCGGGACAACTGGTTGCGGATGCTCACCAGGTTGCGGTCGATCTGGTCGTCGTCGAGCAACTCGCGTTCGTCGTCGCGGAAGGAGGGGTCGCCGATCCTCCCGGTGCCGCCGCCGGCAACCGCCAACGCCCGGTGCCCGCTGCGCTGCAGCCAGGCCATCGCCATCATCCCCATCAGGTGTCCGATGTGCAGCGACGGGGCAGTGGGGTCGAACCCCACGTAGAACGTGGTCGGGGCGGTGAGCAGGTCGCGGATGGCGGCCTCGTCGGTGAGGTCGGCGATGAACCCGCGGGCGGCGAGGACATCGAGGGCGTGGCCGGTTTCCATTGAGCGGGACGCTACCAGAGCGCGCCGGGATCCCGGCAGCGAAAAGACAACGGGTAGGCGGCAAATCCGTCTAGGATGACGGCACGTCGGCCGATGAGGCCAACCTGTGTCGGGTGCCGAGCAGGGCTCGGTGCGCGTCTTGACGTGCACACGGGCACCGGGTACCATGACGCCTCGCCCCAGAGGTGCGCAGATACTGCGCGACTCCGGAGGCCGGAACCATCCGGCTCCTTGACAACTGAACAGTGTGCCAAAAGCCAGTCAAGCAGGCCTCCACCGGCCGGGTTCGCCCGCGTCCGAGGGGGCCGACACAAAGCCGTCACCCACCGGTTCGTCCGGATCGGGTGGCAGGCTGTACTCGAGTAGCGAGTGGATGGTTTGGCCAGATCACTCGCAGAAGACAAACTCACAATGAGGATTCGGCTCCACTGGGGTCGAGATCTTTCGATGGAGAGTTTGATCCTGGCTCAGGACGAACGCTGGCGGCGTGCTTAATGCATGCAAGTCGAACGAGAACCTCACTATGGGTAACCATACGAGGTATCTAGTGGCGAACGGGTGCGTAACACGTGAGAAACCTGCCCCGGAGATCGGGATAGCCCAGGGAAACCTGGATTAATACCGAATGTCCTCTAACCGTCGCATGTCGGATTGAGGAAATGGTCCGCTGCTCCGGGATGGTCTCGCGGCCTATCAGCTTGTTGGTGAGGTAACGGCTCACCAAGGCGACGACGGGTAGCTGGTCTGAGAGGACGATCAGCCACACTGGGACTGAGACACGGCCCAGACTCCTACGGGAGGCAGCAGCAGGGAATATTGCACAATGGGCGAAAGCCTGATGCAGCGACGCCGCGTGAGGGATGAAGGCCTTCGGGTTGTAAACCTCTTTCAGGAGGGAAGAAGCGAAAGTGACG
>JAHJML010000162.1 GCA_018821365.1 Actinomycetota bacterium | reverse complement strand
CGGTACGTTTATGTTTATGCTTCTTGGTGGATACTATGCGTTTAACGGATTGGATTTTAGTGCGTTTGACAGCGGTCGGGGCCGCTATCACCTCGCGGCGCCTCGCCAAGCTCCTGATGCCGTAGGCGGCGGCGACCTTCCGCCTGCTCACGGTATCCTGACAAGCCGTGCCCAAGCCCTACGTCTTCGTCTACCTCCCCAAGACCGGCAGCACGCCGTTCCTGGCCCATCTGGGGCGGCAACTCGTGTGGAACGAGGGCATCGTGTACCTCGGCGCCTGGGGCGACCGGCAGCGGCAACGTCAGGCCCGGCCTGATATCTCCTTCTGGAGCGCCACCAAGCTGAGCAAGGTCAGAGTGATCACCGGCGACGACATCGGCATGTCCGCCCACTCCGTCGTCGGAGCGGATGCCGGCCGCTATCTCACGGTGCTGCGAGACCCCGCCGAGATGGCGGTCGCCGACTACAACGCCTCCCTCGAGCGGGGCGAGGAGATGCCACCGTTCGCCGATTGGTACGAACACCGACGGGTCAACCAGACAACCCGGCGCTTCTGTCAATTGTTGGGAGTGGGGTCGGTCGACAAGGTCGGCGAACTGCTGCGCGACTTCTGGTTCGTCACCACCACCGACCACCTGGACGAGGACGCTCCCCACCTCCTCGAACACATGGGCGTCGAGGGCGGTTGGAGCGGAGGCAGGGACACCGAAGGTGATCTTGACGATGTCGACCCGGACGACACCGGGGAGATCGCCATCGTCGGGGGCCGGCCCATCGCCGGGTTGGAGTTGACGGACGACATCCGTCAGCGCGTCTACGACGACAATCCCCGCGACCTCCGGCTGATCAAGCTCGCCCGAAAACGGCGCAAGTCGAAACGCGACAAGTACGGCTGGAGCTAGGGCTCATCGGCGGCGTCGTTCGACGAGATCCAGGTAGTCGTCCCTGGTGTGATCCCACGAGAGGCGGGGCCGATCGGCCACCAGCGTCCGGGTCATCGCACCGAGGCGGCCGGGGTCGGCCAGTTCGGCGATCAACTCGCTGAGATGCCCCACGTCGGGCTCCCAGACCGGAACCCCGCGCTTCTTCATCCCGATCTCGGTAGACCGTGCCAGCAACCCGTTGATGCCGTGCCGGATCACCTCGGCGACCGGGGCGATGGCGCTGCTGATGACCGGCATCCCGAACGCCAGGGACTCGAAGATCCAGACGCCCAGGCCCTCCCACCGGGTCGGAGTCAGGCACACGTGGCAACTCGAGTAGAACTCGACGTACTCGTCGAAGGCCATGTCGGCGACGACGTGCTCGATGCGGGGGTCGTCGAGGACCGCCACCTCCTCGCTGACCTCCTTGACGGCCTGGCTCTTGACGATGAGCCGGATGTCGCCTCGATCGACCCGTTTGAAGGCCTCCACCGTGGCGGCGATGGGCTTGCGAGCACCTTGCAGGCCCCCGTGGAAGATGAAGGTGATCGGTCCGTGGCGCTTGGGGGCCGATCGCTCGATCAGCGTGGGGTGGATGCCGTAGCGAACATACGGGGAGTCGATCCCGAACAGGTCGCGGTAGCGCGCCTGTTCGGCCCTGGTGACCGAGTAGATGGTGTCGAAGGCCTCCAGTGCCCCCTCGACATGGGTCTCCCCGAAGCGCTCCCACACGAAGCGGCCGATGGTTCGCACCCCGGCCGCCCGCAGGGCGGCGATCTCGGCGAACTGGGCATTCTGATCCGCCAGGAGGACCTCGATACCGGTGCGCTTCGCCCATTCGAGGTACTCGGCCCCCGGGATCTGATAGGAGGTGGCTACCGTCACACCCGGTTCCTGCCACTCTGAACGTCGATCGATCCGGTTCGGGAGTGGGCTGATCGACTGCACCGGTCTGGCGAGGACGAACGTCTCGTGACCGGCACGATCGAAGATCTCGCGGATCTGCCTGGTGATGATGCCCTGGCCACGATTGGCCCACATGCTCACGAACCCGATCCGCACCGGTCTCCTCTGGAGTCGAGGAGAAGGGTACCGGCCCGAGGGGCCGATCCTTACACTGCGCCCATGACTGCCGGACCGCTCTACGTGTTCGTTCACCTCTTCAAGACCGGCGGCACCACCATCAACGGGCATCTGGCGCGGCACCTCTCCTGGGACGAGGAGTTCGTGCATCTCGGTCCGTGGGGCGATCGGGTTCGGGCCCGCGACGGCCAACCCGACCCGGCCGATTGGCCGCCGGAGCGATGGGATCGCACCCGCGTCATCGCAGGACATCGGGTAGACCGCTCGATCGAGCGATTCGTGGCCGGACGGGAGGTCCGGTACCTGACGGTGTCCCGCGATCCGGCAGACCTGGCCGTCTCCAGGTACAACTTCCACTCCAGCCGTGAGGGGGACCGGGCCACATTCTGGGAGTGGTACGAGACGCAACCACGCAACCCGTCATCGAAGCGGCTCCGGAAAGCACTCCATGCCGAGTCCCTCTCGGAGCTCCGCGACACACTGAACTCCTTCTGGTTCGTGGGGGTCACCGAGCACCTCGACGACGACCTCCCCCACCTCTTCGCCGCCATCGGCGTCCCGACCGATTGGGTGAACCGTCGGGTGACCGGAGGTGAGCGTGACCTGGAGGACCTCGATCTGGGGAGGGAGACCTTCTCCATACGACGGCATACCGTGCTCACCGACGAGATGCGAGCGCGCATCCACGCTGAGAACTCCGGGGATCTCCGCCTCTATCGGTACGCCATCAAGCGCCGCAGGGAGTGCCGCCGGGAACACGGCTGGGATTGAAGCCGCCGGCTGCCGGTCCTGGCACCGGTATCCTTCTGACCCATGAGCGGCCGATGCGTGTATGTGTTCCTCCACCTTCCCAAGACGGGGGGCACCACGTTCACCGGTCATCTGCACCAGCATCTCCCCGCCGAGGAACTGCTCATCCAGGGGCCGGGTGCCGACCGGGAGCGTGAGGAGCTGGGGATCGACCCGCCGGCCGCCTGGCCGGCCGATCGTCTCGACCGGGTCCGGGTCATCACCGGGCACGGTGCGGACATCGAGTCCCACCAACTCCTGCCCGACAGATCCGCCCGGCACATCACGTTCATCCGGGACCCCGCCCCGCTCATGGTGTCGAGGTTCAACTTCGACGTCAGCAGGAGCGGCGACAAGGTCGACTTCGGCGAGTGGTACCTCCGGCAAGGCCGCAATCCCACCTTCCGGCGCCTGCGACGGCTGCTGGGGGCGAGGAGTCTCGAGGAGACCGAAGCGATGCTCCGGCAGTTCTGGTTCGTGGGAGCCACCGAGTCCCTCGACGACGACCTCCCCCACCTGTTCGCCGCCATCGGCGTGCCCACCGAGTGGGTCAATCGGCGCGTGGCCGGAGCCGGCAAGGATGTCGCCGATCTCCACCTCCCGGGTGCGGCCGACCCCGTCCCCGTCGAGCGGCATGCGGTGCTGACGGATGAGATCGAGACCCGGGTCCACATCGATCACCCCCTCGACACACGGCTCCACCGCCTCGCCTTCGAGCTCCGGGCCGGCCGGCGAGAGGCGCTCGGTTGGAATACGAAGGTGCCGGCATGAGCCCCCCCGCGACCGGCAGTGGAGACAACTACCTCTACCTGCTGATGCACCTCCCCAAGACCGGGGGGACCACCATCAACGCTCACCTTGCCGAGCACCTCGGATTCGACGACCGCTTCGCTCACCTGGGGCCCTGGGGCAATCAGACCCGGGAGGCCCGCGGCGACCCGCGCGTGCACGATTGGCCGGCCGAGCGGCTCGAACGGCTCCGGGTGATCTCGGGGCACCTGGTCCACGCCTCGGTCCACCAACTGGTACCCGGCAAGACCCCCCGGTACTTCACCTTCGTCCGCCAACCGGCCGCCCTGGCGGTGTCTCACTACAACCACGAGGCGAGCCGGGTCGACGATCCGCCCGGCTTCTGGGAGTGGTACGAGGCACGCCCACCCAACACCCAGGTGGCCGCCTTCGAACACCAGCTCGGGGTGGTGGGCATCAAGGAGGTGACGCAACGCCTCAAGGACTTCTGGTACGTGGGCCCCACCGAGTGGATCGACCGCGATCTCCCCCACATCCTGGCGGAGATCGGGGTGCCGACCGAGTTCACCAACCGCCGGGTCGCCGGGGGCGGGGCAGACCTGGCCGATGTCTGGCCCCCCATCCAAGACGTCACCATCGTCCGGCATCAGGAGATGACCGACGAGATCTCGGAACGGGTGACCGAGCGGGACGCTCTGGATGCCCGGCTCCACACGTTCGCCCAACACCGGAGCCAGCAGCTCCGGCAACAGTACGGCTGGGTCTAGAGGCGCCCCTCCACCAGAGCCAGGTAGTCCCCCTTGGTGTTCTCCCACGAGAGCCGAGGGCGATCGGCGAGCAGTGTCGCGGTGAGCTCCTGGAGTCTGCCCGGCTCGGCGATCTCGGTGATCAACTGGGTCAGGTGGCCGATGTCGGGATCGTAGATTCCCAGATCGGGTTTCTTGCGCCCGATCTCGACGGGGCGGGCCAGCAGTCCGTTGACACCGTGACGGATGACCTCGTTGACCGGGGGGATGTCGGTGCTGATGACCGGCTGGCCGAACCCGATCGACTCGTACAGCCACACCCCGAGTCCCTCCCAGCGCGTAGGAGTCAGGCACACGTGATGGCTCGAGAAGAATGCCGTGTACTCCTCGAAGCTCATGTCCTCGACCACCTCGACGATGCGGGGGTCGTCGTCGATCCGGAACGCTTCGGTGCGATCGGTGGCCTCCACCTGGCTCTTGATCACCAGACGGATGTCGGGGTTGGCGACGGCCTTGAACGCCTCGAGCGTCGCCTGGTAGGGCTTGCGAAGCCCGTGGGCGCCGCCGTGGAAGATGAACAGCATCGGGCCGTCGGCGGGCTTGGGGGCGGTGCTCTCGATGATCGAAGGATGCACCCCGTACCGGACATAGGGTGACTCGATGCCGAACCGGGCGTACCGCTCCTGCTCGGCGAGGGTCAACGAGAACACCGTGTCGAAGGACTGGATGGTCTTCTCGACGTTGTTCTCCCCGTAGCGCTCCCAGACGAACCTCCCGATGGTGCGCACGCCGAGGTTCCTGACGGCCTTGATCCCTGCGAACTGGAGGTTCTGGTCGGTCATCATCACGTCGAGTTGATGGGCCTTGGCCCAATTCACGTACTCCGAAGGGTCCATCTGGTACCGCGACCCATAGGTGACCGAGGGGTCCAGCCACTCCTCGCTCTCGTCGACGTGGGACGGCATGGCGGCCAGATCGCCGGTAGGGCGCGCCAGCACGAAGGTCTCGTGCCCGGCCTCCTCCATCACATCGCGGATCTGCCTGGTGACGATGCCCTGGCCCCGGTTGACCCACAGGCTGACAAAGCCGATCCTCATGAGGCTCCTCCCCCATCCAACACGGGCCCGTACCCAGCGTTGGCCAAGCTCTCCATCATGCCCACCTTCTCGTACCCCTCGATCCAACGGGGGTCCTCGTGGTAGGCCGCCTTGCGGCTCTTGCGCAGGTTGGTCACGGCCCACTCCAGCGCCCGCTCCGACGGCTCGATGCCCATGTGGTCGTACAGTTCGATGACCCCCGCCTCCGGCGCGGCGACCAGGTCCTCATGGGTCTGCACCAGCAGTGCATCCCCGAAGGCCTCTCTGCCCTCGGCGAACGAGTAGTCGAAGGTGTACTTCCACACCGTCAGGAACACGATCCAATCGGGGCTGCCTTCGAGGTGATGCCATCCCTCCGCCTCGACGATGGCCTCGAAGAACCGCCTGACGTTCCACGGGTTGATGCCGGAGGTCCTCCCGAAGAAGGCATCGGCGTCGGGGAACTTGTCGAGACGCTTCTGCCCCTTGCCGTACATGTACGAAGCAACCACCTCCTGGGGGTGGCGGAGCAGCAGGGCGACCCTGGCATCGGGCACGATCTCCTTGAGCAGGTGCATCTTGCGGTACATCCGGGTGAACTTCATGGCGACGTGCTCACTGCGGTTGGTGAGGAACCTCAGGTACTCGCACGCCCAGGGCGCCATGCCGGTCTCGAGTTCCAGGGAGGCGAGCCGGGGGGCGCCGTAGTTGAGGTCTCCCGGATCGAGATCGAACTCGGGGTGGGCGGCGACGAAAGCGTCCCGCATCTCGTAGATCTTGGCCATGTGGTCGATCTCCTGCATGCCGCTGCCGCCGCCCAACTCCACCTTGCCGTGCACGCTGTACGGCTCGTAGTAGAGATCGAGGCGATCGTCCTGCGACAGAAGGTCGTAGACCACGGTCGTGGCCGAACGACGCATTCCTTGCATGAAGAACTTCATGAGGGTCCCTTGCCGATGCGGCCCGCATTATGCCTGCCGAGGGATCGAACCGCCACGAGCCGGGCGGGCAACCGCATCCGCTCCCCGGCAGGGGAGGCGGTGTTCCCTGCGTGACGCCGCGTGTCGTAACCTCGGACCCTCGTGAGGAAGCAGCGGCGCGCCTATGCGCTCATCACCAGGAAGGGAGAGGTCCTGCTGGTCAAGAACCGGCGGGGACGCTGGACGCTCCCGGGAGGCAGGACCCAGGGGAATGAGAGCCTGCGGGCCGCCGCCAAACGCGAGGTCAAGGAGGAGATGGGGATCACCATCGAGCTGAAGGCCAGGGTCTCCGGCGATCACATCCGCCACCACACCGTCCCATGTGCCGGGTGCGTGGCCTTCGCCGCCTCGATCAAGAAGAGCGACCCAAGGCCGCGCGGCGAGATCGTCGAGATCGCCTGGGTCGACACCGACAAGGCCCTCAAGAGGCTCCGCTCCTACCGCCGCAGTGAGATCCGCCGGATCCTCGCCAAGATCCGGTAGCGAGCGACTCACCCCCCGGCCACGTCATCCAGATAGGCGGCGATCTCGGGCATCCCCACCAGTTTGTCGTGGAAGAAGTTGTTGACCAGGTTGATGACCTGCGCCCGGGATCCCTCGACGGCCGCCGTCCGCACCGCAGCGTCGCCGCCGGAGGCGAGCGCATGCCGGAAGACCTGCAGGTGCTCGACGATCTCGACCTCCTCGGCGCCCTCCAGGGTCCTCACGACATCCAGCACCAGGCGGTCCAGTTGGGCGAGCACGGTGGCAAGGGTGATCCCCGAACCGGGTTGCACCGCCTCGTCGACGGTGCGGATCAGCGCATGCACCTGGTAGAGCAGTGCGGCCGGTTCGTCGAACAACTCCCTCACGTAGGCGGCCTCGGCGTACCGGCCGTTGAGGCGGAAGATGTTGTACATCCGCTTGGCGGCCTTGCCGTAGTTGCGGGGGTCCTTGGCGACGTACTTGCGGACCTCTCCCTCCAACTGGTCGACGTACTCGGCGAGAGCGTCGTCGGAGACGTGCTCGGCCAGTTTGGAGAACAGCGGGATCGAATCCGCTTCCAGGTAGACCTCCTGGAAGTAGGGATCGAGGTAGCCGTCGAGCGGCGTGATCGAGCCGTCGGGTGCCTCCCAGGTGGCGTCGAGCATGTTGCTGGCGTTGGCGACCGCGTCCCGGACCGGATCGGCGACCACCCAGTCGAGCTTGCACCATCCCGGGTCGCCGGCGACCTCGTCCCACCTGACCACTGCCTCGGACCCGTCGGGTGCCTTCCCCCTGATCTCCCCGGCCGCCACCTCGGCGCCGGACCAGGCGATCGGAGACCCGGCCTTCTCGAGGCGGCCGTTCCGCTCGATGTCGGCGGGATGGTTCCCGAACTTGGCCTCGATGAACCGGTAGGTCGGCCCTTGCAGGGTCGCCAGCACCTTCTCCCTCATCAGGATCGCCAGTCGGTCGCAGGCGGCCCGGCGGGTCGGAGCGATGATGTTGACCCGCTCGAAGTAGTCACAGTCGCCCGGGTAGGTCTGCACCTTGGACTGGGCCGCCGAACCCGACAGGGCCAGGGCGGTCTCGACGTCGGGAGCGTCCTCGAACTCGACAATCCGGCCGATCGCCCGGAAGTGGGCCAGGTCGGCGGGGCTGAAGTCGAGCATCGACACCCGGTGCCCGAAGACGCCAGTGGCTTCGTCCTGGGTGATCTGGCCCTGCTCGGCCCGGGCGGCGGCAATCGACACCATCCACTGCAGGGCGTCGGCTTCGTCGACCTCGACGCCCAGGCGGGCGGCGGACGAGACGATGCGGGCGAGGTCCTCCGTCTGCGGGGTCATGGCGCCGGTCTCCCTTCATC
The DNA here is from genome assembly GCA_018821365.1 of Actinomycetota bacterium. Taxonomy (GTDB): domain Bacteria; phylum Actinomycetota; class Acidimicrobiia; order Spongiisociales; family UBA11373; genus JAHJML01. The sequence goes on along the minus strand of JAHJML010000162.1, from coordinate 601 downwards.
GAGTGCGGCGAGGATACGGCGGAACACCTCGGCCTGCAGGCGGGCATCTTCGAGAGCGTGGTGCGGGAGTGGGGCATCCACACCGTGGCGCCCCGCCACGGCCGCGAACGAGGTCTCGTCCCAGCCGACCCCGGCGGCACCCATCTCGAGGGCCTTGATGTCGAGGGCGCTGTGGCCGAACGGGTTGCGCCCGGTGTGGCGATGGAGTCCGTCGGCCACGAACATCCAGTCGAAGGGGGCGTTGAACCCCACGAAGACCGCCCGGCTTCCATCCGGGGTGGTCGCCTCGACCCAGGCGGCGAACCGCTCGAAGGCGGAACGCGGATCCTCTCCCTCGGCGGCGAGCCGCTCCATCGACAGCCCGCTGTAGGCGAACGCGGCGGGGTCCACCCCCGGCACCTCGGGCTCGAGTTCGGCGTAGAAGATGGTTCCGGTGTCGGCGACGGCGACGGCGCCGATCGAGAGCACCGAGAAGGCGCCCGGATACGGTCCGGCGGTTTCGATGTCGACGGAGATGTACCAAGGGTCCACGGCGGCAACGCTAATCGGGGCAAGGGCCCGCCCATCGAGAAACGGCCCCCGAGGGGGCCGTTTCTGGTGG
>JAHJML010000161.1 GCA_018821365.1 Actinomycetota bacterium | reverse complement strand
TCGGGGTCGCCACACCCTAGGCGCGGCCCGATTCTTTGCGGCTGGTTTGCAGCAGCGCCTGCGGTGTTCCGGCGCCAAGGGTCGAGCTTCACCGGCGGTGAGTCGAGCCTCGGCTCCGGTTGGGCGCCCTTCACCCTCCTGAGGACCGCCACCAGACACCCCCCGGGCGTCGATGCCCGACCCCATCTCCCCGAGAACGTTGGCAGGATGGTTCATGCATCACGCCCGGAGTACCTCGGCGCCGGCCGATGCCCAGGACCCGCGCCGGGGCGATCGTCCAGACGGAGTGGAGCCAGGACCGCTCTCGGACCCGGCGGGCCGGGCATTGTCCGCTCGGGTGAGCGCACAGTCCTCACCAACTGTCGGGCTGACATGACACTCTTGAGACACCTGTGTGGTGAAGTTTGGATGCGTCGACGGCATCAACCCCAAGGGACTGCCGGAGGAGACATAACAATGGGGCTCGACACACGACACTGGTTCGCGATCCTCACTCTGTGCATGGCTGTGCTGGCGAGTGCGTGCAGCGCGTCGCAGACAACAGCGGACGGGCACGAGCTTTGGGCGTTGATGTCGTTTCCGAACGTTCCAACGGAGGAGTATCCGTCAATCAGTGCGATGGCCGAAGCGGCTGATGTGGTCGTCCTCGGTGAGGTGGAATCGATCTCCGTCGGGCGCGAATGGGGTGACCCCCGAGAGCCCGATGGAGCGAACGTGGCGGCGTCGCTGATACTCACCATCGCGTAGACCGAGGTCGTCCGGGGCTCGCTGCCCTCGGAGAGGAAGGCCGTGACGTTCGAGCACACCATCGCCGGGTATTCCGCCGATGATCTTCGCAAGATCATTGCGCCCAACGGCCTCCGAGATACCGAGGGCCGGATCGCCGCTCTCCCCGAGGGGCCGGCCCTGTGGTTCCTTCGGGTCAAGGGCGACCTCGGCTCGGAACAGGTTGTTCCCAATGACTACAACCCTATTGGGGGAGTCAGCTATCGGCTCGTGACTCCTCAAGGGCTGATCGTTGACAAGGGAGGTCAGGCATACACACCTCTGGCCGCCGCCACCATCCAACTCGACGACGAGGGACGACCCACGGAGGCGGAGACTGTCGAAGAGCGATTGGCTTTTGAGGTGGCCGAGGCGACCTTTGCGGAGGCTGTGGCTCTGGCGCGCTAGCCCACGACGCTGCCTGAATGGGCCGTCGTGGAGCGTGAGCGGTACGTCCGGGCGTCGAGGTGCAGTAGTCGGAGAACCCCGAAGACCCACAGCGAGTCAACCTGCTCGGTGGTCGTCGCCCCGGTGGCCGATTGGCCGCTCTCGCCACCGGCGGCGGGGGGTTGAACCACGCGGCTGAGACTGAGATGACCCCGTCGTGGAAACCCGTTCTACAGGTCCTCGGTGGCGATGGCGAACAGGCCTTCGGCCCCTGCCAGCGCCGAGGGGAGCAGGCCCCGCACCTTGGGGAGCAGATGGCGGGCGAAGAACCGCACCGTGGCGATCTTGTCCCGCAGGAACCGGTCGTCGCCACTCTCCAGAAGCCGGTGGGCCGCCAGCGCCGACATCCCCAGCAGCCATCCGCCGGCGGTGAGGCCGAACATCTCCTGATAGGGGGTGGCGCCGGCCAGGGCGTCGTTGGGGTCGTCCATCAGCATCTTGCCCAGGCCCATCGAGGCCTCGGCGAGGGCGCCGATGGCATCCCCGAGGGCGGTGCCGATGTCGGCGAGGTCATCGATCTTGCCGAGGAAGGCTGCCACCTCACCCATCTCCTCCAGCATCTCGCGCACTGCTTCGCCGCCCCGCATCGGCAGTTTGCGGGCCACCAGGTCGGCGGCCTGGATGCCGTTGGTGCCCTCGTAGATCGGGGTGATCCGGGCATCCCGGAAGTGCTGGGGCATGCCGCTCTCCTCGATGTACCCCATCCCACCGAGCACCTGGATGCCCAGCGAGGTCACCTCGACCCCCATGTCGGTGGGCCACGCCTTGGAGATCGGGGTGAGGAGGGCGAGGCGCTCGGCGGCCCGGGTGCGGACGGCTTCGTCGGGATGGTGGTGGCTTACATCGATCGCCTCGGCGGTCTTCAGCACCAGGCAGCGCCCCGCCTCGATCTGCGATCGCATCAGCAGCAGCATCCGGCGCACGTCGGGGTGCTCGACGATCGGCGACTTCTCGGTCTTGGGGGCTCCGATGGCCCGCCCCTGCCGCCGCTCGGTGGCGTACTCCACGGCTGCCTGATAGGCCCGTTCGGCGACCGAGACGCCCTGCAGCCCCACCTGGAGGCGGGCGTTGTTCATCATCGTGAACATGTACCGCATCCCCTGGTTCTCTTCGCCGATCAGATACCCGACCGAGTCCTCGAAGGCCAGCACCGCGGTGGGACTGGCGTGGATGCCGAGTTTGTGCTCCAGCGACACGGTCTCCACGTTGTTGGAGGCCCCCACCGTCCCGTCATCGTTCACCAGGAACTTGGGGATGATGAAGCACGAGATCCCCTTGGTCCCGCGAGGGGCGTCGGGGGTGCGGGCCAGCACGATGTGGACGATGTTGTCGGTCAGGTCGTGGTCGCCCCAGGTGATGAAGATCTTGTTGCCGGTGACCCGGTAGGTGCCGTCGCCCTGGGGGACCGCCTTGGTGATGAGCGCCCCTACGTCGGATCCGGCGTCGGCCTCGGTGAGCACCATGGTGCTGGTCCACTCCCCGGGCACCAACTTGCCGAGGTAGGCAGCGCGCTGCTCCTCGGACCCGTGCCACAGCAGCATCTCGTTGGCCCCGTAGGTGAGCATCGGGCACAGCGAGAACGCCATGTTGGCGGTGGTGACCATTTCGTTGACAGCGGTGGCCGCCACGACCGGCATGCCACCCCCGCCGTATTGCTCGGGGAATCCCATCGCCGGCCAACCCGAAGCGACGAAGGCGTCGTAGGCGGCCTTGAACCCGGGCGGCGTGGTGACCGCTCCTTTGGTGATGGTGCTGTGCGTCTCGTCGCCCACCTGGTTGAGGGGAGCGATCACCTCGGCGGCGAAGCGCCCTGCCTCACCGAGGGCCCCCGCCACGAACTCGGGATCGGCGTTCGGGTAGGCCGCGAAGGTGGCGATCTCGGGCAGGCCGGCGACCTCGTTGAGGACGAACAGAATGTCGGTGAGAGGGGGGCGATAGTCGGTCATGAGTGTCAGGCTACGCGGGAGCGCCGTGTTGCGGGAGGATCGTCCGGCCCTATGCCCGGCGAAGAGCCGGCTGGGGTAGTGGGATAGTCGGGCAATCCGGCCTAGGGTCGCCCATCATGGCGAGCGCAATCGAGCAACGAGTCATCGACCATCTCGAGGCGCTGGGGGCCCGCTACGAGGTGCTCGATTGCGACCCGGCCCTCGCTGATACCGCGGCGTTCTGCGAGCACTACGGCTACGGCCCCGAGATCTCGGCCAATGCCATTGTCATCGCCTCGCGGCGGCCGCCGGGCCGAGCCTGCCTGTGCCTGGGCCTGGCGACCACCCGCCTCGACGTCAACCGGCGGGTCAAGGCGCTGCTGGGGGTCTCCAAGCTGTCGTTCGCCTCGCCGGAGGACACCATCGCCGCCACCGGCATGGAGATCGGCGGAGTGACCCCGTTCGGGATCCCCGACGGCCTCCCGGTCTACGTCGACGCCCGGATCCCGGCATTGGAGACATGCATCGTCGGCGGGGGGAGCCGGTCGATCAAGCTGCTGGTGGACCCCGAGGTCTTCACCAGGATGCCCGGCGTCGAGGTGATCGACGGACTGGCCACCTGACGAAAGACGCTGGTTTGGCGGCGCTGATTCCTACGCTCACGCCGTGACCGACCAACCGATCGAGACGCCGCCGGCGAGCCGTCCGGGCCGTTCCTGGCTGGGGGACACCGGCATGCCGGGCTGGGTGCCCCGGCTCCTGGTGATGGTGTTCGGCTCCATCATCGGCCTGTGGGCCGCCTTCCACGTGCTCAGCAGGCTGCGGGGCCTGCTGGTCCTGGTGGCGATCTCGCTGTTCCTCTCGATCGCCCTGGAACCGGGGGTCAACTACCTGGCGAAGCGGGGGTGGCGGCGGGGTCTGGCCACCGGGGTGATGTTCCTCGGGATGCTGACCCTGATCGGGCTGTTCATCGGCCTGATGGTGCCGCTGATCGTCAACCAGACCATCAAACTCGTCGACAAGATCCCCTCCTACGTCGAGCAACTCTCCGATGTTGCCGCCCGGCTCGGGATCGACTTCTCCGGCCAGCGACTCTCGGAAGCCGTCGCCAATCTGGGCACCGACCTGCAGGGCATCGCCGCTGACGTGGCGGGGAGCGTGTTCGGGGTCGGCACCGCCCTGCTGGGCACCCTGCTGCAGTTGATGACGATCGGCCTCTTCACCTTCTACATGACGGCCGAGGGTCCCAGGTTGAGGAGGAGCGTGCTGTCGGTGCTGCCGCCGGCCCGCCAGCGCGAGGTACTCCGGATCATCGACATCGCCATCGACAAGACCGGCGGCTACTTCTACTCGCGGACTCTGCTGGCTCTCTTCGCAGCCGCCTTGGCGTGGGCGGCCTTCACGATCATCGGAGTCCCCTTCGCCCTGGCGCTCGCCCTGTGGCTGGGCATCCTCTCCCAGTTCATCCCGGTGGTCGGCACCTACCTCGGGGGGGTGCTCCCGCTGTTGATCGCTCTGCTGGAGAGCCCTCCCAAGGCGATCGCGGTGGCGGTCTACGTGGTCGTGTACCAGCAGTTGGAGAACTACCTGCTGGCGCCCAAGATCACCCACCACACCATGTCGCTGCACCCGGCACTCTCCTTCGGTGCTGCCATCGCCGGGGCGACCCTCATGGGGGTGCCGGGGGCGTTGATGGCACTGCCGGTGGCCGCCACCATCCAGGCGTTCGTCAGCACCTACATCGAGCGTCATGAGGTCGTCGATTCCCCGCTCACCCAGGAAGACGATCGTGGCAAGGCCCATGCCGAGACCCAGGCCGCCGGGGATGGGTGAGTTCCGACGGGTGCTGTTCGTCTGCACCGGCAACCTGTGCCGATCCCCGATGGCCGAAGTGCTGGCCCGGGCCCGCTTCGAGGGGGAGGGGGTCGTCTTCGAGAGTGCCGGCGTCCGGGCGGTGCGGGGCGCTCCGGCCACTCCCACCGCGGCGGCCGCCTGCCGGGAGGTCGGGGTGAGCCTGCGGGGCCACCGCGCCCGCCAACTCGACAGGGATCTGGCCGAATCGGCAGCCCGCATCTACGTGATGACCGAGGACCACCGCAGCGCGGTGCTCCGCATCGCACCCGGGATCGAGGACCGGGTGGCCCTGCTGCGCCCCGACGGAGCCGACATCGCCGACCCCTACGGTGCGGCGATCGAGGTGTATCGGGCGGCCCGGGACGAGATCACCGCTGCCCTCGAAGGGCGAGCGGGCGAGTTCTAGGCAGCCGCGGCGGGCCGGCAGCGCTGGCAGGCCCGGTAGCCCAACCTCTGGGCGTCCCGGGCCGATCGGAACTCGACGCGGTGGGCGTCGCTGATCCGGCGGGCGTCCCGGCAGGTCGGGTGGCAGTAGATCCGGGTGGTGTCGCTCCCGATCAGCCGCACCCCCCGGGCGGCGAGTGCGGCGAACCCGCCGACGTCGAGGCCCTCGGCCTCGAGGAGGCGCGGCTTGTTGGCGTCCTCGCCCATCGAGTAGCGGCCGAACCGCCCGTCGGATCGCACCACTCGATGGCAGGGGATCACCACCGGCACCGGGTTGGCGGCCAACGCGGAGCCAACCGCCCTGGTGGCCGACGGCGCCCCGATCTCGCCGGCCACCCATCCGTAGGGGCGCACCTCGCCGCGGGGGATCTCGGCGGTCTTGAGCAACACCCTTGCCTGGAACGGGGTCACGCTGCGGAGGTCGAGTGGCAGCGAACCGGGCTTGCCGGCGGCGATCGCCCGGTCGAGGCGGCCGCCGATGGCGGAGGGGAGGCCGGCGGCGGGGAAGGCTCTTCGCCCGAACCGGCCCTCGAACCACTCCTCGAAGGCGGCCGGATCATCGGCAACGTCGACGGCCGACACCCCGTGGTCGTTGAAGGCCACGTAGATCGGCCCGATCGGGGCCGTCCTGGTCACGTAGCGGTCGGCGAGGCCCACGCCGAGCAGCACGCCGGGAAGCAGGCCGGCAGGAGCAGGGGTGCGCAGTGCGGCCAGATCGTCGGACAGTCGGTCGGTCATGATGTCTCCTCGGTGGGCAGCTCCCGGCGCAGACTGGCCAGGGCGCGGTGGACGTCGGCCTTGACGGTGCCGACGGGTCGTTCGAGTGCCTCGGCGATCTCCTGGTAGCCGAGGCCGATGACATGACGCAGCACCACCGCCCGGCGCTGTGCCCACGGCAGGGCCGCCACCCGGGTGCCGAGTCGCTCGCCGGCGTCGGCGGCGACCGCCATCTGCTCGGGCCCCGGCGCCGGGGAGGCCGGTTCGTACCACTCGGGGAGCGGCGTCTCCGGCTTGCGGGACCGGCTGCGGGACCGGTTGCGGCACAGGTTGAGGGCGATCGTCCACATCCAGGGCCGCACCGCCAGGCTGCGGATGCGGGCCTCCGGATACCCCGACAGCGCCCGGTAGGCCCTGATCAGGGTCTCCTGGGTGATGTCCTCGGCGTCGGCGCGGCGGCCGGTCATCCGCAGCACCCCGGAGAACAGGTCGTCCTGGAGCAGAACGACCAGGTCGGGAAAGGCCCGGTCGAGGTCGGACGCCAGGGCGTCGGTGATGGTGTCGATGGTGGTGTGGTTCATGCGTGTTCCGTCTACCTACCAGAACCCCGGCCGTCATGCATCGGTTGCACTCTCCCTCGGATCGATCGGGCCGTTCGGCACTTGCGTGCGCAGGTCGGGGAGGGGACAGTATCCCGATGCGATACGCCCCCTACGTCGCCACCTTCGGCGAGTACGCCGATGCCGCGGTGCTGGCGGGTCTGGCAGCCGATGCCGAGGAGGCGGGTTGGGACGGGTTCTTCATCTGGGACCACATGGCCATGTGGTGGGATCGGGCCAGCCCGGTGGTCGATTCCTGGGTGGCGCTGGCGGCCATCGCCGGGGCCACGTCGACGATCCGGATCGGCGCCCTGGTGACCCCGGTACCCCGGCGCCGTCCCTGGAAACTGGCGCGAGAGACCGTGTCCATCGACCGCCTGTCGGGGGGCCGCCTGGTGTTCGGCGCCGGTCTCGGGGCCAACCGCCACGAGTTCGAGGAACTCGGCGAGGTGACCGGAATGGGGGAGAGAGCGGCCATGCTCGACGAGGGCCTCGAGGTGCTCACCCGCCTGTGGAGCGGTGAGACGGTGCACCACGAAGGCCGCCACTACCGGGTGGACGGAGCCAGGTTCCTCCCGATCCCGGTGCAGCAGCCGAGGATCCCGGTCTGGGTGGCGGTCTCCTGGCCGAACCCCGGCCCGATGGAGCGGGCGCTGGGGTGGGACGGGGCCGTCGTGATGGGGGCCGAGGACGGTCCCCTCAGCACGTCGCCGGAGGCAGTCGGGGAGATCAGGGAGGCGGCGGGTGGGCGGCCCTTCGACCTCGCCGTCGCCAACGGCAACCCCGAGTGGGATGTCGATCGGGATGCCGCCGAAGTCGAGCGCTACGCCGGAGCCGGGCTCACCTGGTGGCTGGAGGTCGTCGACCCGTGGCGGTTCACCGACGACATCGATCGTCCCTGGCCGAGGGAGGCGATGCGGGATCGGATCCTGGCCGGGCCGCCCCGGTTCCACTGATTCCCCCGTCAGGGGGACTCGGGAATCCCCGGTGTGCGTGATGACCCGGCCGGCCCCCGGAGGCATCCTCTCGGTATGAGCGACCTCACCCACCCACCTATCGTGAGCCGGCACGACCGGGCACGACGACCCAGGATCGCCTGACATGGACGGCTTCTTCACACCACTCATCCGAGCCCGCACCTACCGGCGCCTCTTCTACCTGCTGCTCGGCCTGCCCTTCGGCATCTTCTACTTCGTATTCCTGGTCACCGCAGTGTCGGTGGGCGTCGGCCTGGTGATCATCTGGGTCGGGGTGCTGATCCTGGTCTTTGCGGTGGCGGCCTGGCGCGGCATGGGCCACTTCGAACGCGGATTCGCCAATTCGATGCTGGGCGGGTCGATCGAGGCTCCCCAGCCGCTGGTGGTCGGCCGGGACGATCAGGGGCGCCGCACCCAGTGGACCAGGGTCAAGGCGATGCTGGCCGACTCCTACACCTACCGCTCGTTCTTCTGGCTGCTGCTCCGGTTCCCCTTCGGCATCGCCGGGTTCGTGATCGGGGTGACCGGCACCTCGCTGGCGCTCGGACTGGTGGCGGCCCCGGTGGCGCTGGCGTTCCCGGATTGGTCGACCCGGATCGACGGTGTCTCCCGGGTGTTGGACGGCCTCGAGTGGCTGGCCGTGATCGTCCCGCTGCTGGGGTTGCTGGTGGCCGCGGTGACCGCCCACGTGGTCAACGGGTTCGCCGAGGTGCACCTGATGGTGGCCGGGTCGCTGCTGGGGCCCGGCGCCAGGCGCGAGGTGCAGGTGCAGCGGCGTCGTGCCCAGGTCGCCGAGGAGCGCACCCGGTTGGCCCACGAACTCCACGACTCGGTGGGGCACACCCTGACCATGATGGTGGTCCAGGCCGGGGCGGGCGCTCACGTCTACGACCGGGACCCGGAGTTCTCCAGGCGGGCACTGGGGAACATCGAGACGAGCGGCCGCCAGGCCCTCGAGGAACTCGATCGCATCCTCGGCATCCTCCGCGACGACGATGCCGCCGAGCGATCGCCGCAGCCGGGGCTCGACCAGGTGGCCCAGCTGGTCGGGGATCTGGCCGAAGCGGGCCTGGGGGTGGACCTGATCGTGGACGGGTCGCTCGACGGCCTCCCCCTCGACGTGTCGCGCTCGGGGTACCGGATCATCCAGGAGTCGCTGACCAACGTGATGAAGCACGCCGGACCGGTCCCCACCACGGTGTCGGTGCACCGGGGGGCCGGGGTCGTCGAGATCGAGGTGCTCAACGGGCCACCCGCCGGAGGCGGCACCACCTTCGCCCCGGCCGAGAGCGGAGGGCGCGGGCTGATCGGCATCGAGGAGCGGACCGCCATGTTGGGAGGTAGCGTCGAGGCAGGACCCCGCCCCGGAGGAGGATTCCGGGTGTGGGCCCGGCTTCCACTGGAGGGTGGTGCATGACCAGGATCTTGATCGCCGACGACGATGCGCTCGTCCGGATGGGGCTGCGGGTGGTCATCGAGGGCGAACCCGACTTCGAAGTGGTCGGCGAGGCCGAGGACGGGCGGCAGGCGATCGAACTGGTCCGGGAGCAGAAACCGGATCTGGTGATCATGGACATCCGGATGCCCCACCTCGACGGCCTGGCCGCCACCAGGGAGATCACCGCGGGCGAGGGCGGGCCGAAGGTGCTGGTGCTGACCACCTTCGAACTGGACGAGTACGTCTACGAGGCGCTGCGGGCGGGGGCGGCCGGGTTCGTCCTCAAACGGGTGCCCCCGGCCGACCTGATCGAAGCGGTCCGGGTGGTGGCTTCCGGCGACTCGATGGTCTACCCGGCGGCGACCCGGCGGCTGGTGGAGCGCTTTGCCTCACCCAGCGTCTCCAAGGAGCAGGCCAGGGCGCTCGCCTCGCTCTCGGAGCGGGAGCAGGAGGTGCTCAGGCTGCTGGCGCAGGGGCACAACAACCGCGAGATGAGCGAGCAGTTGTTCGTCGGCATGGAGACGGTCAAGAGCCACGTCGGGGCGGTGCTGCTCAAGTTGGGGGTGCGCGACCGGACCCAGGCGGTGATCACCGCCTACGAGTCGGGCTTCGTCCGCCCCGGCGAGGCCTGAGGGTCGGGCCGGCGTCTCACTTCACTTGATGCGGCTGCCACCGATCTCGCTGGCGACCACCCAGGCGACCACCGCTCCGATCTCGATCTCGTCGGTGAGCGAGGTCTCGGCGGCGTACCCCGCCGACCCGCGCTGGGTGTCGCCCGGCCTCGCCTCCCGCATGGCAGAGAGACGCTCCTGCCACTTCTCCCAGTTGCAGGGACGCAGGTCGATCCAGCCCTTGGCGGCCCAGCGGTCCCGGTCGGCTTCGGTCATCTCGACGACCGTCTCTCCGGGGACCTCGGGGATGCGGAGGAACGGCCCCCGCCGCAGGGTGGTGCCGTCGGCCCCCAGGATCGGGAGCCCCAGCGAGGTGATGGTCTCCCGCAGCCGGGTGCGCTCCTCGATGAGCGCCTCGGCCTCCTTGCCGATCGCGGCCGGATCCGTCTCGAGCACCGCGGTGGGGTTGCCGTAGAGCAGTTTGAGGAGTTCTGCTTCCCAGAGCAGCTTCGACAGTTCGGGAGGGCCCAGTTGTCCCAGCGCCACGCTGTGGGTGCCGGTCTCCTGTTCGATCGCCCGGATCTGCTCCATGGCCCTGGCCCGCAGCACCCCGGCCCGGTAGGTGGGGCCGAGCACCGCCCCGTCGAGGGCGGCGATGACGTCGTGGCCGGTGTTGCCGCCCTTGATCTCGCGGACGCAGAGGCCAGCGATCTCCTCGGGGGTGACCATCTCCATCATCCCGAGGGCGGTGACCACCTCGAACTCCCCCTTGGTGAACACCCCGTTCTCGCCGGTGTCGATCACCGGCAGGCGCAATTCGTCCTGGCGGTCGAACCCGGCCGGGTCCATCCGCAACTCCAGCCGATCCCCAAGCGCCTCGGTGTGGCTGGCGTAGCGGCACACGGGCTCACCTCGCTCCCGGATGGTGCGGTAGCCCAGGTCGGAGTAGCCGATCAGCGTGCTGGGCTTGATCTCCTTGACCAGCGGCCCGTCGGTGCGGGCCATCAGGAACAGCAGGCCGGTGTGGGCGAAGGCGACGGCGTTCTTGGTGAGGAGGCGGACCGAGGGCCGGTCCTCGCTGTGGGTGAAGGGGATGTCGAGTCCCATGCCCCCCGTCCCGCTGGTGCCCACTTTGAGGTACATGCGGGTGCCCGCTTCGCGGAGCGCCCGCAGCAGGATGGTGACGTGACGGATCAACTGGGGGATGGTCAGCGAGAGGATGAGGGTTTCGATGTCCTCGGCCACCACGCTGGGGGGCACCAGCGACCCCGCCAGCATCGCTTCGACATCCCGCTCGGCGATGATCGCCGACGTGTAGACGTCCTGATAGGAGATGGCGGTGGCGGTGTTGATGGCGTCCACCACCACATCGGGCCGGTAGCGGCCGATCAGGTGGGTGAGGCGGGAGCGCTCGTAGGCGCCGTCGATGGGGCCGAGCATGTCCTCGAATGCCAGTTCCCTGGTGGTGTGGTCGTCGATGAGGGTCCGGCGGCCGATCCGGGAGAACTCCTCCCGCACGAACACGTTGCCCCATTCGCCGATGATCTCGACCCCGGGAGGTGCCAGCGCCCGCAGGTCCTCCACGGCCTGGTCGACATCGGTCTCGGCGAGGGAGACGATGACGATGCGCTCGGGGTGCAGGTCGACGGCGATCTGATGGGCGACCTGGTAGCCGACCATGCCTGCACCACCGAGCACTAGAAACGTCCGGTCGGGCACGGCCTACCTCCTGTGTGCGTTCTACCCCAAGGTCTACTCGTCGCGGCGGCCGCCGCCTAGGGCAATCCGTCCCTGGTGGGCGACTGCCGAATGGCCCCTAGGCGCGGCCGGATTCGGCGGTAGCTTGGGGGGATGACGACCCAGGCGCTCCCGCGTGTCCTGCTCGGTGACGAGGCGGTGGCGCTGGCCGCCCTCCATGCCGGGGTCAGCGCCGCCTACGCTTATCCGGGGACTCCCTCGACCGAGATCTTCGAGTTCCTGGCCGCCCACGCCGCCGGGCTCGGGGTCAGGGCCGATTGGTGCGCCAACGAGAAGACGGCCTACGAGCAGGCGCTCGGGGTGTCGATGGCGGGCCGCCGGGCGCTGGTGTCGATGAAGCACGTCGGCCTCAACGTCGCCGCCGACCCCTTCATCAATTCGGCGCTGGTGGAGATCGGGGGGGGCCTGGTGGTGGCGGTGGCCGACGATCCGGGCATGCACTCCTCGCAGAACGAGCAGGACAGCCGCTATCTTGCCGACTTCGCCCGCATCGTCTGCTTGGAGCCCGCCAACCAGCAAGAGGCCTACGACATGACCCGCGAGGCCTTCGACCTCTCGGAGCGTTTCCACATCCCGGTGATGGTGCGCCTGGTGACCCGGCTCTGCCACAGCCGGGCATTGGTGGAGGCCCGCCCCTCCCGGGATCAGAACCCGGTAGAGAAGGCGGCCGACCCCGCCGACTGGACGCTGCTGCCGTCGATCAGCCGCCGGCTGTGGAAGGGCCTGCTCGACCTGCAGCCCCGGCTGCGGGACTACTCGGACCACTCGGGGTATCACACGCTGGCGATCAACGACGGCGGACCGGTCGGGGTCGTCACCACCGGGCTCGCCCGCAACTACTTCCTGGAGAATCGGGGCGACCTGGAGGTGGTGCCCCCGCATCTCCACATCGGGGCCTATCCGGTGCCCGATGCCCTGATCCGGCAGTTGTCCGATGGGGTGGACCGCATCCTGGTGATCGAGGAGGGCTATCCGTTCGTCGAGCGGCGTCTGCGGGGCGTGCTGCCGCACCGGTGGGAGATCTCGGGCAAGGAGGATGGGACCCTGCCTCTCGACGGCGAGTTGACCCCCGACTCGGTCCGCACCGCCCTCGGCCTGGCACCACGGCCCCGCATCACCATCGGCGACCTCGACCTGCCGGGGCGGCCCCCCCAGTTGTGCAAGGGCTGCCCGCACCGGGACTCCTACGACGCAGTGGCCGAGGTGCTCGGCGGCTACGACCGGTCGGTGGTCACCTCCGACATCGGCTGCTACACGCTGGGGGCGCTCCCGCCTTATCAAGCCATCGAATCGTGTGTCTGCATGGGCGCCTCGGTGGGCATGGCCAAGGGCGCCTCGGATGCCGGATTGCGCCCCGCCCTGGCCGTGATCGGCGACAGCACCTTCCTCCACTCCGGTGTCACCGGGTTGATGGATGCGGTGGCATCCGACACCGACATGACCCTGCTGATCCTCGACAACGAGACGGTGGCGATGACCGGCCTTCAGCCGACGGTGCTGCCGGCGGGACGGCTCCGCCCGATCATCGAGGGATTGGGCGTCGACCCGGCCCATGTGCGGGTGGTCGATGTCAACCCGCGCGACAACCGGCAACTGGTGGGGGCGATTCGATCCGAGATGGAGCACCACGGCCTGTCGGTGGTGGTGGCGGTACGCGAGTGCATCGAGGCCACCAAGGCCAACCGTCGCAAGGAGCGCGAGGGGGGCAGGGCATGAAGGCCGACGTGGTCCTCGCCGGGGTGGGCGGCCAGGGGGTTCTCTCGGTGGCGGTGATCCTGGCGGAGGCCGGGCGGCGTCAGGGGTTGCAGGTCAAACAGGGCGAGGTCCACGGCATGTCGCAGCGGGGTGGGGCGGTGTTCGCCAGCGTGCGCCTGGCGGATGCCCCCATCGACAGCGACCTGGTCCCACGCGGCTCGGCGGACCTCCTGGTGGGGTTGGAGCCGTTGGAGGCGCTCCGCTACGTCGAGTTCCTCGGCCCGGGCGGCATCCTGGTCACCTCGGCGGATTCCATGGAGAACATCCCCAACTACCCGCCGCTGGAGGAGGTCCATCGAATGGTCGCCCTGGTGCCGGATTCGGTGCTGGTGGAAGCCGGGGCGCTCGCCATGGAGGTCGGGTCGCCGCGCGCTGCCAACGTCGTGATGGTGGGGGCCGCCAGCGTCTTCCTTCCTCTCGACGCCGACCTGGTGGCGGCGTGTGTGGCCGACGCCTTCGCCGCCAAGGGTGAGCGGGTCGCCGCCATCAACCGGCGGGCCTTCGAGGCGGGCCGGGCGGCGGTCGCCGCCGCCGCGGCGAGATGACCGGGGTGCCCGGCCCGGTGCAGCGGGTGCTCGAAGATGCCCGCGCCGCCGGCCGGGAGACCCTCTATGAGACCGAGGCCCTGGCCGTCGCTGCCGCCCTCGGGGTGGGCATCCCCGCCCATCTGGTGGTGCCGGGTCCCGGCGATGTGGAGCAGTTCGATCTGGGCATGCTGCTCGGGGATCGGGTGGTGGTGAAGGCACTGGCCCCCGGCCTGGTCCACAAGACCGAGGCGGGCGGGGTGGCGGTGGTCGCCAAGGAGGCGCCCGCCATCTCCTCGGCGATCGCCGGGATGGCGGAGCGGGTCCCGCGTGCCGTGGCCTTCATGGTGGCCGAGCACGTCGAGCACGGCACCGATCCCGGCGGCGAGGTGCTGCTGGGGATGAGGTGGACCGACGAGTTCGGACCGGTCGTCACCTTTGGGTTGGGCGGCACGGCCACCGAGTTCCTGTCCGGACTGGCTCCCGGGCGGGCGGCGGCGGTGTTCAGCCCGGCGCTGCGGGGCGGGGTCGCCGGCGCCCTCGACCGTTGTGCGGCGACCGGTCCCCTCACCCGGGGATTCCGGGGCGGGGCGCCCGGCATCGATCGGGCCGGGTTGGAGTCGCTGATCGGGCGCGCCCTCGATCTGGCCGCCCGGACGATGCCGGCGGGGATCGCCGAGTTCGAGATCAACCCGCTCGCCTTCACCGACCGGGGGCCGATGGCCCTCGATGCCTTCTGCCGGGTGGGCGTGGCCGGGGATGCCGATGCGGTCCGGCCCGATCTGCGGCCCGGGGCGGTGGCGGGCATCCTCCGCCCCTCCACCATCGGCGTGATCGGGGTCTCGGGGCGCCTCAACCTGGGACGCATGATCCTCCGCAACGTGATAGAAGCCGGGTTCCCGCCCGCCTCGGTGACGGTGGTCAAGCCGGGGGTCGCGGAGATCGACGGGGTTCGCTGCGTGCCCGATCTCGATGAGATGGGTTTCGTCGACCTCCTGGTGGTGGCGGTCGGGGCCGAGCAGGTTCCCGGACTGGTCGAACAGGTGGCGGCCGGCAGCCTGGCGGGCGGGGTGATCCTGATCCCCGGGGGCCTCGGGGAGCGGCCGGGGAGCGAGGCCCACGCCGGGCGGATCGCCGCCGCCCTGCGGGATGCTCCGTCACCCCGGACGGTGGTCAACGGCGGCAACTGCATGGGGATCCGCTCGATTCCGGGCCGCTACGACACCACCTTCATCCCGGCTCACAAGTTGACCCCCGGCGGTCGGGAGGGCAGGCACCCGGTGGCGGTGATCAGCCAGAGTGGCGCCTTCGCCATCGCTCGCCTCGATCGGCTCGCCTGGCTCGACCCCGCCTACCTGATCACCGTCGGCAATCAGGTCGACCTCACGGTCGGCGACTACCTGGACCATCTGGCCGACGACCCCGAGGTGGCGGTGGCCGCCTGTTACGTCGAGGGCTTCCGTCACGGCGACGGCCTTCGCTGGGCGGGGGCGGCCGCCCGGATGCGAGCCAGGGGCGGGACGGTGATCCTCTACCGGGGCGGCCGCACTGAGGCGGGGGCCCGTTCGGCCGCCTCCCACACCGCGGCGGTCGCCGGCGACACCGGCGTGACCAGAGCGGTGGCGGAGGCGGCCGGGGCACTGGTCGCCGATTCCCTGTCGGACTTCGAGGATCTGCTGCGACTCGCCGTGCTGCTGGGGGAGCGCCCCGCCGCCGGCGCCCGATTGGGGGCGGTCACCAATGCCGGGTTCGAGGCGGTGGCCATCGCCGACAACCTCGGATCGATGTCGCTGGCGACTCTCTCGCCTGCGACGACGGCCCGCATCGGAGAGATCCTCGAGAGTGAGCGCCTGCAGGGCGTGGTGGCCGCCAACAATCCCCTCGACCTGACCCCCAACTGCACGGCGGCCGCTTACACCGATGCGGTGGAGGCGATGCTGGCCGACCCGGGGGTCGACGTGGGCCTGATCGGGTGCGTGCCGCTGACTCCTTCCCTCGCCACACTGGCACCCGGTGACGGGCATGACGAGGATGTCACCGCGCCGTCGTCACTGGCATCCCGCCTGGTGGCGTTGTGGGGGTCGACCGGCAAGCCGTGGGCGGTGGTGATCGACGCCGGGTCCCCCTACGACCCGATGGCCCGGATGCTGGAGGAGGGCGGCATCCCCACCCTCCGATCTGCCGATCGGGCGCTGCACATGCTGGGCAGATGGATGGCCGGCACCGCCGGGTAGGCGAACCATCCGATTCGACTCAGGCTCCCGCTTCGTGACCCAGGCGGGTGACGGTGTCGGCCAACTCGTCGGTGAGACGTCCGGGTAGTCGCCGTCGCAGGATGGCGGTCACTTGGCCGTAGTACCAGAGTTGGCCGTCCCGTCCGGTGGTGAATCGATCCCACAGGTCATCGCCGACCACCAGGTAGTCGCTCAGAATCGAGCGGGCATTGTGGAGTTTGTCGGCGGCCGACACCAGCAGCACCTCGTCGGCCGCTTCGGAAAGGCGGGCCAGGTAGGCCTCTTTGCGGATCCGCCACGGCGGCTTGGGTGTCTCGAGGGTGTCGCTGCAGGCATCGACGATCTCGGCCACCCGGTCGCCGTAGCGATGACGGATGTCGGCGATCCGTTCGGCGCCTCCGGCATCTTCGGCGGCGTCGTGGAGGAGGGCGCCGATCGCCTGGTCCTCGTCACCACCATGCTCGATCACCAATGCCGCCACCGAGAGGAGGTGGGCCAGGTAGGGGATGTCGCTGCCCTTGCGGACCTGGGCCCGATGGACGTCGGCGGCGTAGCGGAGAGCGTCGTCGAACCGGGCGGTCAGCATGGGCTGAGGGTACCGGGCCGTCGGGGCTCCAACGAGTTGCGGCGCTCCCGGGGGAGCGCCGCAATCGGGGAGGGCAGTGGCGGTCTCGGGCGGGGATGACCGCCACTGCGGGGGGATCTGCTAGATGACGGCCCTCCGGCGGAAGGCCATGTCGGCACGGGCCCGGTGGAGGGTGCCGCGAGCCTGGACGACGGCGCCCATCGGGGCACCGCCGGTCTTGAGCATCTCGTACTCGAGACGGGCATCCACCAGGCGTTCGTAGGCGGAGTCGAATGCGTCGGTGTCGACGACGGCGGTGGTGGGGCGGTGTGCGGTGAGTGTCATATCATGTCTCCTTCGGTGCCATGCCACCACGTATTGAGTCGTATCTCAAGCTATTCACGACCTGTTAGTGGCGCAATATGGCGAAAATGGCAGCAGTTCGTCACGCTATGGTCCCGGTTGGCATTACGATCTATGCAGGAGGGACTCCTCGCCGGGTCTCTCGCCTTCGGAACGCGATTGTTGGGAGGATCGAATGCACCTGGACGACCTCGATTGGGACATCCTCGACGCCCTGCAGGTGGAGGGGAGGATCGGATACCGGGAGCTTGGGCGCCGGGTGGGGCTGAGCGCCCCGGCGGTGGCGGCTCGCATCCGGAAGCTGGAGAAGGCGGGGATCATCTCCGGCTACCGGGCCGCTATCTCTCCGTCCCATCTCGGCCTCCGGGTGGAGGCGTTCGTTCAGATGGCGGTGGCCGGCACTCCCGGATCCGACGAACGGGTGATCGAGACCGCACGGAGCCTTCCGGAGATCTCCGATGTGTGGAGGGTCACCGGCCGGGAGACTTACCTGCTGAGGGTGGTGGTGCCGGTCGTCCACGACCTGGAACGGGTGCTGCGGCCGCTGTGGGAGTACGGGGAGACCACCACCGGAGCGGTGCTGTCGGCCCCGCTGGCAGATCGGCCGATCACCAGGGAGATGGCCCGGGCCGCCATCGGGGTCACCGTCCCGGGCCGGTAGGAGGCCGGTACTCGACGGTCGGCGGGGCCGGCCGGCGCCGCCACGATAGGCTAGGTCTCGGGTGGGCCGCCTCCTACCCTTGACGGTGATCTGCTCTAGGAGACCTGTGATGAGCGCCAGTTCCTCTCGTTCGATGCCGGCGGTGGTGGCGGCACTGATCATCGCCTGGCTGGCGGTCCTGCCGGCCGCTCCCGGCGAGGCCGATGCGACGGCGACGGTGAGGATCCTGGCCGCCTATGCCGATGCCGGGGGCGTCCGTCACGACCTCGCCGGTGTCGAGGTGTGGATTCTGGAGGACTACGGAATCCAGCGATTCGCGTGCACTGATGCCGGAGGGGTTGCGGTGTTCACCGGGGTGACCCCGGACGTGGTCCACACGGCCGGGATGGGCCCGTCCTACAACCAACCGCGGTGTGCCAACGCCCAGTTCGTCAACCCCATCGACGGGCGGAAGATGTACTCGGTCGTCTACAACAACCACCACGGGGTGCTGCCGTTGGAGGAGATCGTCGACGGCTTCTACCCGGTGGCAGGCCAGGTCACCAAGATCCCGTTGGCGGCGCGGGACGCCAGGCGCCAGATCAAGGTGTGCGGAGGGCTGCGGACCACCTGGGTCGGCACCAACGGCGACGACGTGTTCCCCGGCACTCCGGGGAGCGATGTGGTCAATGCCCGGGGCGGCAACGACATCCTGAACGGGGGCAAGGGAGTCGACTACCTGTGTGGAGGCAAGGGCAACGACGTCATCGAAGGCGGCCGCGACGGCGACGTGGTGCTCGGGGAGAGCGGTAAGAAGGACTTCCTCAGCGGCAACGACGGGTTCGACATCCTCGACGGGGGGGAGGGGACCTTCGATCGGTGCCGGGGCGAGCTCCTGTTCGACTGCGAGCGATGACGGTTCGCCGCCCCGCCGCAGGGCTGGTGGTGGCGGCGGTGCTGCTGGCGTTGAGCGTTCCCGTCCGGGGCGCCGGACCCCCGCTGGAGTGCGATGGAGTCCCGGCCACCCTGTCGGGAACGAACGGGCCCGATGACCTGTTCGGGACGATGGGCCGAGATGTGATCGCGGGCGGGGCGGGGGACGACACCATCATCGGATACGGAGGTGACGACCTGCTCTGCGGCGGCGATGGTGACGACACCGTGCTGGGCGGGATCGGCGCCGACGTCGTGTTCGGGGGCAGCGGTGACGACATCGTGCAGGGGGGCGCCGGCGACGACCTCCTCGACGGGGGCAGCGGTGACGACGATCTCCGCGGCGACGGTGGCGACGATCGGATACTGGGAGGCCTGGGACGGGATCTACTCAACGGGGGTCCCGGCGACGACGCCCTGTTCGGATTGGGGGGCCGCGACCACCTGATAGGAGGGCCGGGTGCCGATGCCCTCGCCGGGGGACGGTCGGCCGACATCCTTGCCGGCAAGGGCGGAATCGACTTCCTGCTGGGGGGAGATGCCAACGATCGCCTGCTGGGAGGCGGCGATTCCGACGTTCTGGAGGGGGGACCCGGCTACGACCGGGGTGCGGGCGGGGACGGAGGCGATCTCTGTTCGGGCGTCGAGGTGCCCGGGACCTGCGAGACCCAGGATCCGGATCTGTGGGATTGGGTGCGCACCGCTCCCGCTGGGATGCTCGCCGATCGCCTTCGGGATCTGGTGGTGCTGCAGACCGGGTGCCTGTCTCCTCTCGATCTCGACTGGGCGGGGGTGGTGGCGGCGACCTTCCCCACCCCGGGCCGCCGGTCCCTGGTGGGAGCCGTCGACGACCTGGAACTGTCAGCCGACGCCTGCAACCGGTCACCCGACAACCTGTGGCGGACCGGATTGCGGGACGCCTTGGTGCACCTGGAGGACTTCAATGCTCTCATCGGCGGCGGCGCTCCCCACCCGGTGGGGCCGCTCGCCACCGCCGCGGAGGCGGCTCCCGCCGCCGCCGATATCGCTGAGGCCACCAGCGCCTACCTCATCGGGGGCAATCCACCGCCGGCACAGAGCGACTTCTGGTGGCGGTTGGTGCACGCCGGGCATACCCGGCAACTGGAGATGGCGTTTCCCGATCGCGGGTACGAGGTGCTGTTCGCCGGGTCGTCGACCGTGGCCAACGCTGTCGATCCGTCCGTGTTCACCCGCAGGGACGGCGCCCACAGAACTGCCTACAACGCCGCCATCGGGGGGTCGGGCCCCGAGATCCAGGCTCTCTGGCTGCTCGAGCAAGCCGTCGAGCTCGCCCAACCCGATCTGGTGATCATCGGCGTGGAAGACCGGGCATTCCGGCCCTTCGACCTGATCCCCGGTTCCTGCCTCGAACCCTTCGACTCCTGGGGTGCCGCCCGCGATCTGCGAGCCAAGGCGTTTGCACCAATCACCGCCTTGGCATCCTCCGATGAGGGTGCCCTGTTCTTTGGGGATCCGGCTGCATCGGCTCCCACCCGTCCGTCGGCCTTGCACGACTACTTCGTGACCAATCAGGGTCCGCTCGGCAATCGGATCAACTACCCCCCCGATCTCACGTTGGAGCAGAAACAGAAGCAGGTCAAGGGGCTGCTGCCGTGGTCGGTCGGCTACGAGCCGTGTGACGAACGGGTGGCGATCATCGGCGGCCTCGCCGCCGATCTGGTGTCACTCGGCATAGAGGTTGTCCTGGTGGCGATGCCGGTCTCCGACATTCGGGCGAGTGCCTTCGACCCGGACGGGGGAGGCGACGTCGCCGCCGGCCGGGCGGTCATCGATGCACTGTCGGCCAGGATGGCGGTGGTGGCGGCCGACGCCGGGGCGGGGTTCATCGATCTCAGTCATCATCCGGCCATCCTCGAAGACCATTTCCGGGACATCGGACACCTCGGTGCATCGGGCGCTACGGTCTTCACGAGACGTCTGGTTGGAGCCCTCAATGGGTAGAACCCTTGAATCCGATGCCGTAGGGCTAGATTTCTCGGCGTGGTAGGCCGATAGAGCCCGGGACGCGGGACGGCCCCCATCGTCGAGTGGAGGAACACAGGTTGCGTCGCCACATCACGATTGCCGGCGTTGCTGCGATCCTGGTGCTGGCGCTCGCCCCGGCGGCCACCGGCGCTCGTGCGACCTGCAACGGACTGCCCACCACCATCTTCGCCGACGGTGGGGCCGAGGTCACGCTGGGCACTCCTGACAGCGATGTGATCGTCGGTACCTCGGGAGACGACACCATCGACGGGAGGGGCGGCGACGACACCATCTGCGGGCTCGGTGGCGACGACATCCTGTTCGGGGGCAGTGGCGACGACTGGATCGATGGCGGACAGGGGTCGGATTCCATCTCCGGCATCCGGGGCGCCGACACCCTCTTCGGCGGGTTCGGCAACGACCGACTGTACGGAGGCTCCGGCGACGACATGCTGGAGGGTGGTGCCGGCACCGATGCGCTCCGGGGTGGGAGGGGCGACGACACCCTCGAGGGTGGAGACGGCGCCGACCGGCTGTACGGAAATGCGGACGCCGACGTCCTGCGGGGCGGTGACGGCGTCGACCCGCTCCGGGCCGGGTCCGGCATCGACGAATGCACCGGCGAACAGCTCATCAGTTGCGAGATCGCCGGGGTGTCCCCCGGGGATCAGGGGCGTCAGGTGACCTATCTGCAGCGGCGCCTTGCCGACGCACTCCTGTACCGGGGTCGGGCCACCGGTGTCTATCCGGTCGATGACACCGATCTCCCGGGCCAGATGACGGCCGCCGTGTTCGCTTTCCACAAGCTCTACCAGGATCCGGTGGGGGATCACTGGACCTCCACCGACCACGTGTCGGCCCGCTGGACACTCGAAGACTGGTATCGCCTCCAGGCCTTCACTCCGGTGGCGCCGGTCGGACGCTCCGGCGAGCCGAATCGGATAGAGGTGGACGCCCGGCACGAGGTGATGTGGCTGATCCGAAACGGGGAACCGGTCGGTATCTTCCACGTCAGCATCGGCGGCGAGTACCGCTACCTCTACAACGGCGAGTGGCGGTGGGCTTCTACGCCGCGCGGCAGATTCGACATCGACCGATACG
>JAHJML010000160.1 GCA_018821365.1 Actinomycetota bacterium | reverse complement strand
TCATCACCAACACCCTCCCGGTCCCGGCCGGGGCCGCCGATCTGGCCAGCCTCAGGGTGTTGTCGATCGCATCGATCCTGGCCGCCGCCCTGAAGGCGATCTTCACCGATGACTCGGTGAGCGAGATCTTCATGGGCGAGAACGCCTGAGAGAGCGATCCGGGCGGCCTCTCCCGGGGATATCCGATCTCGTTACCGCCGCTCTCCGTGTTGCCGTCGTGTCCCCGGTATGGTTGCGGAGAGACAACGGGAGCCCCGGTTCGGCCGGGCACGAGGAGGAAAGACAACCATGGCATCGATCGAAACGATCGAAGGCATCGGGGCCAAGCACGGCAAGAAGATGCGGGCCGCCGGCATTCGCAGCACTGGTGCGTTGCTCAAGGCGGGCGCTTCACCCCAGGGCCGCAAGGATCTGGCTACCAAGACCGGGTTCAGCGACCATCAGATTCTCGAGTGGACCAATCGCTGCGACCTGATGCGGGTCCGGGGCGTGGGCGAGGAGTACTCCGATCTCCTCGAGGCCTCGGGGATCGACACGGTCAAGGAGTTGAGGACTCGCAACGCCGAGAACCTCCTCAAGAAGATGGAAGAGGTCAACGCCGCCAAGAAGCTGGTGCGGCGCATCCCGGCGCTGTCGATGGTCAAGCGGTGGATTGCTCATGCCAAGCAGCTGCCGCCGGTCATGACCTATTAGTCCGAGACGGTCCGAGCGAGCCGGCCTGCGGGCCGGCTCACCCGCGTCTAGAGGACGTAGCCTGTGCGGATGGAGACCACCGTCATCGAAGTCACCACCGGCAGCACCCCGACGACCATCGATCTGACCGAGCGGGCGGCCGAGTTCGTGGCGGACAAGGGCGATGGCCTGTTGTCCGTGTTCGTGCCCCACGCGACGGCGGGCGTGGCGGTATTCGAGACCGGGGCTAGGAGTGATGCCGACCTGGTGGCGCATCTCGACGTGCTGTTTCCCCGCGACGATCGATGGCGGCATCGCCACGGCTCGCCGGGGCACGGGGCCGACCACGTGGTTCCGGCGCTGGTGGCTCCCTCGATCACGGTGCCGGTCCTGGGTGGGGAGTTGGCGCTCGGCACGTGGCAATCGATCGTCTTGGTGGATCCGAACCGCGACAACCAGCGCCGCATGGTGCGGTTCTCGTTCCTCGCCGGGTGAGCGGGGCGCTCCACTAACCTCCCGCCATGCCCGAGGCCTCGACGATGCTTGCCTTCTCGGCGGCCGCCCTCCTCCTCTTTGTGGTGCCGGGGCCTGCGGTCCTCTACATCGTCACCCGGGGCATGGCCCAGGGGCGCCGGGCCGGCCTCGTCTCGGTCGCCGGCATCCACACCGGGAGTCTGGTGCACATCGCCGCCGCGGTGGCGGGCCTGACCACGCTGCTGGCGACGTCGGCGGTGGCGTTTCGGGCGGTCAAGTGGGCGGGAGCCGCATATCTGGTCCTCCTCGGCATCCGGGCTTTCCTCGATCGCGACCACGCAACAGTTGGTCCGGCGCCGTCGGCCGTCCCGATGCGAAGGATCTACGTCCAGGGATTCGTGGTAACGCTGCTCAACCCGAAGGTGGCCCTGTTCTTCCTGGCGTTCGTGCCCCAGTTCATCGACCCAGCGGTCGGCACCGCCGGCCAGGTGCTGGCGCTGGGCGGGATCTTCCTGGTGATCGGCGTCGTCATGGACGGTCTCTATGCGCTGGCGTCGGGGTCGATCGGGAACCGACTCCACGAGCGGTCCTGGTGGCGGACCGGCCGCCGCTGGGTGTCCGGTTCGATCTACGTGGCGCTCGGGGTGGTGGCCGCCGCCACCGGACACGGGCGTTCGGCCTGACCGAGGAGGTGGCCGGGTTCGCCGACGGAGCCGGTGATGGTGCCGGCCGTGGTGGCCTTCTCCCATCCCTGCCGAGTGCCACGCCGACCCCGAAGTCCTCCCGACGGAGGATCGGGTGGCACTCGAGGGGTTGCCGATGGCGGTCCCTTGGCGTCGGGCCCGGGACCGGACTCCGCGGGGACTCGAGAGGTTCCAGGCCGAAGGTCCCGTCGCGGAGGACCCGGTTTGTCCTGCAGGCGGCGTTGCGATCTACTAGGTTGCTTGCAATGGACGTCTTCCAAAGACGCACGACCGACCAAAGCGCTGCCAAGTTGGCAGCGCTTTCTCTATGGGAGTGGGAACCATGGAACAACTAACCAATGAGCGTCGTCTGGCGCTCGGCCTCCAGCACATGGTGGCCATGTTCGGTGCCACGATTCTGGTACCGCTGATCACGGGGCTCAACCCTTCGGTCGCCCTGATCAGCGCCGGCATCGGCACCCTGATCTTCCACCTGGTGACGAAGCGGATGGTCCCGGTATTCCTGGGATCGTCGTTTGCCTTCATCCCGCCGATCCTGGCGGCAGCGGGTGGTGGAGCGACGTTCGGCGAGATCGGCATCGGCATCTTCTGCGCTGGCCTGGTCTACCTGGCCATGTCCGGCCTGGTGATGCTGATCGGCCCCGGGTTCGTCCGGAAGATCTTCCCGCCGCTCGTCACCGGCCCGGTGATCGTGGTCATCGGGGTCACGCTGGCCCCGATTGCGATCGGCCAGGCAGAAGGCGTATGGATCATTGCCATCGTCACCCTGCTGGCCACCATCGTGGCGGCCATCTGGTTCAAGGGCCTGTTCAAGATGCTTCCGATCCTGACCGGGTTCATCGTCGGCTTCTTCTTCGCCTGGTTCTGGAGCCTGGTGACGGACTTCTCGATGCCTTTCGATGCGCTCAGGAGTGCGGATTGGATCGCATGGCCGAGCTTCGTGACCGGCGACCTCGGGTTCGATTGGAACGTCATCGTCCTGATCGCCCCGATCGCCTTCGTGACGATGATCGAGCATGTCGGCGACATCCTGGCCAACGGCCGGGTGGTCGGGAAGGACTTCTTCAAGGAGCCCGGGGTGCACCGCACCCTGATGGGCGACGGCCTGGCCACCTCGGTGGCCGGCCTGCTCGGCGGTCCCCCGAACACCACGTACTCGGAGAACACCGGCGTGCTGGCCGTGACCCAGGTGTACGACCCGGTGGTGCTGCGGATCGCCGCAGTGTTCGCCATCGCGCTGGGGTTCATCCCCAAGTTCGGCGGCCTGCTCCTTACGGTGCCGGTTCCCGTTCTTGGCGGCCTCTCGGTCGTGCTGTTCGGCATGATCGCCGCCGTCGGCCTGCGGACCCTCGTCGAGGGCAGGGTGGACTTCAAGAAGACCCGCAACATGATCATCGCCGGCCTGATTCTCGTGTTCGGGTTGGGGGTCAGCGGGCTCTCCACGCCGTTGGCGATCACCTTCGGCGACACGTCGATCCAGATCTCCGGTCTGGCACTGGGTGCCGTGGTGGGCGTCATCGCCAACCTGATCATCCCGGGAGCGGAGAAGGTCGAGGACTGACGCGGCCGTAGCCAGTGAACCGTCTCGGGCGGGGTCTGCGGACCCCGCCCGAACGCGTCCGGGGGCGGATGGTCACATCGGGCCGGTAATCTCGCCGCTGACCCGGAGACTCGTGATGCGCCGTTCACCGATGCTGCTGGCAGGTGTGGCCCTGCTGGCCGCCGCCTGCAGCGGGGGTGACGGCAATGGGGCCACTCCCTCGGTTCCCGGCGGAGTCTGTGTGGAGACCGCCACCGTTCGCCCGGCCGATCCGTCACGCGAACCGGTGCTCCAGCCACTGCCGGCCGAGCAGGGGCCGGCGTCGTTGTCGATCTCGGCGGCTGCCTTCGTGTGCGCCGCCGATGTGGTGGTGGCCCCGGCCGGTGATCCCGAGGTGCTGGCGCTGGCAGCCCGCCTGGCCGCCGGGGTGGGCGGCCCGCTGCTGGTGACCGGCCCGCCCCCACCTGCCGGCTCGGAGGTCGAGGCCCTCCCCGACGCCGCCCTGGAGGCCGAATTGGCCCGCCTGGCCCCGCAACGAGTCCATGTGATCGGCCTCGACCCGCCCCCCTCCCTCCCGCGCGGGGCGGCGGCGATCGCCCTCTCGTCCGATCCCTCGATCCTGGCGGGCGAGGTCACCGCGGCGTTGGGGGTGAGCGGAGAGGTCGCCCTCCCCCGCGGCGACGACCTGCAGACCCTGGTTGCGGTTGCCGCCGCCATCGGCTCCGGTGCCGGGGTGACGCTGGGGGCCACCGTGGAGGCTGATCCCGAGGCGGCGATCCCGACGGTCTCCATCGGCACCGGGACGTCCGGGGCGCTGTGGATGGTGGATGCCGGGCGGCCCGACCTCGGGTTCCTGGCGGCGGCGGCGGCGGCCGCCTCGAACGGCAAGATGGTGGTCGTCGACGGGGAGGACCTTCGCCGACTGGCCCCCGTCGCCAACGCCCTCCGGCAGAGTCCCAAAGACCCCGACACGGTGTACCTCCTCGGAGAGATCACGGGCGAGGCCGACTGGCAACTCGACGTGTTGTTGCGGGGCCCGGAGGTGCCGGGCGGCGGCTTCCTGATGGTGCCCGACAAGCGGATGGTGGCGCTGTACGGGAACCCGTTGACCACCTCGCTCGGCCCCCTCGGCGATCAGGGCCCCCAGGAGTCAGTGGAGCGGCTGCGGCCGATCGCCGCTCCCTATGGGGCCGACGGCAAGCAGGTCCTGTTGACGTTCGAGATCATCACCACCATGGCCTCCTCCGGCGCCGGCGCCGACGGCAACTTCTCGGCCGAGATGGACTTCGAGGTCATCGAACCGTGGATCGAGGTGGCCCGCCACAACGACATGTACGTCCTGCTGGATCTGCAACCCGGCTACAGCGACTTCCTCACCCAGGCGCAGCGGTATGCGGACCTGCTGGTGGATCCCAACGTCGGACTCGCCATCGATCCCGAATGGCGCCTCAAGCCGGGGGAGGTCCATCTCGAGCAGATCGGCTCGGTGACGGCGGCCGAGGTCAACGAGGTGGTCGAGTGGCTGGCCGCCCTGGTGCGCGACCACGACCTCCCGCAGAAGGTGCTGCTGATTCACCAGTTCGACCCGATCATGCTCCCCGACCGGGAACTGATCGAGATCCCGCCGGAGTTGGCGGTGATCATCCAGATGGACGGCCACGGCACCATGGAACTGAAGATGTCGTCGTGGAATCGGCTCACCGTCGGCGACGGCGCCCGGTTCTGGTGGGGTTGGAAGAACTTCTACGACGAGGATCTGCCAACACCCACCCCCGAGCAGGTTCTCGACCTGGACCCGGCAACGGTCTACATCTCCTACCAGTAGGCCGGGCGTGCCGGTGCGGGCCGGGAACCCGTCGGGCGGCACCGGTACGCCTCCCGGAACGGCACGCCGTCAGCAAGGGAGGCCCGTCGGGGGCGCAAGCGGCAGGGGAGGCCCTCGATATCGGGTCGCCCGGCGGGGGCCGGGTGCCGTTCTACCCGGGGTGGGCGGCGCCGCTCTCCGATAGGCTGCCGCCATGTCAGTTCTCGAGTTGTCGGCCCTGGTGGCCGCCGGGGTCGCCGCCGGGTTCATCAACACCGTCGCCGGCGGCGGCTCGGTCATCAGCATCCCGATCATGGTGGAGATCATCGGCGCCGGCCTCACCAACGGCACGCTTCGGGTCGCCATCCTCCTCCAGAACATCAGCGGGGTGGCCGGCTTCGCCCGGGGCAAGGCGATCCCGTGGGGGATGGTGGCCCCGCTGCTGGTCCCCACCACCGCCGGGGCGGTGGCCGGCGCTTGGCTGGCCACTCGGCTCTCGGCAGGGGACCTCAAGAAGGTGTTTGCGGTGGCCGTGGTGCTGGTGGCGGTCTCGGTGCTCATCAAGCCGAAGGGGTGGGATCGGATCGCCGAGCCGAGGCTTCGGCAGCCGTGGACCAGCCTGGTCTTCCTGGGTGTCGGCTTCTACGGGGGCTTCGTGCAGGCCGGCGTCGGGTTCCTGTTCCTGGCGGCCCTGGTCCCTGGCCTCGGGCTCGGGTTGGTGAAGGGGAACGGGGCCAAGGTCGCGCTGATCCTCGGCTATCTCCCGTTCGCCCTGCTCCTCTTCATCAGCGCCGACCAGGTCCACTGGGGGGCGGGGGCGCTGGTGGGGGCGGGCAGCATGGTGGGGGCGTTGCTGGCCTCGACGCTTGCCGTCAAGAAGGGCGCCGGATGGATTCGCTGGGTGCTGGTGGCCGCCGCCATCGCCGCCGCCCTCCGCATGCTGCTGGCCTGATCGCCGGGGACAAAGGGGTATGGAGCAGGCGGCTACTCAACCGGAGCGAACCCACAGGGCGATCGCCCGCCACCCGACCAGGAACACGCCGAGGAACACCGACCCGGCCACGATGAACGAGGCGGCGGTGCCGTCCTGGAAAGCGAAGCGCCTCAGCAGCATGCCGCCGGCGGCGGTGACCGCCCACACGGCCAGGCCGGTCGGCCACGACAGCGGTGCCTGCCACGCCCGGGCGATCACCCAGGCGGCGGCGAGGGCGATCAGGAAGGGAGCCGCGGTTACCGCTATCCCCGCGATGGTGTTCTCCTCGTCGTGGCTGCTGCGCCCGACGGCGACGAAGGCGATCACCGCGAGAGCATCGAATCCGAGGAACCAGCGCATGGCCGGAGCCTAGGGGGATCACCAGCCGTCGCCGGGCGCGAGAATCAGCGAGATGACCGCAGACGGGCAATCGGTGGCTCGGATGGACCGTCCCTCCGGATGGCGGGCGCCGCATCCTCGCGTCCTCTGGGCAGCGGCCCGGGCCCGGCTGGGGGGGATGTCGATCTGGGCGTGGGGCCTGGTGCTGGTGGTGGCAGGCTTCACCTGGTACTTCACCAGGCTCTCTCTCGACATCCACCGGGGTCTGGGCACCTCCACCTTCGACTACGGCCTCTACGACCAGGGGGTCTGGCTGCTGTCGCGGTTCAAGGCCCCCTTCGTCACCCTGATGGGCCGCAACCTGCTGGGCGACCACACCTCGTTCATCCTGGTGCTGCTGGCGCCCCTCTACTGGGTGGCCCCCGGGGCCGGGACGCTGCTGGGGAGCCAGGCGCTGGCGGCCGGCCTCGGGGCGGTCCCGGTGTTCCTCTACGCCAGGCACCGGCTCGGCAACCAAGCCGTGGCGCTGCTGATGGCGGCGCTCTTCCTGCTGCATCCTGCGCTGCAGTGGGTCGTCCTGGAGGACTACCACCCGGACCTGTACCTGGTGCCCCTGGTGATGTTCGCCATCTACGGAGCCCTGACCGAGCGGTGGCGGATGTATGCCGTCTGCGTGGCGCTGGCACTGCTGGTCAAGGAGGACGTCGCCCTGGTGATGGTCCCGTTGGGGGCCTGGGTTGCCTGGCGGCGGGATCGGGTCATCGGCCTGGTCACCATCGGCGCCGCCGTGGCCTGGTCGTTGTTTGCGATGCTGGTGGTGATCGGAGGACTGACCGGGACGGCATTCCCGAACGCCTGGCGGATTCCCTTCGGGGGGGTGAGGGGCCTGCTCGGCGAGGTGCTCACCCACCCCGGCAACGTCATCGAGTACCTGCGCGGCGACGAGCGCCCCTGGTACCTCTGGCAGATGCTGTCCCCCTTCGCCTGGCTGATGGTGCGGGCACCGGAGGTGGCCCTCATCTCGGGACTCGTGCTTGCCACCAATGTGATCAGCACGTTCGGCTATCAGCATCAGATCGCCTACCACTACTCGGCCGTGGCGCTGCCGGCCCTGGCCCTGGGGACGGTCTATGCGGTGGGCATGATGAAGGGCAGGCGGCGGTGGGCGGCGGTGGCGGTGCTGGCAATCTCGAGCGTGTGGACCGCCTACCTGTGGGGGCCGCTGCCCCTTGCCAGGGAACCGATGGGCTACTGGGCGGCCGACTATCCGGTGGCGGTGTCGGCCCGGGAGATCATGGGGGAGATCCCCGGCGACGCGGTGGTGTCGGCCCACTGGTCGCTGACCCCGCATCTGGCCCGCCGGGAGCAGATCTACTCGTGGCCCAATCCGTTCTCCTTGAACATGTATGGAAGGGACATCTCCCTGGAGGGGAGGCCGATGGCCGAGGCAGCCGAGGTGGAGTACGTGGTGCTGGGGAAGCCACTCACCGAGGAGGATGCCGTGGTCTGGAGTCGGGTCTCGGACCAGTTCACGCTGCAGGCCGAGAACGCCGATTGGCTGCTGTTCCGCCGGGTGGCGGCGGACGATCGGGGAGGACTGGCGCTCGCCGAGGTGGGGTGCCGGATTGCTGGGTCGGCCGATGCCGGGTGTGCCATGCTTGGGAGAGTCGACAGCGGGGGTTGAGTCGTGCGGAAGACCTTGTGGATCGTGGCGGCGTTGATGGTGGCCTTGCCCGCCTGCGGGGGAGACGAGTCGACCGGGGGAGGCCAGACGACTGGTGTGGTCGAGGCACCCGGGGTGACCTTCGACACGACCGCCTGCCCCGATCCGATCGAGGTATCGACCGTCGCCGGGTTGATCGACGTGCTGGCGGCGGTCACCTGGGATTGGGTGGGCCCCTACTCGTCGGGTTCGACGCCGCCTTCCGCCGACCTCCTCGTAGTCGGTGAGATCACCATCGACGGCGCCCAGGTCCCGCTGCCGGAGGACTGTCTGGGGAGGGAGGACTGCCGGCACACCGCCGTGTTCTCCGCCTCCCGGGAGGGAGCCGTCGTCGCGGGCGGCGACAACTGGTTCGAGGGGGAGTCGAGCCTGACGCTCGCCGACACCACGGTGCGGGTGAGCGCGGCGATGATGGACACCCACCCGGGCCCGTACAACTTCATCCCGCTGATCACGGTGATCGGCCCCTGCGGTGAAGCCTGCGCCGTCGGGCAACTGGCCTGCCAGGCCGATCTGTCCTGCTACGGCGACTTCGACACTTTCTGCCGCCGCTGCCAGAACGGCTCCGCCGAAGAGTGTGCCTGCCGGGATGTCGAAGGCCCTCTCCCCGACGGGACCACCTGCGATTACTGGGTGTCCGGCGACGTCATCGAGGTGGGCACCTGCCGGTCGGGGCGGTGCCAGCCGTAGTCTCAGCGGTCGATCGGCAAACCGCTGGGCACCGAGTCGGGGATGGTGTGCATCAGATCGGCCGCCGCCGGATCGGTGAGCGATTCCAGGAACGCCATGATCAGATCCACCTGGGCATCGGTGAGCGTGATCGGGTCGATCGGGCGCCGCTCCAGGTAGGTCAGGATCGCCCCGCGGACCCCATCGAAGGTTTCGAGGGTCACGGCCGCCACCTCGGGTGAGAGACCGGCGGGGTCGTAGGAGATGAGCGCGGCGGTCGGGTCGAGCGAGTGGCGCACGACGTCTTCGAGGTCGTCGTATACCCCCGCATGGGTCCAGGGTCCGGTGAGGGTGACGTTGCGCAGCGGCGGGGTCCGAAAGGCGTACTGGGTCTCGGCGCCGCCGCCGGCGCCCGCCCGTCCGAAGTCGCGCGGTTGGTGAGGTTCCTTGCCGGGGCCGATCTGGGGCACCGCCCTGACGTGGAACCTCTGATCGGTGAGCAGGCGACCGGTGTGGCACTCGCCGCACCCGCCCACGCCGAAGAAGACCAGGGCGCCCTGCTTGGCGTCCTCGGTCATCGCCGTGTCGTCGCCCCGCAGGTAGCGGTCCCACGGTGACTCGGTGAAGGTGTAGGCCTCCGCCTCGAAGGCGGCGATGGCGAGGGCGGCGTGCTCGAAGCCGATGTCGTCGGCGGGGACCTCGGGGAATGCTGCGGCGAATCCGGCGACGTAGCCGTCGATGGCCATCAGACGGGCGGTGAGGGCGTCCCAGATGGCGGGGAAGTCCTCGCGGTCGTCGAACCCGGCTACTTCGTTGCTCGCCGGGTCCTGATCCGGCGAGCCGCGCATCTCGGTCTCCGAGGTGACCGGGAACATGGCCTGGGCCGCCAGCACCGAATCGAGTGCTGGTGGGAGCAGATCGACACCTAGGCCGATGAAGGCGGGGGTCAGCAGCTCACCCCTGCGGGAGAGCCGCACCCGGCCGTCCCAGAACATCGTCGCCCACTCGGAGGCGCCGCGGTTGAAGATCTCGGTGGCGTTGCGGGGCACCAACTCGCGGTCGTGCCCGAGCACCCGGTTGGGACCGATGCCGGCGCCGCCGGTCCCGATCGAAACGGCCAACCCGTCTCCGGTGGCTTGCGACGGATGGTGGCAGGTCGCACAGGAGATGTCCCGGTTGCCGCTGAGGATCGGGTCGAAGAAGAGAGCCCGGCCGAGGCCGACGAGCGCATCGGGATGGTCGACGGCCTCGATGGGGAGGAGGTCCTGCTCGGCGATCACCCGACGCAGGTCGTGATCGGTGCCGGTGGTGCGCAGCAGGAAGAATGCGGTGGCGGCGATTACCACTCCCGCCAGCGCGACCATCCCCACGATCCAGGTTCGTTCCATGCGGTCCCCTCAACCGAACTTGGCAGGCGCAGACCATACCGGCATCGTGCCGGTAGCGCAGGCGAGTCGGGGAGGGTAGTCCGCCGGATCGATCGTGCTGTCCCGGTCCGCCGTCAATCGGGCGGTGTCGAGGATGCGGATGCCGGTCGGACATGCCATCGGTCGCATGGAATGGTGGAGAGTTCTCCCCTTCGACCGCACCAGCGAAGCCATCGCGGCCTCGCCATCCAAGGAATCAGCGAAGGAGCAGAAGTGATATTCGCCCTGGACAAGGAGATCGCATGTCCCTAGCGTATTTACCGTAGGGGGCCGCATTGGGGGAGACCGTAATGGGGGAGACCGCTGTGGGGGAGACCGCTGTGGGGTTCTCTGTTCCGGCCGACTCAGACTCGCGTGTTCCGGCCAACTCAGACCCGCTCTTGATCTAGTGAGCGGGTCAGAAGTAATGATGTGCTTGAGGCGTGAGAGATTGAACAACGAGAAGAGCGAGAGGACAGGGGCCAACGAAAGAGAGGACAGGGACCAACGCATGACGAACTACAGGTACTTGGGGGGCCGACGCTCCATGTCGGCCGTATTCGCGGCAGGACTAGCCCTTGTGCTGGCAATCACCATGATTGGGGTGGTAGCTCCGGCTCCGGCCGATGCTGCGGTGGTGGTGGTGGTTGACGATGATGGGTTCGGGACGGCTGCTGATTGTGATGCTGCCGCTCCTGCGATTCCGGCGACGATCCAGGCTGGGATCGCGGCTGCTGGCGCTGGGGACACGGTGTTTGTCTGCCCGGGGGTGTATCAGCAGACCACGGTGCCGGGAATCACCGTCGACAGGGCTCTGACGATCACCTCGGGAGGCGCCGCGGGAGCGATTGTCTCGGGTTCCACCAAGAACGGTTCGGTGGTCGACGGGACAGATGTCCTGTTCTCTGTGACCGTCAGCGGTGTGACCATTGGGAATCTGACGATCGACCTTGGAGATTCCACCGCCGACTACGACGTTGGTGTCTTCTCACCCGACGACGGCAGTGTCAATGGCCTGGTTATCCAGGACTCGATTCTGCGGTACGCATCGTTTGGGAACGCTATCGGCGAGCAGTTGATCCACCTTGGTGGTGGTACCGGCAACATCATCCAGCGCAACGATCTGGAGACGGCCTCGTCGAACTCGACCCTGTATTTGGGTAATGGGACGATCAGGTCGCTGATGTTTGCGGGCAACACGATCGCTCCGGTATCGGATGTCGATGGGGGCGGAACCGGCGTCAATAGTTTCGGGCCGGTGGTCCAAAGCACATTCGACGACAACACGTTCACCAACACCGGAATCGCTATCTATCTCGGGTCGGGGACCACAGCGACTCACGATGTCGCGGTGACCAACAACACGTTCACGGGGACGACTGGCGTTGCTCCGCCCAGGGGTGCTGTGATGATCACCTCTGAGGTGGATGGTGTCGCCATTAGCGACATCGATGTGAACCACAACACGTTCACCACGAGCGCCGGCAAGGCAGTTTCGGTCTTCGATTGGGACCCGACGACTGCTGATGTCGATGGGGCCACCATCGACGTGAACCGGAACTCGATCGCCGGGAACGCTGATGGTCTCGACATCGGGGCCGGGGTCACCGGCACGGTCGACGGTCGGTGCAACTGGTGGGGCGACGCCTCTGGTCCCTCGGGAGTCGGACCAGGAACCGGCGACTCAGTGACCGCCGGTGCGATCTTCACAACGTGGCTCGGCACCAACGACCTCGACCAACCATGCCCCCAGCCCGACACAGATGGTGACGGGGTGACCGACGACGTGGACAACTGCCCACTTGTCGGCAATCCGAGTCAGGCCGACAAGGACGGTGACGGGATCGGCAACAAGTGCGATCCTGACCGCGACGGAGATGGGTTCAACAACGGGGTGGACAACTGCCCGAACAACTTCAACCAGTCACAGCGCGACAGAGACGGTGACGGGATCGGCGACAGATGCGATGCTGACCTCGACGGGGATGGGGTCGACAACGGGGTGGACAACTGTCCACGTTTCGTCAATCCGAGTCAGGCCGACAAGGATGGTGACGGGATCGGCAACAAGTGCGATCGTGACCTCGACGGAGATGGGGTCGACAACGGGGTGGACAACTGCCCGACCGTCAAGAATGCCACGCAGAACGACGCGGACGGTGACGGGTGGGGCAACAAGTGCGACGCGTATCCCCGCGATCCAACCAAACACGACGTCAGACGCGATGCCATCGTGTAGGTAGTGATCGTCGACTGACCCGTGTTGAGGCCCCCGTTTACGGCGGGGGCCTCAACCATGCCGGAGCCCACAACCACAGCCACACCGGCGCCGTCACGATCCGGCACTACGCGATGAATCGTGGTTGGCGGCCCTGCTTTGCGGGGATAAAGGGGCACTCCGCGTTTCAGCGGGGTGTGATGGTGGCGAGTAGGTCCCAGTTGGGTTTGCCGGCGTAGAGCAGGGCACGGATGCGGTAGTTACCGAAGTTGGTGATCCCGAAGGCGACCCGTTTGATCCGTTTCACCAGGTTGTTGACCGCTTCGGTGGGGCCGTTCGACACGTGGGATCGGTGCCAAGCGACGATCTGGTTTCGCCACCTGGCGATGGTGCGACCCAGCGAGGTCACCTCGGGTGGCATCGAGTCATCTCGGAGGTCGTCGACGAGCTGGTCGACGAACTCGGTGGCGAGGTCACAGTCATCGATGTCGTAGATCGAACGGATCGTCTCCTTCGCATGCCAGGTCATCTGCACCTCGCCTCGAGGATCCCCGGCTCGCAGCAGGCCGCGGAGCTTGGCGTCACCGCGATCGTCGAGTCGTTCATGGGCCTTGGTGAGAAGGCGCCGGGCCCGATAGAGCGAGTCGTCCTTGCGGCCCCGATGCCCCACCGTCTCGTTCTGGACCCTGCGCCGGCACTCATCGAGCTTGGCGTTCGCCAACTTGATGACGTGGAACGGGTCGGCGACCTGGACTGCACCGGGCAGCATCATGTCGAAGGTCTTGCGGTACGGGCCCGACAGGTCCAACGTGGCCCACTCAATGCCGTCCCGCCACTGTTGAGGTTGCCCGGTGAGCCAGGCGATGGGGCCATCGGCGGAGCGTCCCTCGACCACGTCGAGGAGCTGACCGGCTCCGACGTCAACGATCTGGGTCGTCCACTGCTGACGGCGCCACCGCCCCATCCGGCACCGCAGGGTCTCATCGAGTCCGAGAGCAGCGACATCACCGAACCGCCCCGGGTCGTCGACCAGGACCTGCCCGTAGGCGAGCACCGCGTCCATCACCGTGTGCCACCCGCACCCCAGATCCGCAGCCACCTCGGCCACTGACCGGCCGTGACGCCCCACCTGGGCGGTGGCCCACCGAGCGGCCCGATCGGTGATGCGCAACCGGGGCGCCGCGATGTGAGGGGCGTGTTCAGTGAACGACCCGCACCCCCCGACGCACCCGAAGCGGGTCTTGCGCCACGCCAGCACCGCCTGTGACCCGAAGCACGGCAAGTCGGTCAACTCCACCAGGTGCCGGTCCTTGACCACCACCGCACCTGCGCAGCGAGGACACGGCGGACGTTGCGTGCGGGTCTCGATCGTGACCCGGAGCCGGTCCCCGGCATCGAAGACATCAAGGATGGCGACCTCACCGAGGCCGACCAGCAGTTCGCACATGGCAATAGGATCAGACGACAACAGGGACTCCCGAATCTCGACGGCTTTGAACACCTCAAGATTCGTCGAGTCCCTGTTCCCGCGCCGAGAACCTAACCAGCGTCACACCCCGCTCAAACGCGAAGAGCCGATAAAGGGGTCGCCGGAACCCGGACACCCCAACGCGCACGGATTCCGTGACACGCGCAACCGTGGGGAGGAACCCCGCCTGGGTTGCTAGGAGCCGGGTTCGTCCAGGTACGAGCGGAAGTCGTACTCGCCCCTGTCCAAGAGGACCTCAATGAGTTCGCGGCGGGCAGAGTAGAGCTCCTGCACGCCAGCGGAGACTTCAAGCGCCCGCACGAAATGGTCTCGCCATCGGGCTACGGCCCACTGGTTCTCTGCTCCTCGGGCCAGGCGCTGAAGCGTCACGAGGGCCTCTTCCTCGGATACGGCGAGGGTTGCGCATCGACGGGCCACTTCATGTCCCCACCCGATGGTTCCTCCGGTGCGCTCCAAGGTTCGGCTGATTCGGGAAAGCCATTCACTGTCCGGAATCAAGGTCTCAGTCCACCAGCCGAACCCTGCCAAACCGGCGGCGGACTCATCCGGTAGGCCCAGGGCGCGATCCCAGAACTCAAGAGCGACGGCGATGTTCTCGGGTTTAAGGGTCTTCGACCCCATGAGTGCTCTCCCGTACTGCTCAATGCCAATACCCAGGTGGCCGGCCTCTTGTAGTACCGAGAGGACATCGTCCAGAGGGAAGTTCGCCACTTGCCAGACGTACCCGTAGACCACCCAGGTGGCCGCCCGCTCGCGCGTCCGATCATCCTCCTCGCGACCCTTGAGCAGGAACGCGACCAAGTGCTCCCGAATCAGTCTGAGGAACGCACCATTCTGTGGAGATCCGAACCGCACCAGCGTGGCGAGCACGCCCGAATTCAGTTCGTCTGCCACAGGGTTGCCTAGGACCGCGTTGAGTAGGTGACCTGCCGATGGGTGGAAATGAAGGTACTGGGCCAGGAGCGGAGCAACCAGATGAGGGGCCAGTCTTCCGGCCCGGTCGTCTCGAACCAAGGTCTCTTCCAAGAGGGCTGTGAATGCTTCTGCCCACGGCGCCGGGTCTCCGGCCCTATGTGAGAAGAGGAACAAGGCATAGTCCGCCTCCAGGGCTCGCATCGGAAGGGAGTTGATGGCCTCAGAGAAGAGGCTCTCCCCGTCTACGTCGGCCACTTCCGGTCCCGCATCGGTCGCCAGCGAAGGCTCGATGACTATCGATCTGAGTGCAGCGTGGACACGCGGCAACAACTCCAAGGCCAGACGGTCTTCATCGAGCCCCCACTTGAGGAGGTCGACTACGGCGAGAGGCGCGTCATGCCAACTCGCTGGTCCGCTCTCGAGGGCTTCAGTCTGCAACTCCGCCAGACCCACAATGCGAGACCAGTCGATTTCAAGCATGCCTGCCGAAGCAGCCTGCCTGATTCCGCCCACTACGGCCGCCATTAGGGTTGGATGGCGGAGCCTTCCTGACAGCGCCTCCAATTCGGTGATCCAGGGCCCGGCATCGCTGGCAACAGCAGTGCGGAGAGGATCGGCGACAGCGATTGGGACGTAGGGCTCAGACGTCCTCGATGGATCCTCATCTAGCCAGTCAGCAAAGCCTATGGGTCCCATGGAGCCTATGTCGTCGACCGCCAACGGACTC
>JAHJML010000159.1 GCA_018821365.1 Actinomycetota bacterium | reverse complement strand
GGGCACCTCGGCGCAGGTGAGCACGCTGAGCAGGAACCCGGGATCGGGGTCGGACCCCCAACCCCAGATGATCACGTCGTAGTCGAAGGTGGGACAGCACACCGAGGTGAGCGTGTCAGGATCCAGACCGGCGATCTCGACGTTCACACCCAGATCGCCCCACCAGCCCTTCAGCAGCTCGGCGAGACGGGGGGCCTCGTCGATGTCGGTCGGGTAGTTGAGGCGGAGGGTGAGGTCCCCCGTGGGCCCGCATTCGGCCCCGGCCGGGCACTCACGGATTCCGTCGCTGTTGGTGTCGGCATACCCGGCCGCATCGAGCAACGCATTGCCCTCGGCCAGATCGAAGGCGTAATCCTGAGCGACCAGTTCCTCTGCGAAGAACCGGGGAAGGCCGGTGGGAACCAGGCCCAGCCCCGGGTCGCCCAATCCCAGCAGCCCGATGGTGATCATCTGCTGCTTGTCGACCCCGTGGGCGAGCGCCCGGCGCACCTGCACGTCACGCAGCGCCGGATGCCCGGAGCAGACTCCGTCGTCGGCAGGGCAGTCCTCCGGTTCGGTCACGTTGAAGAAGATGTCACGCAGTTCGGGGGCCAGCGGGGCACCCGTCACCACCTTGACGTTGGGAGTCGCTTCCAGGGTGGCGATCGCCGTGTTGGGGAACTCGGTGATCATGTCGGCATCGCCGTTGATCAGCGCCTGCACCCTGGCATCGGGGTTCTCGTAGGTCTGGAACACCACCTCGTCGACGATCGGAGCGCCGCCCCAGTAGTCGGCGTTGGCCGCCAACGTGACGTACTCGTTCTGGCGGATCTCGGCCAGCTTGAACGAGCCGGAGCCGATCATCTCGTCGTTGGTGAAGGCCACCGGGTCGCCGGCGGGCTCCCAGATGTGCTTGGGGACGATGTACATGAACACCATCTGGGCTTCGAACGCCCCCAGCGGCTCATCGGTGGTCAGCACGACCGTGGTCGGGTCGGGTGCCTGGACATCCGTGAAGTAGTAGGCATAGGCGCCGAGGAAGCCGCCCCAGTCCTCGTAGTCGCGGAAGATCTCGATCGAGTACTTCACGTCCTCGGAGGTGACCGGGGTCCCGTCGTGGAACAGGGCATCGTCCCGCAGGGTCAGCGTCCAGGTGAGCCCGTCGTCGGAGACGGTCCAGTCGGTCGCCAGTTCCGGTATGTAGTTGCCGTCGAGATCGATCGAGATCGGGGTGTCGTAGACCAATTCGTACAGCGTGTAGTCCTCGGCGAGGACGCCGTTACCCGGGTTGAGATCCTCCGGCGCTCCGCCGATCCCGATCCGGACCGTGCCACCGGTGGCCGGCGTCTCCGGTTGGGTGGTGGCCGGCGTCTCCGGCTGGGTGGTGGCCGTGGTCTGCGCCGCAGTCGTCTCCGAGGCCTCGTCGTCCCCGCAACCGACCACCGCCAGAGCCACCACCACCAGGAGTGAGGTGAGCACCACATTGGCCCTCATCCGCATGTTCTGCCTCCTCTTCTTCCGCCGCCTCCCGACGACGCTCTTGGACCGGCGAACCGGCCTTGTACTCGCAATGGGGCCGGCGGCCGGCCCCTCTCCTACATGAGATACCAGTCGAGGAACCGCTCCAGCCGACGGTAGAAATCCAGCATCGGCCCGGTCCGCAACAGCCCGTGCCCCTCGGTGGGGTACGTGACGTATTCAAAGGTCTTGCCCAACCGGCGCAGCTCCGCCACCAGTTGCCCGGACTGCGCGGGGCTCACCCGCTTGTCCATCTCCCCGTGGGCGATCAGCAGCGGCCTGCTCAGCCGTTCGATCTGGTGGATCGGCGACCCGGCCCGGTACCCCTCCGGATTGTCCGAGGGGTGGCCCATCATCCGCTCCAGATCCTCCCGGCCGCCGCGGTCGCCCTGCGCCCACGAGGTGAGGATGTCGCAATCCCCGTACTTGGCGACCCCGCAGGCGAAGCGGTCCTCCTGATCTCTCACCAGCGACGCCAGCGTCATGTAGGAGCCGTAGCTGGCCCCGAAGATGGCGATCCGCGTGGGATCGATCCAATCCAGCCCGGCCAGGTAGTCGGCGGCCGCCAGGCAGTCGTCGGTGTCGGCGACCCCCCACACCCCGTGATCGGCCCGCTCGAACTCCATCCCGTAGCCGGTGCTGCCCCGGAAGTTGATGGCCAGCCAGGCGTACCCCTTGTCGAGGAAGTACTGGGCGATGCCGTCCCACTCGTCTCCGTAGTACGAGGT
>JAHJML010000158.1 GCA_018821365.1 Actinomycetota bacterium | reverse complement strand
GCCACCAGCAGCAGCAGGGTGACCGCCCCGCCGAAGGCGGTCCAGCCATCCACCGGGAGCCCCAGGAACCGCCCGCCGAGGACGATGGCCGCCATCGTGGCCGCCCGCACCACCGACGGCTCCCACCTGGTGGCCACCACGAAGAGGGCGAGGCCCAGCATCCCCAGGATCGCCCTGACACGAGGTGCCCACCCGAGGGGTCCCATGGCGATCCACCAGGCCGCCAGGAACAGGGCGACGTTCGAACCCGAGACCGCCACGAAGTGGGTGAGTCCGGTGCGGCGGAGTGCGTCGCTGTCGGCGGCCGGCAGGTCGCGCACGTCGCCGATCAGGAATCCGGCCAACAGGGCGGCCGCCGGTCTCGGACGGAAGGGCTCGATGCCCTGGTGAACCCTGTCCCGCAGCAGGTTGCCGGCCCTGAACAGTGGGTCGGCAGGGCCGCTCACCGCTTCGATGCTGCGCGCCACCAACCGCCCGGCGATCGGGTCGCCCCGCACCCACCCCGCCGCCGCGACCATCGACCCGGTCACCACCACCCGGTCGCCGGCGGCCAGTTCGAGGTCGCCGACGTCGAGGCCAAGGCGGGGGCCGTTCCACGGCCGCCACTCCCCCGTCTCGAGGAGATGGGTCGGCTGCACCGCTACCTGACGGCTCCCCCACCGCACCGCCGGGTCGGTGGCCACCCTGGCGGCAACGGTGACCCGCCCCACCGGCAGCACCGCCTCGAGGGTTGATGCATGGCGGGTGGCCGCCGCCCACCCAGACAGCGTGGCGGCCGCCATCACGACGGCCAGGGCCATCGCCCGCCTCCCTCCCCGCACCGCTGCCGAAGCGGCGGCGGCCACCACCGCAACGCCGACCCCACCCGCCCACCAGCCGATCCAGCAGCCCACCCACGCCGCGGCTGCGGCGGCCACCGCGGCGGCGCCCATCCCACGCGGTAGCTTGAGCCGGCTCAGGGGATCTGCACCGCGTCGCGTAGGAGGGCCAACTTGCCCTCGCCGATCCCGGGGACGTCGAGCAGATCTTCGACGACCCCGAAGGGGCCGTAGGCCTCGCGGTGCTGGATGATCCGCTCGGCGAGCACCGGCCCCACCCCCGGCAGCCCTTCGAGGTCGGCCAGGTCTGCGGTGTTCACCCGAACCTTGCCCCCCG
Source organism: Actinomycetota bacterium (assembly GCA_018821365.1). Lineage (GTDB taxonomy): Bacteria > Actinomycetota > Acidimicrobiia > Spongiisociales > UBA11373 > JAHJML01. Next base: position 4,368 of record JAHJML010000158.1, on the reverse strand, counting down.
CTGCTCCTGCGCCGCCCGTGGCGCCCGCGGCGGATTCCTCGGGCACCAGCAACTGCTGCCCGTCGGCCACCGGCGATGCCAGGTTGAGCGCCGACAGCCTGGCTCCGGGGAGGGCGCCGCCGGCCGCCGCGATGGCATCGGCCACCCGGGAACCCTCGGGGATCTCGATGAGGCCCGGGGCGACCACCGCACCGGAGACATGCACCGTCAGCACCCCGGTGGCGGTGTCGGTGGACCCTGCCACGATCGACAGTGGGGGCGGCTCCGGAGAAGATCGCGAATACCAGGCTCCCGCCCCGGCCGCCACCAGCAGCACGACGACGGCACCCGCCACATACCCACGATCCACGGTTCGACTCCCGGAGCAGTCATCCCCTTGTATCAACCAGGAGTGACAGGTGGAAGCCCTACGGCGCCGGTTCCGGGGCGGAAGTGATCGCCCGGGGTTCCCGTCCCTCAAGGGAGGGTGCGGAAGGGGTGCGTATGAGATCTGATCGAAGCACCCCCCTCCCCTACGGAGCCTTCGGCTCCTCCGGGACTCCCCCCTTGAGGGTGGAGAAAAGAGAGCGGCACCACGCCAGAGGACCGCCGCCCGTAGGCGACGGCCCTCCTCGAACAGAGTGCCTGTCAGATGAACAGGACCTGGGCTCCCTCGCTGAGGTTCATGAAGGCATCGACGTTGATGATGTCCTCGACCTCTTCGAACAGGTCGTCGAGTTCGAGTTTCATCATGTCGGCCGACATCTTGCAGGCCCACAGGTGGCCACCGGCGTCGACGACGTGCTGGAGCATGTCGGCCACCTTCGGCACGTCGAGGTCGCGGATCTGCTTGCGCATCATCCACGACTGGAACTTGGTCATCCCGGGGATCCAGGACATCCACTGCGGCATCGAGATCGAGGTGCCGGGGAACCGCATCGAGGTGTTGCCGGCGCTGGTCATGGTGAGCTTGTTCATGGTCTTGCGGTTGACCATGTCGAGGCCCCAGAAGGTGAAGAACAGATGGGTCTCGATGCCGTTCTCGAGGGCGCCGTTGGCGAGGATCAGGCCGGGATAGGCCATGTCGAGGGTGCCCTTGGAGCAGATGATCGCCATCTTGCGGTCGCCGCCGTCATCCATGAAGGCCGGGGCGGCCATTTCCTGCTGCTCGGTGGTCATGTGTGTGGTTCCTCTCCTGGTGGTCCTAGACGCAGCCCTTGGGCTTCGGCAGACCGGCGACGTACGACATCTTCTTGGCGGGCTTCTTGGGGAACAGCGTGTACATCTCCTTGGTGCCCACCCCGCCCAAGGTGGAGACCCGCCGCAGCGTGGCCGTCTCGCCCTCGACGGCGAAGTCCTCCCGCAGCCACTTGATCACCTTCCAGTGGTCGTCGGTGAGGGTGTCGATGGCGATGTTCTTGGCGAGCACGGTGGCGATCTCCTCGCTCCACTGGCTCGGGTCGGTCATGAAGCCCTCGTCGTCGACGGCGACCTCGTGTCCTGCGATGACCTGATTGGCCATGGTTGTTACCTCCTCGTCGTCACGCGACGTTGTCGTTGGTCTGATCGTCATTGTCGAGGTCCCCGAGGGTGGCCGGCGTGGCGTCGGCGAACGACTCGAGCACCTTCAGCATCCGGCTCATGCCCCTGCGGACCGCCGGGTTGCGCATCCGCCACATGAGCTTCAGGAGGCCGATCTCCTCGACCTCCGCCTCCCTCACTCCGGCGGCGGTGCGCTGCAGCAACTGCATCACCTCGGGCTGGGTCATCTCCTTGACCGTGTTGAGGATCAGCACGATGTTGTCGCCCAACTGGTTGACGTCCTCCTCGGAGAAGGACGACACCACCCGGTCGAGCACGCCCATGCCGGCACCGGCCAGCGAGAAGTAGCCCTTGCGCTCCAGTTCGTCCAACTTGGTCATGACGATCAGGAACATGTCCCGCCCCAGCGGAGCCACATCGGAGGTGAGCTCGCTGAGGCCCTCCAACTGATCGAACATCTTCTCGATCAGCTCGGTGTTGCGGGCGATCCGTTTGGCGAGGCGCCACAGATCGGTCGGCTGGAGGAAGTCCCTGACGTCGTCGAGCTCGTGGCTGACGAGTTGGAACGCCTCACCGATGACCGGTGTCATCTCGGAGCGCAGGTCATCCCACTGTGCCCTCCGCAGCTCGGCGTCGCGAGCCACCGCGGCCAGGTAGTGCACCTGCTCGGTGAGAGCGTCGATCTTGGCCTCGAAAGCCGTCGTCTGCTCTACGGGCATCGTGGTGACAGCGGCCATGGCTACCGCTCCTTCCCGGCCAGCATCATCTCGGCCGGCAGCGGGAGCTCACGGCCCCGCAGCAGGATGTTCCAGTAGACCCAGCGGAACATCATCTTCCCCCAGTGGTTGGCGGGGGTCTCCTGCAGCAGTGTGAAGGGACCGATCCCCGGGAGCGGGAACTTGCCCGGCAGCGGCTCGGTGTCGTAGTTGAAGTCGATCAACAAGCCCTTGCCGTGGCCCGACTCGATGAAGCAGTTGGCATGACCGTCGAACTCCTCGAGCATCGAGAGCCCTTCGATGTAGCGGAGGAAGTTCTCGGTGAACACCTCGACGGCGAAGTGGGCCACCGAGCCGGCCTTGGAGGTCGGCAGATCGGCGGCGTCGCCGATGGCGAAGACGTTGTCGTGGTCGCGGGACAGGAAGTTGCCCTTGTCGACCGGCACGTGGTTCAACTCATCGCCCATCCCCGAGCGCCCGATGACCTCGGCGCCCATGTTGACGGGGACCGGCACCAGCAGGTCGAAGGTCACCTCCCGCTCGTCGAAGGAGACCAGGGCGTGCTTCTCGTTGTCGATCCTCTCGACGTAGAAGTCGGGCACCACCGTCACACCCTTCTCCTCCAGCAAGTGACCCAGGTGCTTGGCGGCCACCGGCTTGGTGAACACATCGGCCATCGGGGTGGCGTAGATCAACTCGACCTTGTCGCGGATCCCCTGCTCCCGGAACCACCAGTCGGCGAGGAAGGTGAACTCGAGGGGGGCGACCGGGCACTTGAAGGGGTACTCCATGATGTTGACGACCAGGCGGCCGCCCTCCCAGGTGCGGAGCTTCTCGGCGAGCGCCATCGCCCCGGGGAGCGTGTAGAACTCGTGGATCGTGTCGCCGTAGCCCTCTTCGAAGCCGGGGGTCTGGTCGGGCCTGGCATGGGTCCCGGTGGCGATGACCAGGTAGTCGTAGTCCAGCACCCGGCCGTCGGCCATCCTGACCCGGTTGTCGGCGGGTTCGATCAGTTCGATCTCACCGACCACCATGTCGATGCCGGGGGCGATGAAGTCGCTCCGGGGCCGTTCGACATCCCGTTGTCCGTAGATCCCAAAGGGGATGAACAGGAACCCGGGTTGGTAGTAGTGGGTCTGGCTCTGGTCGACGATGGTGATCTTCCAGTCGTCGGCATCGAGTCGGGGCCGCAGCCGATTGACCGCCGTGGTCCCGGCCGTCCCGGCCCCGAGTACCAGCAGTTTCTTCACGATTCGCTCCTTGTCATGGCGGGGCCGGCCAACGAGGCGATCGCCTCCAACTTGGTGACCAGGTGACCGCGTTCGCTTGCGAGATGGGAGATGAGCGTCCCTGCGCCGGGCAGCAGGGAGACGATCCAGTCCATGTGGGCTTCGTCCAGGTAGTAGACCTCGTCGATGTGGGCCTCGATCTCGGCGACCGTCATGCCCATCTCGGCGGCCAGGGCCTCGATGCGCTCGGGAGGGGGCGGCCACTGCGGCGGGGCGATCCCGCCGACGATGACCATCCCCTTGAGTTCGGACCCGACCCTGATGAAGCCGCGCGAGCAGAGGAAACCGATGTGGCTGGGAACGAAGCGGGGCGTCAGGTCGACATCCTCCCCGAACTCGCGCCAACCCTCGATGCACGTGTCGAGCGTCCCGGGCACATCCTGGATGGCCTCGAAGAGGCCGCACGGGTTGGCGACCTCGGTGAGCGGCCGGCCCTCCATGTCGGTGATGATCACCATGATCCCCAGCACGTCGCCGAGCAGGTCGGCGAGTGCCTGAACCGTCTTGGGGGGCAGCAGGTTGCCCAGACCGCCCTTGAGATGGCCGGCGGGGGTGACCGCCGTGTCGAGGACCGGTGTCCTCTGCTCACCCAGCCACTCCAGCAATTCGGCCTCGGGAAACCGCCACTGGCGCCCCACCTTGATGGCCGGCATCCGGCCCGACTCGGCCATCCGGTAGATCGTCGACTTGTCGACGCGAATCAGTGCCTGGACGTCCCGGGTGGTCAGTAGCGTCGACATCTGCCTCTCCTGCATCGGGATGCATCTTCTGCATCACCTGCATCGTATGTGGCCCTAGCGAGTGGGCATTAGGGGCAAAAGGCCCTTCCGGTGGGACCTTCG
>JAHJML010000157.1 GCA_018821365.1 Actinomycetota bacterium | reverse complement strand
CTCCGGCTGCGCACCGTGCTGCGGTCCCCCTATCTCCGGCTCAGCACCAGTTGGGAGGACTACCTGGCCGAGTGGCCCTCCAAGCGGCGCTCCGACCTGGGGCGCCGGCGCCGGCGCCTCGACGAGCAGGGTGCCGTCGCCTTCGAGATCCACGACGGGACCGAGCGGCTCGATGAACTCCTCAGCGAGGGCTTCGAGGTCGAGGCATCCGGGTGGAAGGGTGGCCAGGGAACCGCCATCGCCACCGAGGGCACCGAGAGCCTCTACCGGCAGGCCGCTGCCTGGGCGGCATCCCAGGGCACGCTGCGGCTCGGGTTCCTCCGGGTCGACGGGCGCGCCATCGCCTTCGACTACTGCTTCGAGATCGGTGCCACCCACTACCTCGTGAAGACCGGATTCCGGCCCGAGTTCTCGGCGTTCGCTCCCGGCAAGCTGCTGCGGGCATTCATGATCGAGACGGCCTTCGGGCGGGGCCTCGACACGTACGACTTCGTCGGGGACGACGATGCCTGGAAGATGGAGTGGACCGACACGGTGCGCACCACCGTGATCATGGAGGCCCACGCCCCGGGTCTGCTCGGGAGCATCACGCGGGCGGCCGGCTTCCTCGGGCGCGTCGTGCGCCGGCTGAAGCGGAGCATGAGGCGGGGCCACGGCTGACTCAAGGGCCTCGACCGGCCCGCCGACAACAAGGTCGATGGATGCGCAATCCGACCTCCGCCTCGGTGAGGTGCGGCGTGCCGGGCACTTGTCCCGGGACGCCGTCTCCCGCATTATTTGGTCCCTGGTCATCGGCCTGTACGTCGTTCAGGCCGTCATCGCGATCGTCAACCTCACCCCGATCGTCGATCACCTCACCCTCGGCCAGATCCTGGATGTGAACCGCGAGGGCACCGCCTTCGTGTGGCTCACCTCGATGATGCTGTGGACCATCGCTCTTCTGGCGGTCTATGCGGCCGCCTCGATGCGCTCGATCGGTTCGACACGGGGCGCCTGGCTGGGGTGGCTCGTCATCGGGGCGGGATTCGCCGTGCTCTCGGTCGACGAGACCGCCCAACTCCACGAACGGGTGGGGGACAAGGTCTCCGAGTTCATCACGATCCCCGGCCTCCCGGACCTCTACGCCTGGGTGCTGGTGGTGGCTCCGATCGCCCTGATCGGGGCCTTCTGGATGCTCAAGTGGCTCGGGAGCACGGTCGGGCTTGGCAGCACCACCACCCGACTGGCGATCGCCGCCGTCGGATTGTGGGTTCTGGTCCCGGTCTTGGAGGCGTTCGATCCCACCCTCGGCGCCCCCCGATTGCTGATCGTGGCCGAAGAGACGTGTGAGACCGTCGGAATCACGCTGTTCTTGACGGGGGTGCTGGTGTTCTTGCGCGACCGGGGTTGGCTCCGACTCCCCTCGGGCCTCGGCGGGACCTGAGGTAACGGCCGGAGCGTTCGTCAGCTGTCGGCGCCGCCGGAGCCGGACCCCCCCGGACCGTCCTTGAGTTCCATCCAGGAGGCCTTGGTGGACCGGACCGTCTCTCCCATGGTCGGAAGCTTCGATCTGAGGTCCTTCATCTCGGCGTGCAGCGCCTTCTTCTCGGGCTCGAGAAGGCCGTCGTTGCCGAGCTTCGCCTTGATCTCATCGAGCCGGGCCTTGGCCTCGACCCACTCGGTACGGGCGGCTCGGAAGCTGTTGCGGGCGACCCGCCGCGCCTTCTGTTCCGGCGTCGCCGTTCTCTCCGGCTTCGCCTGCTTCTCGGGCTTCACCGTCTTCTCCGGTTCTGGCATCACATCGCTCCTTCGCCGTCGTACCACCGGTCGCCTCTGTCGCAGCATCGATCTGGCGGAATCCCCCTGGTGGATGTCTGCGTCGCCATGGTACCGGCGGGCCCGTGGCTACCTGTTGGGACTCCGGGGGCGCTCCGGCGGCGCCGAGCGACGAGGCCGGCGCCCCGAGGAGACCGGCGCCGGAGCTGCACCGCGGCGGTCCGGGCGGACGTCGCCGCCCTACATGACCGCGGTGCCGGTCTCCCAGTCGGCGTACAGCGCCGCGTAGACGCCCCCGGCGGTCACCAGGTCCCGGTGCGGTCCCGATTCGACCAGGCGGCCGGCGTCGAACACCAGGACGGTGTCGGCGGCCTCGGCGGTGGCGAGGCGATGGGCGACGGTCACCGAGGTGCGCCCGGCGATGAGCCGATCCATGGCGGCCCGCAGCGCCACGTCGAGGGCCGGATCCACTGCCGACGTCGCCTCGTCGAGCAGCAGCAGGTCGGGGTCGGAGATCCATGCCCGGGCCAGGGCGACCAATTGCCGCTCCCCGGCCGACAACGACGATCCCCGCTCACCGACCGGGGTGGCAATCCCCTCCGGGGTGGTGCGCAGCCAGCGGTCGAGGCCCAATTCCTCACAGGCGAAGCGGACCTGTTCGTCGGTGGCGGATGGCTTGCCGTAGCGGATGTTGTCGGCGATGGTGCCGGTGAAGAGGAAGCCCTCCTGGGGGACGAAGGCCACCCGCGACCGCAGGCTCTTCCACGAAACGTCGCGCACGTCGATGCCCCCGACCCGGACCACCCCCCGGTCGGGGTCGAGCAGGCGCACCAGCAACTTGGCGAAGGTGGTCTTGCCGGACCCGGTGGCTCCCACCACCGCTACCCGGGAACCCGCTCCCACGCTCAGCGTCACATCCGCCAGCACCTCCGGCCCGTCGATGTAGCGGAACCCGACGGCCTCGAAGGCCACCTCGAGCGGTCCGGGCGGCAGGTCGAGGGGGTCGGCTGCCTCGGGGATCTCGATGGGGGCATCGAGGGTTGCGATGATGCGGCGCAGGCCCGAGGCGGCGCTCTGGGCGAAGTCGAGGATCTCCACCAGAGTCTGGATGGGGGCGATCAGCAGGTTGACCAGGAACAGGAACGCCAGCAGCACGCCGGCCGTGATGCCCTGTTCCGGCCCCATCAGCAGGCCGACCACGATCACCGCCGTCGTCACCGCAGCGGCGAACAACTCCGAGGTGGCAAACAACACGTTGCCGAGATGGGCGGCCTTGAACTGAGCCCAGAAGCGGTTCTCGAGCGACTCCTCGACGCGGCCCATGGTGATGGTTTCGGCGCCGTGGGCCCGGATGGCCGGCAGGGCGTTGATCGCCTCGCCCATCACGGCCAGGCTGTCGGCCACGTTCTCGCGCACCGCGTCGTAGCGCCTGCGAAGCAAGCGCTGCGACCACAGCATGTTGGCGACGTAGACGACGACACCCACCGTCACGATCAGCGCCAGGCGCCACTCGTAGGCCGCCATCACCCCCAGCGCCACCACCACCTGGGTGCCGTTGACGAGGAACATCACCCCGCCCCACTCCATGAACTCCTGGACGGTCTGGACATCCGAGGTCACCCGCGACACCAGCGACCCCCGCCGCTCCGATTGGACGTGGAGCACCGAGCGACGGAACAGATGGCGGAAGGTCAGCACCCGCAAATCCGACATGCCCATCGACGCCTGGGTGACCAGGCGCACCAGGCCGAAGCGGGTCATCACCCCTCCCACCACCACGATCACCATGCCGACGGCCACCGCGGTCGCCACCCCGCCCACGTCGACCACCCCGGCGCCGCCGACGTAGCGGTCCAGGGTCTGTTGCACGATCACCGGGATCAGCACCTGCACCACCGTGCCGCCCAGGTTGAGGAGCAGCACCACCCACAGGCGGCGGGCGATGATGGGCGCCTCGGCGACCGCCCGCCGTATCGAGGTGTATGCCGAGGCCTTGGCCTGGGTCGTGGTCATGAGTCGGCCCCCGCTCGGGCGGCGGCCTCCCGCTCGTATGCCTGCACCAGGTCGGCATAGCCCGGTTGGGTCGCCAGCAGGTGGGCGTGCGATCCCTGTGCCACCACCCGGCCTTCGTCGATGAACACCACCTCGTCCGCCAACCGGATCGACGAGGGCCGGTAGGCCACGACGACGATGGTGGAGGGCAGGCCCGAGGCCCGCAACTGGCGGAGGATCTCCGCCTCGACCGAAGGATCGACCGCCGAGGTGGCGTCGTCCATGATCAACACCCGGGGCCGCCGCACCAACGCCCGGGCCAGGGCGATCCGTTGCCGCTGCCCGCCCGACAGAGAGGCGCCCCGCTCCCCGATCCGGGTGGCGTACCCGTCGGGGAGTTCCTCGATGAACCCGTGCGCCCCGGCGAGGCGGGCGGCGGCATGGACCTCCTCGATCGGCACCTCCAACCCCATCGTGATGTTGCCGAGGGCGGTGTCGTCGAACAGGAAGGCCGTCTGCGCCACATAGGCGATCTCGCGGGGCAACTCGAATCGGGCAAAGCCCCGCAGATCGCGCCCGTCGATGCTGATGCGCCCCGACCCCGGATCCCACAGTCGGGCCATCAGGAGCGTCAGCGTGGTCTTGCCGGACCCGGTCGGGCCGACCACCGCCACGGTTCGCCCGGCGGGGATGTCCACGCGGACGCCGGTCAGGACCGGTTCGTCGTCCTCGTAGCGGAAGTCCACCCGGTGGGTGTCCACCGGGGCGGCGCCGGCACCCGGGTCGGCCAGCACGTCGCCGTAGGCAACCATCTCATCTGCTTCGAGCACGGCGGCGACCCGGTCCCACGACGGGATGGCGATCGCCAGGTCGAACAGCACGAAGGCGATCAACTGGATGGGGAACGTCAGCAGCGAGAGCAGGTAGAGGGCGGTGACGATGTCGCCGGTGCTGATCGCCCCCGCATTCACCCGGATCGCCCCCACCAGCAGCACGATCAGGCCGATGGCGGGGAGCATGGTCACGATGATGGTGCGATAGGTCTCCCAGCGGACACCCACGTAGATGGTCAGGTCCCGCAGGTCGTCCGACTCCTTGCGGAACCGATCGGTCTCGTAGTCCTCGCGCCCCAGCGACTTGACGGTCAGCGCCCCGTCGAAGCTCTCGTGAGCGACGCCGGTCACCACCCCGGTCTGCGTCTGGATCTGCTCCCAGGAGGGATAGAGGGTGATGGCCGATCGCACCTCGACCCAGACCACGGCAGACAACCCCACCAGCGCCACCAGGCCCAGCCAGAGGTCGAGGATGGCCAGCAGGATCACCGAACCGATCACCAGCAGCGACACCCCGGTGGCATAGGGGAGCGGGGCCAGCACCCCGGTGCCCCGCGAGGTGTCGTTGTCGGCCACCGCCAGCAGGTCGCCGATCGACTGGCGCCCGAACCAGGCCAACTCCAACTCCATCTGGTGGGCCACCAGCATGCGGCGCAGATCCTGCTGGTTGCGCAACTGCAGCCATCCCGCCGAGGTGCGGCGCAGCACGATGGAGCACGCCTTCCACAGGGCCACCACCAGCACCGCCGCCAGCACTCCCCACACCTTGGTGGAGGCGTCGGCGCCCTCCTCGAGCACCGGGAGCACCGCCGTGTCGGTCACCCATCCAATGACGGCCGAGGAGGTGATGATCGAGGCGGCGAACATGGCGGCGCCGCTCACGGCGAGCGTGAACGACCAGGGGTGGCGCTTGATGAAGCGCCACACGATCCGCAGGCCCTTGCGGAGCACCTCGGTGGCGCTGATGGGCATGGCAACTGGAGAGGTCACAAAGGTTCAGATTAGAAGAACCCCGGCCCTCCCGGGTCGCCGGTTCCCAGTCATCCCAGGGCCGGTCGGCCAGGGTGTGCAGAGCGCAGGCCCCGGGATCGGATCCGCCGTGCCGAGCGCCGTCAGCACGGACGCCAGCAGGGTGGAGCCGTCGGCCCCCGGCGCCGGGGTCCCGGGTCATGCGCCACTCGGGCCGTGCCGCCCGATGGCATCGGTGGCTTGGGCCAGGCGACCAGAATGGCGGGGAATCCCGCCTAGGAGGGCAGGGCATCGGCAGCCAACTCAACCCCGCAGGGGCCGAGCCGCCCGCCCGGCACACCACGATCAAGCGGTTGCTCCAGTGGGTGCTGTCGCTGGCCGTGGTGCTGGCGATCTTCCTGGGGGCCCTGCCCCGCATCGCCGACTATGCCGACGTCTGGGCCACCATCCGCGCCATGAGCCGCTTCGAGGTGGCCGCACTGCTCCTGATCGGGTTCGGCAACCTGGCTTCCTATTGGCTGGTGCTGACCGCGGTGCTCCCCGGTCTCACCATCCCGCAGGCGGGCATTGCCAACCAGGCCTCCACCGCCGTCGCCAACGCCATCCCGGCCGGGGGCGCCCTCGGAGTGGGCCTCACCTATGCGATGTACTCGTCGTGGGGGCTCTCGGGCGGCGACGTCACCCGGTCGGTGATCGTCT
>JAHJML010000019.1 GCA_018821365.1 Actinomycetota bacterium | reverse complement strand
CGCCCTCGCCCTGGCCGCGGCAGCCCTGCTCCCGGCGCTGGTGGCGGCGGTGCGCTTCGACGGCATGGGCCCCGCCGATTGGGTGCTGGCCGGAGTGGCGGCAGGGGCCGCCCTCGGGTTGCTGCGGGCGTCGGGGATCGGCCTGTGGCTGGCCCGACTCGGCGTGCCCGTTGCCGGAGCAGCGGCCGGAATCACCGGCGGTCTCCCCGCCGGTCCGATCCTGGCGATGGCGGCGGTGGCCGCCGCCATCCCTGCCTGGAGGTCCGAGGTGAGCCTGTCGATCCGACCGATCCTTCCCTCGACCGGCAACGTGGCCATCCCTCCCGAACTGGTCGACCCCGGCCTCCTCGGGGCCGCCGGTTTCGACGACCGGGGCAGTCCCGCCGGGTCGTCGTCGTGAGAGCGCCCAACCCGTGGATCGCGGTCCCGGTGCTGGTGGCCACCATCGGCGGGGCGGTCATCGGGTTCCAGGTGACCCGGGTCTCGTGTGCCCCGGGTTCCTGCCTCCCGTCGGCCATCGGGATCGGCCTGCTGGCGGCGGCGGCAGCCCTGGTCGGGGTCGGCACCGTCATGGTGTTGGCGATGCGATCGATCGCCGAGTGGCGGGAGCAGCAGGAGCGGGGCGGACCCCCGCCCTCCCCCGGAGAGCCCGGCCCCCCCACCTGCTGAGGATCACCCGGTTCGATCAGATGCCGGCGTAGAAGTCGTTGCCCTTGTCGTCGACCACGATGAACGCCGGGAAGTCCTTCACCTCGATGCGCCAGACCGCCTCCATGCCGAGTTCGGGGTATTCGAGGACCTCCACCTTGGTGATGCAGTCCTTGGCCAGGATCGCCGCCGGGCCTCCGATCGAGCCCAGGTAGAAACCGCCGTGGGCGGCGCAGGCATCGGTCACCTGCCGGGAGCGATTGCCCTTGGCCAGCATCACCAGGCTCCCCCCGCCGGCCTGGAACAGCTCGACGTAGGAGTCCATCCGGCCGGCGGTGGTGGGACCGAACGAACCGGAGGCGTACCCCTCCGGGGTCTTGGCGGGACCGGCGTAGTAGACGATGTGATCCCGCAGGTATCCCGGCATGCCCTCGCCGGCGTCGAGGCGCTCCTTGATCTTGGCGTGGGCGATGTCGCGGGCCACCACCATCGGCCCGGTGAGCGACAGGCGGGTGGCCACCGGGTGCTTCGACAGTGCCGCCCGGATCTCGTCCATCGGCCTGGTCAGGTCGATCGCCACCGCCTCACCCGGCATCGAGACCGTCCCGAGGTCGGGCAGGAACCGGGCGGGTTCGGTCTCCAGGCGTTCCAAGAACACGCCGTCCCGGGTGATCTTGCCCTTCACCTGGCGGTCGGCGGAACACGACACCCCCATTCCCACCGGACAGGATGCCCCGTGGCGTGGCAGACGGATCACCCTGACGTCGTGACAGAAGTACTTGCCACCGAACTGGGCGCCGATCCCGGTCTCCCGGGTCATCTGGAGCACCTGTTCCTCCAACCCCGGGTCGCGGAAGGCCCGGCCGTGCTCGTTCCCGGTGGTGGGCAGGCCGTCCAGGTAGCGGGCGCTGGCCAGTTTGACGGTCTTGAGCGTCAACTCGGCGGAGGTGCCGCCCACCACCAGGGCGAGGTGGTAGGGGGGGCACGCCGCCGTGCCGAGCAGGCGGATCTTCTCGCCGACGAACTTGGCGAACGACTCGGGGTTGAGCAGCGCCTTGGTCTCCTGGAACAGGAAGGTCTTGTTGGCCGATCCGCCGCCCTTGGTGACGAAGAGGAACTCGTACTCGTCGCCGGGCACCGACTCGATCTCGATCTGGGCGGGCAGATTCGACCCGGTGTTCTTCTCGTCGAACATGGTCAGCGCCGCCAACTGGGAGTACCGCAGCGAGGTCCCGGTGTAGGTGTCGTGGATGCCGTGCGACAGCCAGGCGGCGTCGTCGGCGCCCGTCATCACGTTCTCGCCTTTGTGGGCCATCACGATGGCGGTCCCGGTGTCCTGGCACGACGGCAGCACCATCGCCGCCGCCACGTTGGCGTTCTTGAGCATCTCCATGGCGACGAACCGGTCGTTGTCGCTCGCTTCGGGGTCGTCGAGGATGTAGCGCAGTTGCTGCAGGTGGCCGGGGCGGAACAGATGGGAGACATCCCTGATGGCGGCGGCCGCCAGCAGGCGGATCGCCTCGGGGTCGACCTCCAGCACCTCCCGGTCGCCCATTCGGAGTACCCGGACGTGCTCCGTGGTGATCAATCGGTACTCGGTGTCGTCCTCACCCAGGTCGAAGATGGGCTGGTAGTGGAAATCGGCCATGACCGCCTCGCGCTCGGAATCCCTGCCGAGTGTATCGATGGCGCCGCCACCCCCGGAGAAGCCGGAGGGCCCTGCCGGTTCGGTCGAACGGCCTCAATGGGGCGGGCCGCCCGGGCGCCGGGACGCTGATCGCTACCCGGTCGGGTTGGCCACCAGGAAGTCGACCGCATCCATCAACGCCGTGAAGGGGATGGCACCCGTCGCCCGGGCGGCGATCGTCCCGTCGGCGTAGACGAACACGCTGAAAGGGAAGGCCGTCAAGCCAAAGGCGTTGGCAGCCTCACGGGCCGCCGAGTCGGCCAGGACGACGATCGGCCACCCGGCATCCTCGAGCCACTCCGACGGTGGGTAGTTCTGCTGGTTCGGATCGGGACTGGTCGAGATGGTGTAGATGTCCACGTCCTCGGGGAGGCCGCTGGCGGCGAATTCGCCGGTGTAGTCCGAGACCTCGGACTGACAGTACGGTCACCAGTGGGCGAGGATCAGGAGGACCTTGGGACGCCCGTCGTTGCCGATCGTCACCGGGGTCCCGTCGAACGAAGCGCCCTCCAACTCCGGCATGGCCATCCCGACCGCCGGATCGGCCCCTTCCTCCGGGAAGAGGGGAAGCGCAGTGCCGGTGACGGTGACCGGCCGGGTCTGCTCGATGGTGACCACCGTCGTGTCCGGGCCGGTCGTATCCGGGCCGCCGGTGGTGGCGGTGCCGGAGTCGTCAGCGCAGGCGGCCGCCAGCAACGCCAGAGCCGCCAGCCAAACCAAGTACTTCCTCACCCGGCACCGCCTCTCCACAACGTCCGAAGGATGCAGCGTAGCGAGGATCGGACCATTCACCTCGCAACCACCCGAGGTTCACCCAGGATGCACACGGAACGAGTACCGTTTGCCCCGCAATCATGGCTACTTCGAGGATCGTCATCTTCGGGGCCCACCCTGCGACGGTATTCGAAGCCCTCCTCGACGCCGCCGGGACCCTGGATGCCCGGGTCGACATCATCGATGCCAAGGCCCGCCAGGCGGTCGTCTCCAGAGAGGGCAAGTCGTACCGGGTGGCGGCCTCGGTCACCGACAACGGCTGGGGAGAATCCACCCTCTGCCTGTCGTGGACTCCGCCCGGGTCGACCGCCGCCGGCAAGTGCGCCAAGCGCCTGATCACCGCCACCAGGGAGGTGCTGGAGGGGATGGAGGCGCCTCCCCCGCCGGCGCCTCCCCCGTAGCCGCTACCGCCTACGGGGCGGTGAACACCAGCGACACGTTGTGGCCGCCGAAGCCGAACGAGTTGGTCATGGCCGAGGTCACCACCACCCGGCGCGCCTCGTTGGGGACGTAGTCCAGATCGCACTCGGGGTCGGGCGTCTGGTAGTTGATGGTGGGCGGGACCACGCCGTCGCGGATCGCCAGGATGCAGACCAGCGACTCCAGCGCCCCGGCGCCCCCCAGGAGATGCCCCGTCATCGACTTGGTGGACGAGATCGGCACCGACCCGGCATGGGATCCGAAGACCGACTTGATGGCGGCCGTCTCGGTGGCGTCGTTGGCCCTGGTGGAGGTTCCGTGGGCATTGATGTAGCCGATGTCGGTGGGCGCCATCCCGGCGTTACGGAGGGCGTTCTCCATGGCGCGGGCCGCCCCCGCCCCTCCCGGCCTCGGCAGGGTCACGTGGTACCCGTCGGCCGACATGCCGTAGCCGGCCACTTCGGCATAGATGATGGCTCCCCTGGCGATGGCGTGCTCCCGTTCCTCGAGGATCAGGGTGGCGGCGCCCTCACCCATGACGAACCCGTCCCGGTCGGCGTCGAACGGACGGCTGGCGCCCTGGGGGTCGTCGTTGCGGGAACTGAGCGCCTTCGACTGGGCGAACCCCGCCAGGGCGAACTCGCAGATCGGCGCCTCGGCCCCTCCGGCCACCATCACGTCGGCGTCG
>JAHJML010000303.1 GCA_018821365.1 Actinomycetota bacterium | reverse complement strand
CGAAGTCGAGATCGCCGACAGCAACCTGAAGTGGATCGGTGCAGGGGTTTCTTTCCTTCTGAAAAAGACTGGGAAGAACTTCGTCAGACTCAAGCTACAGGGCAAGTACAACCACGTTCCGGACCCCAACTTCGACGGAACGGCCGACGCCGAGCTGCTCGAGCCGATCGTGCTGACAAAGAAAGAGCTCGGCGGAATCGTTGGCGTTAACATCCATAAAGGCGCCGGTCTCAAGGCAAAGATCACCAACAGCGACCTCGAATCACTCGAAGCGACCAACATCGTCATCGACGTCGATGACGGAACGGCCCCGTTTGCTCAAGTGAAATGCACCCAAGCCAAGTACCAGAAAGTTGGTGAGGCGCCCAAAGTCACCGTCAAGGGTGACATCAAAATAACCAACACCAAAAAGGTCTTCTACGACGGCAAAGCCGGCAAGATCTCATACCAAGTGCTGCTGAGAGATGGCACTGGGATGAACATCGACATCACCGAAAACAAGTTCAACCAGATCGGTGGCACCGTCCTGGGTCTCTTGAAGGTGAACGGAAAGGACTTTCTCTCGGTCGACGTGACTGGCTCCTATTCGGAAGAAAAGAAGCTCGACGGGACAGCACAGGCTAAGATGTTGGCGAACTACAAAATCGCCGACGTCGCCGGGGGCAAGTACTCGATCTGGCTCGTGTCCGAGGGAGCGCAACAGACCACAATGACCGCCCAGGTCACCAACGGCCAGCTGATGAATATCGGTGGCATGGTCTACGCCGCGCTCAAAACCGGGACCACTGAGAGCTCGCCAAACCTCGTCGAAGGCAACATTGTCGGTACGTACGATGTCGCCGGCGGCAACGGGCTCGGCGGAGCGGGCACCCTCAAGGTCGTCAAATCTACGCCGATCGGCAAACCCATTGCCGGCTACACGATTGTGCTCTCGGACAAGTCGCAGGCCTCGGTCAGTTTCGCCAAATCCGAGCTGGTCCAGTTTGGCGGCGCGATCGTTTTGGTCGTGCAAGACAGCCAGGGTGACCTGGTCGAGGTGGGCTTCGACGGCAGCTTCGATGTCAAGACCGCGGAGCTCACAGGGAAGGGCGGCATCAAGGTTCTGGGCGACCGCACGCTGTTCAAATACAAAGATAAATTCGAATTCAAGCTGAAGTCAGCTGGCAGCGAAGCGAAGATCGACATCCAAAAGAACGACGTGAAGTCGATCAACGGCGCAACGGAATTCGAGATTCACTACTTCGGACCTGGCGTCAGCAACCCCTTTGCCAAAGCCAGCATCAACGGCGATTGGCAACGCGGAAGTGACGACAAATCCGGTGGAACCTTCACTGGTTCCGCCGGTGTCACCACCTTGAGCGATCTCGAGCTGAAGCTGTTGCAGCCCAAGGCAGGCGAAACCCCCAAGAGTGGTCCAAAGAAATGGATCGAGCCGTGGTCACTCGTCATCGGCAGTGGCAGCGGGTTTACCCTGACGCTCAAGTCGAACAACCCCGAACAATCGGGCGCCAGCGTTACGCTCAACGCCAAAGCCAAGCACAACAACGAAGAGAAGGTCACAGGCCAGCTCAAGGGTGAGTACCTACTAGGAGACGAAAAGGGCTTCACCGGCAGTGCCAACCTGAACGTCACCAGCCCCATCGAGCTGGGCAGCGCCAGCATTCTCGGTCGCAACTTCGGTCTCTCGATCGAGCCGGGCACCGGCTTTGACGCACAGACCGAAAAGAGCAGCCTGGTGAGCGCGAAAGGCAAGTTCTCTCTGCTCATCAAAGAGGACAACGAAAAGATCAGGGTCGGGATCAACGGCAACTACGAAAAAGACACCGGTATCAACGTCACCGGAAAAGCAGAGGTGCTCAATGATCTGTTGATCACCAAAGTCGGCGCCAACGACTCGCTTTGGCTGAAACAAAAATCAGGCGGTGACTTCAAGGTCGAAGGGAACGAGCTGAAAAGCGTCGGCGGGACGATCCTGCTTCGATACGACCGAGAAGGAAAAGAGTTTCTCAACGGTGGCCTCAATATCGTCATCGATATGACCAAACCCAGCCCGAAAGCTACCGGAAAGGGTCAGGTCAACCTGGTCGACAAGTATGTCGTCACAAAAAGCGGCATCAAAGGCTACTACGCGGTGTTGCACTCGGGCGGCGTCGAGCTGTCACTCGTCAACAGCGAGCTGGATTATATCGACGGCCAGCTCAAGGCGTCGATCGACAAACCGCTCGAAACCAAAGTCATCGACATCGACGTCAAAGGTAAGTACACGGCCGGCTCCAAACCGAGCCTCGATGTCGACGGAACGGCGAGCGTCGTCACTACAACCGATGTCTACAGCACCCAGTCCGGTTTCGTGGTGAACCTGATGGCGCCATCCGACGGTGTCAAGGTCAAGATCGCCCAATCCGAGCTGCAAGAGCTTTCGGCTGGGTTGAACCTTCAGCTCGACCGGCCCAAAGGCAAGGGCCTGGTCAAGCTCGGCCTCAAGG
>JAHJML010000299.1 GCA_018821365.1 Actinomycetota bacterium | reverse complement strand
TCTATAATTGACAGTAGTATGAAAATTTACACCCTTCATATTATAGTGATTTATGCCTTTGTATTATAGATTTTTATGCTTTCACCAAAATTGCGTAAGAGCCATAAAATTATAAAATGTTAAGCGGTGTGTACAAAAAAAAATTTTAGGTATATTTTTGACTAAACCTTTTTGAATGTCATGCGTCTTTTATGCAAAAGTTCTTTAGGAGTAGTTGAAGAAATGGTTATTGAAAAGCATGAAGATCAGATTGCAAATGAGTTGAAATCAGGAAAGATTGAAGTCTTTTCAGAGATTATCAATTTGTATCAAAGTAAACTTTACCATGTAGCATATAAAATTGTTTATTCAAAAGATGATGCTCAGGATATTGTGCAAGATGTTTTCATGCAAGTACTTCTAAAAATACAACAGTGGCATGGTCAAAATTTTTCCTCATGGCTATTTCACATGACAAGAAATAGAGCAATAGATTATTTGAGGAAAAAAAGAAAACCAGATATAAGAGAAAACGAGGGAATAGATTTCTATAATACTCTCTTTGCAAAAGAACGAACAGATATTGTGAATAAATCATTAAAGAAACTTTCAGAAAATCAAAGAGATATCATCTATATGAGATTTTTTGATGGATTGTCAATCAAAGAGATTGCAAAGAAAAAACAATGTGCTGATGGTACGGTTAAGGCAACATTATTTCAGATATTTCAAAAACTAAGAAGCGAATTAACACTATCAAGATTAATGGAGTAAGAAATGGATTGTTTATTAGTAAAGCAGGATTTCTTTTCCTATATGGATGGAAACTTGGATAAAGAGAAGGAAGAACTTATAACTCATCATCTTGAAAATTGTTATGAATGTTCGTCTGAGTTTGCTGATTATATAGTTATAGTAAATGCGATATCAAACAGTACCCCATCTATATGGCATGAGAAACACAATAAATTTGTTCCGTATACATACATAAGAAGAGTTGCTATTTTACTTATGACTTTTTCAATTGCATGGGGAATATATTATTTTGTCAATATAAACAGGGAATTACATAGCAAAGAAAAAGTAGAAGTTTTAAGTCTTATAACAAAAAACTTACAATACCGAAATTTATTGTCCGAAAGTAGCCTTGTTATAACACGACAAATGGAATACAAACTCGCCATAAAAACAGGCTTAGAGCGTCAAATAAAGGATCTACACAGCATTGAAATTCTCTGTGAAAATAAAGAGTATTCACAAGCAATTATTAGACAGAAAAAATTTTTAAGTGATTACCCAAAAACACTACTTCAAAAATATGTATACATGAATTTGGCATATACATTAAAAACAAGCAAAAGATATAAAGATGCAATTGGATATTTTAAAAATATATTAAAGCAACCTATACAGGAACAAGAGCGAGGTAAACTTTTATGGAATTTATCTAAGTGTTATCTGAAATTAAATTTAGAAAAGCAATATCTAACAACTGTAGATAGACTTGGAACGAATATAAGCTATTCTCAGTATTACTGGAAAGCCATTCGTTCTAAAGCAGACTATGAATTTCAAAAGTATAATTTTCTCAAAGCAGAAGTCTTATACAGTAAATACTTAGAGAATAATCAAAAAATCCCTTATATTGCGGAAAAACTTTCATGGATTAAGTATCATAAAAATGAGAATTTTTATCCTCTAATTTTATTTGTCCAGGCAAAACAGAAAGGTATTGATGCTTACTATGGCTTAAAAATTATACTTAGCCAATATCCTGATTCACCATTAGCATTACATGCTTTTAAAATGTGTCTAAGTCCAGAATATTTGAATGTTATAGGAAATGAAATCCCTTCTTTTCCTATAAAACATGATACAAATAAATTGATTTCATATTTCTCTGATCTATCAATGATACAAAGTCTGTGTGAAATATCTGATTATGCACTATATAGAAAAGCTATACTTCTTGAGAAAGAGCAGAAATATGAACTTGCGTACAAAGTGTACATCAAAATTGTTTCAAAGCAAGAGGACAATACTTTAGGAAAAATTTCAAAAAAAGCCATTTTAAGGCTTTCAAAACAAAGGAGATCGATATGAAAAAATGTATTATTCTATTATTAGTAGTTGTTTGTATAACTTTATCAGCACAAGAACTTAGTAATCCTAAATTCAAAGAACTTCGCAATCCTAAATTCAAAGGCAATATAAAGGCAGAATTAGGTGAATTTGCTGACTTTGTTGCTAAAACTACCAATACGGTTATAATATATGATACTTCTTTTAAGCGTAGAGATTTGTATTTTGGGAATTTACAATGGAAAACAACAGAAGATCTCTTTGATATTTTCCTGTCGCTAGTGGAATACAACGGTTATATAGCCGAGATAGTAGATGGAAAAAATATTAAAGTTATAAAAATCAAAAGAAACATAATGGGTCCATGGACTCAGACGCCAATAATTTTAAATGAAAAAGAGCTTGAAAAAGTAAAATCAAAAGACATGCTTGTTACGATGGTTATTCAACTTAAATATATCCCGGCTATAGAAGTACAGCTAAATTTGAGGGCACTTAGAATGATAAATCCACAGTCAGGTAACATTACAAGCATAAAATCATCCAATACAATATTAATAACGGATGTAGCAACAAATGTCAAGAGAGTCTATGAAGTTATAAAACAAATTGATCGTATCGCATGGGTGCCAGACATAAGTTTGCAAAAGCACAATACTGCATTAAGAATAGAGAATCAACTAATCCCTATAACTATTGATGAGCAACACTCTTTAATGGCTCAAATTTCAGCAAGAAAAAATGCCAATGTGATAATAACTGATCAAAAAGGAAATATTATAGTTTCAATAGATGACTTTAAGACAGAGATAATGTTAGAGAGTTATATAAAAAAATACAATACCCTCAAATTTGAGATACAGACTTTCGAAAAAGCTTATACAGAGTTGGATATTAAACTCTTCTACAAAGGCAAGAAATACTCTTTGTGGGATTTTGCTATAAAAAGAATTTTACCATCAAATAAAATTATAAAATTTGAGCATTCGTATCACGGCCATGCGGATTATCTTCTGGCTTCGGCAGGTTCAGGCTTGGCTTCACTGAATATCCCGCAGAGCCTTGGTGTGCCAAGCGATTTTATAAAACATACGCTCGTTCTTCCTTACGGCGATACTGCGCAGTTAGATAAAATATTTAAGAAATATGGAAAAGAAATAGCAGCGGTGTTAGTGGAGCCGGTTGGCGGTAATTACGGCGTTGTACCTGCGGATTTTGATTTCTTAAGATACCTTAGAGGTATTACTAAAAAATACGGTTCG
>JAHJML010000156.1 GCA_018821365.1 Actinomycetota bacterium | reverse complement strand
GACTTGGGTGGCGCGGTCGGGGGCGAGGTCGATGGTGAAGTCGAGGCGTTCGCCGTCGGGTCCCAGGATGGCGGCGGCGTCACGGAAGTCGGTTTCGATGGTGTCGGCTTCGGTCCCGAACAACGCCGAGGGGCGGCGCAGGATGGTGCGGTAGCGGACCAGTGCCGAGAACCGGGCGGTGGTCTGTTCGACCCGGGCGAGGGTCCCGGTGCGGGTTTCGAGGGCGTCGCGGTAGCGGGCCAGGTTGTCGTCGCCGTAGGAGGTGGACAGGTCCATCGAGGACAGGCCCCAGATCACCATCTCGGGTTGCAGGCGGGGGATCACCTCTTCCAGCAGCCAGGGTTCCATGACCACGGGGACCCCGCCGGCCAGTGCGGCGTTGTAGGCGGAACGGGCCTCGGGGTCGGTGGCGGTGAACACCTCGGGGACCAGGCCCTGCCACGCCATCGAGGTCCCGGCGAACACCACGTCGGCCCGGTCGATGCCGTCCATCTGGGCGACCTTCAACTGGGTGGAAGCGTCATACCAGCGCAACACCGGGGGACCGGCCGCCTCGGCGATCCGGGCGCTCCCCTCCGCCAGACCGGCCACAACAACCAACCCCACCACAAACCACAACACCACCCGACTGCGAAAGCGGGGTTCACGCATTGGGGGCACCCCGCAGAATGGCGGCGAGGGTGTCGAGGTCGTCGAGAGCGTCCTCGAGGGCCCGTTGCCACTCGGCGTCGTCGGCCTTGCAGGCGGCCGCCATCCGGTACAGGTCGGCTACTGCCGCCTCCAGCGGCCCTGCGACGGCCTCCGGAGCGGCCCCCGCCAGCGCCTCGAGTTGGGCGATCGTCTCGGTTCCGTTGCACCCGTCTTGCAGGATGACGATGCTGTAGAGGGCGTTGGCCACCGCCCGGGCGTCGCGGGACTCCAGCCACGAAGCGAGGTCGGTGGCCGGGATCGAGGAGGTGGTGGAGGCCGGCTCGTCGTCGCAGACCACGATCTCGGTCTCGAATCCGTACTCGTCCTCCACGATCTCGATGCGGCACCCCTCCAGCACCTCGGTGGCTCCAGGGTCGACAACGGCGCCGGTCCCCATCGACTCCTCCACCCGCGCCGTCACCTCGGCCGAAGCCACCGCGGCGGCGGTGGATCCGGATTCGTTCGAACATCCTGCCGCCAGCAGGGAGAGGGCGAGGCCGAACGTGGTGAGGCGGCGCATCAGAACTGGAAGTAGATGAAGGGAGCAGGAATCCCGCCGGAGAAGACGACGATCGCCGCGATGGCGGCGGTCACGCCTGCGCCTGCCAGCACCGGGAACCGCTGCAGGATGCGGAGGGGGTCCGGTTGGGTGCGGGTGAACAGGTCGACCCCCAGGGTGACGGCGCCGAGGACTGCGACCAGCGCCAGGTCGGCCACCGGGGTGGTGCCGCCGGCGAACGTGACGATCCGCTCGAGGACGGTGAAGGCGTCGGTGAAGGTGTCGGCGCGGAAGAACACCCAGGCCATGTGCACCAGACCGAAGGTCAGCACGATGGAGGGGATGTCGCTCCACCGCAGTCCCCTATCACTGACCCCGCCGCCTCTGGTGAGGCGATGCACCACCAGGAAGGCGCCGTGGAGCCCG
Source organism: Actinomycetota bacterium (assembly GCA_018821365.1). GTDB lineage: Bacteria > Actinomycetota > Acidimicrobiia > Spongiisociales > UBA11373 > JAHJML01. The sequence goes on along the minus strand of JAHJML010000156.1, from coordinate 5,080 downwards.
CCCCACAGGACGAAGTTCCACGATGCGCCGTGCCACAGGCCGCCCAGCAGCATGGTCAGCATCAGGTTGCGGATGGTGCTCACCAAGCGGCCCCGGTTGCCGCCCAAGGGGATGTAGAGGTAGTCCCGCAGCCAATCCGACAGGGAGATGTGCCAGCGCCGCCAGAACTCGGTGATGTTGCGTGACAGGTACGGCTGCTTGAAGTTGACCACCAGTTCGATGCCGAAGAGACGGCTGACGCCGCGGGCGATATCGGTGTAACCCGAGAAGTCCCCGTAGATCTGGATGCCGAACGCCACCACTCCGAGGATGGCCCCGATCCAGGAGTACTCATCGGGATTGCCGAACACGTCGTTGGCTACCACCGCCACCCCGTCGGCGAGCACCACCTTCTTGAACAGTCCTTGCAGGATCAGCAGTAGGGCACCCTGCAGGGGGGCGCCTTGCGGCTTGAGGCGATTGCGGTTCGTGATCTGCGGCAGCAGGCGCTGGGCTCGCTCGATGGGCCCGGCCACCAACTGGGGGAAGAACGCCACATAGGTGGCGAAGTCCACGACGTTGTGGGAGGGTTCGATGCGGCGCCGGTACACGTCGAAGGCATAGGACAGGGCCTGGAAGGTGTAGAACGAGATGCCGACCGGCAGCACCACATCGATGGCCGTGCTCAACTCCCCCAGACCGAGTGATGAGGTGAGTGACGACAGGCTGTCGACGAAGAAGTTGAAGTACTTGAAGACGGCGAGGATTCCCAGACTCACGACCGCACTCAGGACGAGCAGTTGGGTCCTCGTGCGGTCGACCTCGGTCCGCGACAAGAGCAGGCCGATCGCAAAGTTCACCAGCGTCGCGATCGCCAGCAGCGACAGGAAGCGCCAATCCCACCAGCCGTAGAAGAGGTAGGAACCGGCCAGCAAGATGGGGTTCTGCCATCGCGGCGGCGCGTTCCAGTAGACCGTGAGGATCACGGCAAGGAACACCGCAAAGATGACCGAGTTGAAGACCACGAGAACACGCCCCCTGGAGCGGCGAGACCCACACCTAGCCCGACGAGGCCGGGATTATACCGGTGGCTCTCGTGTGCAGGAGCGGATTCGGAAGCGGGGACGGCTCGGCCGGGCGCCTCTCACGCTCCTGATCCGGGGACCCGCCGGACCCCCTACCCGCCGGGCATGGTGGTGACCGGCCCGCTCGGCTCGAAGTCCGCAGGGGTGGGCATACCGAACTCGAGCAGTTCCATGATGGTCTCGGCGGTCGCCCCGCCCGCTTCGACGTACTCGTAGAGGAGCACCATGCCCAATTCGGCGTCGATGCACTGCCTGATGTACTCGACGTCGGCTCCGGTGACGAGAGCGGTTGGTGAGAAGGTGAAGCACAGACCCGCCCGGCCGCCGATCGTCGCCTGACCCTGGTCGACGTTGAAACCGGGGGTCGACTGTATGTCCTGATCCAGCAGCACGGTGGACAGCAGCGGTCCGAGCATCGCCGCACCCATGTCCATCCCCATCTCAGCGGGGAACTCGATGCACTCCTCCCCGGGCGCGCCGCAGATGAGGGTGCGGTCGCCGATGGTGAGGAAGCGTCCTTCGGCTCCGTCGACTCCCATCAGGGTGGCGGAGGCCGGCGGGTCGAGGCTGGGATCGCGCGAGATGGTGATGATCTGTTCGTCGTCGCCCTCTCCGAAGCGGTAGACCGCCCGGAAGGTGGCCGTCTCGTACTGGGCGAGCGCCGCCTGGATGTCGCCCCCCGACCCGCCGGCGGTGGTGGCACCGGCTGCAGTGGTCTCGGAAGCGGACCCGGTCGTGGTGGCGGTGGAGCCTTCGGACGAGGTCCCGGGTGGAGCGGCCGTGGTGGCCGGTTCCCCGAGGACGCCCCCGTCGTCGCCGCAGGCAGCGGCGGCGAGAGCCAGTACGGTCAGAAGGACGGTGATGCGCCGCATTGGTGCCTCCACGGATTGGGAGGGCAGCATACCGAGCGCAGCCGGCCTCGGCATCACTCTTTGATGCGGAGGGCCACCGCATCTGCGCCGTACCGGGTCACGGCGATTCTGCCACCCGTCCCGATGCTCACGATACCGCCGTCGCTCCGCAGCACGTATCCGCCGGTGGGCCGCAGCACGATCCGCCGGGAGCCGTTTGCGTAGAAGAGCCCTACGTCGATCAGGTCCGGGATGATGCCGGGGTCGTCCTTCGGGGTGAGGCCCGTGTAGAAGTGGTTGAGGATCTCGTCGGCCGTCGCCCCGGACGCCGCCAAGGCGTTGGCCCCGTACTGGCTGAGGCCGATCTGGTGGCCCCACCCCTTCCCCCTGACGCCTACGTACCCGTCGGATCGCGTCTTGACGGTGAAGGTGGGGGAGAGGGCGGCCTCCCCGAGGGTCCGGTGGAGAGGAGGCAGGTACTCGGGGTAGAGCGAGAGGGCGTACCGGTTGAGCGCTCTCTGGATGGTCGTGATCTCGAACACCCGGGTCTCCACCGTGGTGCGGATGCGGACTCGGTAGGGGCCATCGCCGGGGGCGGTCTTGACGGTGAGGATCGAGTCGAGGCTGCCTGCCATGGTGACGCCGTCGTGGGCCAGGATGTCCATGAAGGCGTCCTTTGGGAGCTTGTACCACCACTTGGCAAACGGGGACTTCTGCTTGGGGACCGACACCGCCTGCAGGTAGGGGATGGCCGCCGACCCGGTCCATACATCCTGGATGGAGCGGGTGGTGTCCCCCGACGTCGAGTGGTAGAAGGTCGAAGCAGGCGCACCGCCGTACAGCAGGATCTGCCCGGAGGTGCCGGCCACCGCCTCCTCCCACGGCTCCAGCCATCCGTACTTGGTGCCCTTGTAGACCTGGCAGGCGGCGTGATCGCAGATGTCGAAGCCGTACTCGGCCATGGGCCCGTAGCGGGGATTGGCGAGCAGACTGGCAAGGTAGGTGCGGGCGGCAACGGCCTGACTCTCCAGGGCGGCCGGCTCCCACGAGTAGGGCATCTCGGCGATGCCGAGCAGGTACCGCTCGGGTTCGATGCGCTCGACCATCAGCAGGCCGTCGTTGCGGTTGGTGATGGTGAGGGCGCCCTCGTGCCCCTGGGTCAACTGCCCGGCCGCCGGTTGCCACAGCAGCCACCCATCGTTGGGGGTCACCTGGAGGCGCCGGTAGGCGAAGACGTCGTCGGCCGCCGCCGGGGTGCCGGCCGCCACATGGACGTCCCCTCGCAGGAACTCCCAGATCACGTCGTTGCCGGGACCGCCGTCGATCGAGTCGGCACCGCCGTCGCCGGTCAACTCGTCGTTGTCGCCGCTCCCCATCAGGATGTCGCGGCCGGCACCGCCCCGCAGATCGTCGTTGCCGGAATCACCCCGCAATCGGTCGGTCCCTCCGCCGCCCGCCAGGGAGTCCGCTCCCGTGCCGCCATAGATGGTGTCCCCTCCGCCCCCGCCCAAGACCCGATCGCTCCCGGACCCGGCCCACACACGATCGTCGCCGCTGCCTCCCCGGATGATGTCGTCGCCGCTGCTGGCCCGGATCAGGTCGTCACCCTGGTTGCCGACGATGAGATCGTTGCCGTACCCGCCGCAGATGATGTCGTTGCCGTCCCCGCCGCGGATCACGTCGTCGCCCCCGAGGCCGTGGATCACATCCCGCTTCTTGGTGCCCACCAGCACATCGTTCCCCGAGGTGCCGACGATGGTGGCTTCGATCCCGAAGCACGTGCGGCGGGGAGTCGCCGAAGACGCCGAGGCGGCCGGCAGGGCGGCCGACACCATCCCGGCGGCGAGCGCGGCAGCACAGAGACGACGGGCGAGCACCTTGGTGCGGAACGGGGATCTCACCTACACGAGGGTACCGCCGCCTCCGAGATGCGCATGACTCAGTCCGCGGTGGACTCGATGCTGATGATGACGGTCGGTGAAGTGGGGGTGGGCGCCCCGAGGCTGAAGGTCATCCCGGTGGTGCCGGTGCCGATCACCCAGAACACGAACTCGAAGTGGGTCGGTTCGGACCCCGGTTCGGAGGGGGTCCACAGGAGGGAGTCGGTGATGGCGACGACGGCGGGGTCGGGTTCGGTGGCGAGGATCCACAACGGGTTGGCGGGATCCTCGACCGGGAGCCGCATGGCGATGACGTCGCCGGGGTGTACCCGCAACAGCGCCCCGTCGTCCCGGTCGGTGAGCACGAACTCGGCGGGGTTCTCGGCGGCGAGGGCCGCCGCCGTGTCGAAGCCGTCGGCCGACTCATCGATGCCGGTGGTGCCGGTCGCGGCGCTGCCACCGCCGCACGCAGCAGTGACGAGCGCCACCAGGACTCCGAGGATGATGGTGTGCCGCATGTCCCCGCCCCTAGGGAGCCATCTCGTAGGCATCCCGCAGTGAGAGCACCTGCTGGTTCCAGACTCGCTCGAACCGCCCGGCGTCCGCCGCCGGCCGGCGCACCATGGCGATGCAGTACTCGGCCTGCTCCTTGGTGGTGGTCGGCTTGCCGTGGAGGTCGACGGCGAACCCGGCCCAGTCCCGCACCAGCACGTCGAAGACCTGGTCGATGAGGTCGTCGTCGATCCCGGCGATCTCGGCGCTCTCCAGGAACAGTTGCCCGTAGACGACCAGCGTGAAGATCTCCCCGAGCGCCAGCAGGAAGTCGATGTCCTGTGCCTGCTCCTTGGTGGGGGTGGCCATCACCAACATCGTCTTGAGGGCGGCGATCTGCTCCCGGAACACCGCCACGTTGGGTTGGTCGAAGCGGCCGAACACCGCGTCGGGGTCGTGGAAGCGGATCTTCCCCAACCCGCGGGTCGGTCCCTGAGCGAACAGGAAGTCGTCGTTGGCGGCGTCGTCGCGGCGGGGCACGGCCGGCAGCGCCTCGGGGTGGAAGAAGTAGTTCTCCATGAACTTGACGATCAGGGCGATGTTGACGTGGACGGTGCCCTCGAGTTTGGGGAGCGCCCGGATGTCGCGGGCGGCCATCTCGAAGAAACCGTCCTTCTCGAATCCCTTGGCGGCGATGACATCCCACATGTGGTTGATGACGTCCTCACCCTGGGTGGTGACCTTCATCTTCACCACCGGGTTGTAGAGCAGGTAGCGCCGGTCCTCGGCAGTG
>JAHJML010000155.1 GCA_018821365.1 Actinomycetota bacterium | reverse complement strand
GGCGGTCTCCTCGCCGATGACCTTGCGTCGGGCGGCCACCGTCGGGGTCGCCAGCAGATCGAAATCGGAGAGGAGACGCCCGAAGGCGGCTCGCAGCGATGCCCGCCACGCCAGGGCGGCCTGGTAGTCGTTCGGCTCCGAGTCGAAGGCCGGAGCCATGCGGTCCCGCACCTCGGGCCCGTACCGGGATGCGTCCTCGGCGTACCACCGACCGTGCACGGCGGCGACCTCGGGTCGGATCGAGGCGGAGATCATCCCGGTGGGCCGCAGCAGCGGCGCCGACACCGTCTCGACGGTGGCGCCGAGTTGCTCGAGTCGCTGCAGCGCCCAGTCGAAGCCGGACCGCACCGCACCGTCCATGTCGGTGTCGACCCACTCGGCGGGTACCCCGATGCGGAGCCCGGCCACCGGCGTGGCATGTTCGGGGGTCGTCACCGGCCGGGGAACGGACCAGGGATCGGAAGGATCGTCGCCCGCCATCACCCGGTACAGCAGGGCCAGATCCGGGACCGTCCTGGCCATCGGGCCGACGGTGTCGATCGGAGCGGCGAGTGGGAACACGCCGGTGAGCGGGATACGCCCATGGGTGACCTTGAGGCCGGCGATGCCGCACAGTGCGGCGGTCACCCTCACCGACCCGCCGGTGTCGGTGCCGACCCCCAGCGGCGCCATCCCGGCGGCGACCGCGGCCCCCGACCCTCCGGACGAGCCTCCGGGGGATGTCGATGGATCCCAGGGGTTGCGGACCGGACCAAACCACGGGTTCTCGCTGCTGAAGCCGAAGGCAAACTCGTGGAGACCGGTCCTCCCGATGATCACCCCTCCGGCGGCCTCGATCCTCGAGACGAGGGTGGCCGATCGCGCCGGGATCTCCCGGTAGAAACCCGAACCGCAGGTGGTCGGCCGGCCCTGGTGGTCGATGAGGTCCTTGAGGGCGATCGGGACCCCTGCCAGTGGCCCGGGCGAGGCGCCCGCTGCGTGCGCCCGGTCGAGAGAGGCCGCCCGGCGCAGCGCTGCCTCGCCGTCGACGAGTGTGAAGGCGTTGAGGTCCCGGCCGGCTTCGATCGCATCGAGGCAGGTACCGATCACATCGACGGCATCCACCTCACCCTTGCCGACCGCCTCCGCCAGGCCGGCGACCGGCAAGCCGGTGAGATCCATTACCAGCGAACGGCCCGCGGTTCGGGGAAGATCGAGATCCACGGCTTGCCGGGGGGAACCGTCATCGGGTCGCCGTTCTCGTCGTAGAACACGAAGGGATCCTCGATAGTGCTCCGCTCCCAGACGCCGGTCCTTACGTATCCCTGGTAGAAGATCTCGACGGGCCCTCCACCGATCGTCTCGGTCGCCGGCACCTCGTTGCCGGCGACCCCGGCGGCCGGGAACGCCTGATACCGGGCTCCCTCGATCACGACCAGGACGTCGACGGAGATCTGCTCCTCGGCGCCCTCCCGGTCGACGGTGTTGTGTGCCACCGGGTTGTCGGCACCGACGAAGCGGAGGTACTTGCCGTCGACGTACTGCCACGAGTACGTCGATGAGGTCGACCAGGACATCGCGATCGTGTCGGCCTTCTCATCGGGCATCTCGGTCCACGGGGCGATCTCGTAGATGGGGATGCCGAATTCGTCGGAGTAGCCCCGGCCATCGGCGGTGGCCCGCAGGGCGACCGTGTCGCCGAAGAGGTTGTGGGGTGCGCTGCGGGTGGAGATGCGGTAGGTGCCGTCGACCTCGCCGATCATCTTGACGCCGCGGGATGCGATGAGGTTGAGCACCCAGGTCTGGCCGCCACTGATCACCATCACCGCATTCATCGGCCTGAGGACCGTGGGATCGGTGGGGCGGGCCGAGCGAATCGGGCCCAGGTAGTCGGTGTCGTTCGTGTGGAACAGGGCCACGAAGCGGGTGAACCCGCCCTCGACTCCGATCTCCATCACAGCATCTGCGATGTCGAGGCCGGACTGCGGTCTGGCATTGGGGTGGTTGTCGATCTTGATGGCCAGCACCCGGCGGGCGGCCAGGGCCTCGTCATCGATGGGAAGCCCGGTGAGCGGGGCGACCGGACCGTCGTAGATGGTGGTGGTCGTGGTGGAGGTGGTGGTGGTCGACGACGAGGTGGTGGTGGTCGACGACGAGGTGGTGATCGACGACGAGGTGGTGGCCTCGCTGGTGGCGGTGGTATCGGCGCCGTCCCCGCCGCAGGCTGCGGCGACCAGGGCGAGGGCGATGAAGGTCACGGGGAGGCGGTTGGGTTTCATAGGCCAATCACGATAGCCGCCGGCCGCGGTTGCACCTACCGGCTCAATCGCCCGGCTCCAGGATCAGTGTGTGGCGGGTCGATCGCTCGATCATCGTGTCCGACCAGGCGATCGGGAGGGCGTCTCCCTTGCGCCATAGTTCGAACTGATCGGCGTAGTGCGGCGAGAACGGGTTGCCCGACTGCCCCCCCGGCAACACGAAGCGTGCCTGCTCCCACTCGCCGACGTCGATGGCCATCCGCAGCGAGGCGATGGCGAAGTCCGGGTTGCCGGTCGGATCGGAGGGATCGACGGGCGCCGGGTTGACCGTGTTGGCGTCCCCCCCGTAGGAGATCGGACCGAGATCGAAGACCCGGTCGAGGGGCTTCCGCAGGCCCAGTGGATGCTTGAGGGTGAGCGGCCGGATCGTGCCCCAACTCCAGGCGGCGGGATCGGCTCCGTGCTCGGTGGTGAGGCGAGCCACGGCCGCCGCCAGAGCCGCCCGCACCCGGGCCTGCCAGCCTTCGGGGAACCACCCGTCGGGTTGTTCCCGCAACAGGCGCGAGACGTGGGACACCCTCCGCACCAGGAAGTTGTTGAACGGCACCAACGGGGTGAAGCCCTTGCCGAGCGCCCAAGCCGCGCTGCGGGGCGCCTTCACCTCCACCAGGGCGGTGATCATCTCCCCGAGCAGCAACTCGAAGAGGGTGGCGGCCGCCGAGTCGGTCGAGAGGACGCCGTCCCATTGCCTGAGCACGTCGGCCCCGGGGTCGTCGCCCACCGCATCGAGGACGACGGAGGCGATCTCCCGCCAGACCAGCGAGGTGCGGTCCATCTGGAAGCCGAGGGTGGAGGGAACGTCCCAGTCGGTTCGCTCCGCCAGCCGCTCG
>JAHJML010000154.1 GCA_018821365.1 Actinomycetota bacterium | reverse complement strand
GGCGGTCTCGTCGACCATGCGATCGGCGATCTCGAAGATCTGGCTCATGGGTCCCTTCCCTGCGGAGTCATCGGGAGATTGCCACGACGGTGCAGGTCCGGCCAATCGCCGACAGCGGGCGATTGCTACTCGCCGGGACCATCCAGCCGTTGGCGCCGAATCCCTAGAACCCCGCCCCGCGCTGGAGGCTGAATCGCTGCGAGGCACCCAGGTCGGGCCACAACAGCGCCCGCACGTTGGTGAGGATCTGTCCCAAGTGGTCGCGGTCGTGGAACGGCCACTCATGGAGGAGGTCCCGCACCGCCATCTCGCCGACATCGGGGTGGATCCCGGTGCGAGCAAGGTCGTCGACGGTCAGTTCCTCCAGCAGCGCCAGGCCCTCCCTCCTGACGGTGGCGAACTCGTCGAGGAGGTCGGCTGCCGGGCGATGGCAGTCGCTCCTGGCGGCGGCGATCCCCGCCTGGTCCCAGGCATCCAGCGCCGGACGGTCCGCACTCAGGATGGTCCGCACCCTCCCGGTGAACCCGCGCCGGTCGGCCTCGATGAGGTGCCCCACCACCTGCTTGGCGCACCACTCCCCCGGGGCGGGGTGGAACGACGCTCCGTCCTCCCCGAGGGCGGCGAACTCGATCCTCAGGTGGTTGGAGGTAGCGGCCGCCAGGGCGGCGATTCGGCGCAATTCGGCGATCGGCATGCCGACATCGTACGTGTCGCTGGCCTCGGCTACATTGGCTCCCCGTGACGCCACCACTCGTAGAGGCCCGCGGCCTCACCAAGAAGTTCGGCGATTTCGTCGCCGTCGACGGGATCGACTTCGAGGTTCGTCCCGGGGAGGTCTTCGGCTTCCTCGGACCCAACGGCGCCGGCAAGTCGTCGACCATGAGGATGATCGGCTCTGTTTCGCCGGTCACCGGGGGCACCCTGCGGGTGCTCGGGCTCGACCCGGCCACCGACGGGCCTGAGATCCGCTCCCGCCTGGGCGTGGTGCCACAGGAGGACAACCTCGACCACGAGCTCACGGTGAACGACAACCTGGTCATCTACGGCCGCTACTTCGGGATGCCGCGCAAGGTCATCGACGAGCGGGTCGCCGAACTCCTCAAGTTCGCCCAACTCGAAGAGCGCAAGGGGAGCACCGTCGAACCGCTCTCCGGAGGGATGAAACGGCGGCTCACCATCGCCCGGGGCCTCATCAACCAGCCCGAACTCCTGCTGCTCGACGAACCGACCACCGGACTCGACCCCCAGGCCCGCCACCTGCTGTGGGACCGCCTCTACCGGCTCAAACAAGAGGGTGTCACCCAGATCATCACCACCCACTACATGGACGAGGCCGAGCAGTTGTGCGACCGGCTCGTGATCATGGACGGCGGCAAGATCGTCGCCGAGGGCTCACCCGTCGGGCTGATCGCAGAGCACTCCACCCGGGAGGTACTGGAGTTGCGGTTCCCGGTGGGCACCCAGGACCGGGGGGTGGAGCGGATCGCCGACCTGGCTCGCAGCACCGAGGAGCTCCCCGACCGGGTGCTGCTGTACACCGACGACGCCGACCGCACCGCGCTGCAGGTGGCCGAACGCGGCATCGTCGCCGAATCCACCGTCACCCGCCGCTCGACGCTCGAGGATGTCTTCCTCAAGCTGACCGGGCGGAGGCTGGTCGACTGATGGCTGCGGTGGCGCTGCGGGTGGTGGAAGCCGGGGCGCGGGTCTACCGGCGCACCTGGCGGGGCAGCGTCATCTCGACGTTCCTCAACCCGGTGCTCTACCTGCTCGCCATGGGCGTCGGACTCGGGCAACTCGTGGACGAGGGGGCCGGAACGTCGACGCTCGGCCTCCCCTACCTCACCTTCCTGGCTCCCGGGCTGCTGGCGGCCACCGCCATGCAGACGGCGGCCGGCGAAGCCTCCTACCCGGTGATGGCCGGCATCAAGTGGCGCAAGACCTACGAGGCGGCCCTCGCCACCCCACTGGCGGTCTCCGACCTGGTGATCGGGTCGCTGGGATGGATCGCCATCCGCCTCACCTTCGTCACCGGCGTCTTCGCCCTGATCATGACCCTGTTCGGCGCCACCACCGTCGGCGAGGGACTTCTGTCGATCCCCTTTGCCGTGCTCACCGGCCTCGCCTTTGCCGGCCCGGTCATGGCCTACACCGCCCGGCTCAAGCGGGAGACCGGCCTCACCATGCTGTTCCGCTTCGGCATCGTCCCGCTGTTCCTGTTCTCGGGGACGTTCTTCCCGATCGAGCAACTCCCCGACGGCCTGGAGCCGTTCGCCTACGTCACCCCGTTGTGGCACGGAGTGTCGCTGTGCCGCGGCCTCGCCCTCGGACTCGACTTCACGGTCGATCCCGTGGTGAGCGCCGGGTACCTGGTGCTGTGGACCGTCGTCGGCGGGGGCCTGGCCGTGCGCCAGATGCGCCGGAGGCTGGTGCTGTGACCGGCCGCGCCCTGACCGCCCGCATCGTCCCGCCGCCGCTGCTGCCGGGCCGGGCCTTCACCCGCATGCTGGAGCACAACTACTTCGTGTACCGGCGCATGTGGACGATCATCTTCTCCGGCTTCTTCGAGCCTCTCTTCTATCTGTTCTCGATCGGGGTGGGCATCGGCAGCCTGGTCGGCGACATCGCAGGACCCGGCGGCAAGACCATCGAGTACGCCGCCTACGTCGCCCCCGCCCTGCTCGGCTCATCGGCGATGAACGGCGCCATCTACGAGTCGACCATCAACATCTTCTTCAAGCTGAAGTACGGCAAGATCTACGACGCCATCCTGTCGACCCCCATGCAGCCGCTCGACATCGCCGTCGGCGAGATCACCTGGTCGCTGGGACGGGGCGCTCTCTACGCCGGCGGATTCCTGGTGGTGATGGCGTCCATGGGCCTGATGCCCTCTCTCTGGGGCATCATGGCGCTCCCGGCGGCGGTGCTGATCGGGTTCGCCTTCGGGTCGTGCGGCATGGCGGCCACCACCTACATGCGCTCCTGGCAGGACTTCGATCTCGTCAACATGATCATCCTTCCGCTGTTCCTGTTCTCGGGAACGTTCTACCCGCTCAGCGTGTACCCACCGGTCTTCCAGGCGCTCACCCGGATCTCGCCGCTATACCACTCGGTCGAGTTGATCCGCGCCCTCACCCTGGGCGTGTTCGATTGGAGCCTGGCCGGGCACATCGGGTTCCTGGCCGTGATGGGTGCGGTCGGGGCCGCCATCACCTCGCGACGCCTCGCCAAGCTCCTGATGCCGTAGTGGCGGCGGCAACCCTCCCAGGGTCCCGACTCGGCGGCGAGGTCCGTCCGGCCCGGCCGGGTGTGTCGTAACCTCGGACCCTCGTGAGGAAGCAGCGGCGCGCCTATGCGCTCATCACCAGGAAGGGC
>JAHJML010000310.1 GCA_018821365.1 Actinomycetota bacterium | reverse complement strand
GGTGATCCCGAACGGGCCGTACACATGGGTGCGGGTGGAGTAGCGGGCGGCGGGGAGGGGATTCGCCCCAGTACCAAAGGATTGAACATCCTGGGTGATACTCCTTCCCCCGTTCGTCCTGAGTAGGACCGGAGGTCCGTATCGAAGGGCGAAAGACAGGTGAGCGAAGCCCCCACCGCCCTCAGAGGGGGGAGTAGAGACGTTCGCCCACCCGGGCTAGCCTGACTTCCGCAGTTTCGTGCCTCTCGCGGTTTTTTTCGAGGAGGGGGACGGTATAAGTGTGTGTCCTTGCGTGCTGGGTGGGCGCGGAGGGCCATGTAGTGCCGACCTACCCCCTTGCCTGAGCGGTTTTGATCTGCGATACCGGAGTGACGAGGGAGAGAGATGTACCTTCGGCACACGGTTCGTCGCAAGGATGGGAAGACGCACACGTACTGGCGTCTGGTGCGATCCGTTCGTCGGAACGGGAAAGTGGTGCAGGAGACGGTCGCGCAGCTCGGGGAGTTGGACGCTGAGGGGCGTGCGAAGGCGAGGGCTCTGGCGCGCGCGATGGTCGGACGAGCGAGCCAACACGGGCTCTTCGAGGACCTCTGCTGCGACGCGACCGCGGTTCCGGTTCAACTGAACCGAGTGCGCCTCGAGCGCGGCCGATCCTTTGGGGATGTCTGGCTCGGTTGGACTCTCTGGCGGGCTCTTCGATTGGAGGAGGCGTGCGAAGAGTTCTTGCCCGAAGGGCGCGAGGAGTACGCCTGGTCTCTTCTGGCGGCCGTGTTGGTAGTCGCTCGGCTCTGTGAACCCTCCAGCGAGCTCCACATCGCCGAGAGCTGGTATCGCGCAACAGCGCTGGAAGATCTGCTCGGACTCCCGAGCGAGAGCGTGAACGTCGATCGACTCTATCGCGCTCTCGATCGTCTGCTTCCCCACAAGGCCGCGATCGAGCGGCATCTCGTGCGTCGCCTCGGCGAGCTCTTCGCCCTCGACTACGACCTTCTGCTCTACGATGTCACGAGCACCTACTTCGAAGGACTCGCCGCTCGGAATCCTCTCGCCCAACGCGGCTACAGTCGCGACCATCGGCCGGACTGCAAGCAAGTCTGCATCGCTCTGGTCGTGACACGCGAGGGGGTGCCTCTTGGCTACGAGGTCTTTCCCGGCAACCGGGTCGATGTCACCACAGTCGAGGAGATCGTGGAGACGATGGAAGCCCGCTACGGTCTTGCCGATCGAATCTGGGTGATGGACCGCGGGATGATGAGCGCGGAGAACCTCGCGTGGCTCCAAGAGACCGGGCGGCGGTACCTCCTCGGGACGCATCGAGGCGACGTCAAGAAGTGGAGCCGGGAAATCGCCGCAGCGACCGACTGGAAGACGGTCCGCGAGGGGATCGAGGTGAAGCTCTGTGCCGGACCGGGCGGGAAAGAGACGTTCCTCCTCTGTCGCTCCGCCGAGCGCCGGGAAAAGGAAAAGGCGATGCATGAACGGTTCGCCGCTCGCATCGAAGCCGGTCTCGCCTCGCTCGCCCGACGCATCGAACACGCCCGCTCCCCTCTCGATCGAGGAGCGATCGAACGACAGATCGGCCGCCTCCTCGAGCGGAACTCCCGCGCCGCCGGCCGCTACACGATCCGCCTGCTCCAAGACACTACGCAGATCTCGAAGCTTCGTCTCTCCTGGTCCGCACGACCCGAGTGGAACGACTGGGCTCGTTGGAGCGAAGGCTGCTACGTTCTGCGAACAAACATCGCCGACTGGACTCCCGAGACTCTCTGGCAAACATACATCCAACTCACCGAAGCCGAAGCCGCCTTCCGGATCCAGAAGAGCGACCTCTCCCTCCGCCCCATCTGGCACCAGAGACCCGATCGGGTCCAGGCCCACATCCTGGTCTGCTTCCTCGCCTATGTCCTCTGGAAAACGCTCGAACAGTGGCAGCGCCAAGCGGGCCTCGGCAGCAGCCCCCGAACCATCCTCCGAGAGCTCAGCCGGATCCAGAGCACGGATGTCATCCTTCCTCTCGCCGATGGATCGAGACGAGAAATGCGCCTCCGCTGCGTCGTTCGGCCCGACAAAGCCCAAGCCCTGCTCCTCGATCGCCTCGGGCTCCGCCTCCCCCAACGACTCCGCACGCCTCCCGGAATCTCCAAAATGTAGTGCCGACTCGACCCCGTAAGTCGTTGAAAAACCTCAAAACCACCCCCCGAACTGCGGAACTTGGGCTAGCGGGCTCCTCGGCAATCTTGCCGCGCTTAGTGCTTTGAACCGGTTTCACAACCTCCATTCTACTGCGATCGGCTGCAAAGCCCGGCGGCTGCGTACTCGGGTAAAAACGTCCTCAATGGCCTTCTTAGGCCACTTCCGGGCGTTTTCCCCCTTGAT
>JAHJML010000153.1 GCA_018821365.1 Actinomycetota bacterium | reverse complement strand
TCTCCCATGAGCCGTTCCTGGTGTTCTCATCGAACGCCTTCGCCATTCTGGGGCTGCGGGCGCTCTACTTCGTGCTGGCCGGGGCTCGTCGACGCTTCCACTACCTGTCCCACGGGCTGGGGGCGATTCTGGTCTTCGTCGGCATCAAGATGACGATCTCCCTCTGGTACCACATCAGCACCTTCGTATCCCTGGGGGTGATCCTGGCGACGCTCACTGCCGCCATCGTCTTCAGCCAGCGATACGCACGGAAACTGCGGCTCGACGCACGCGACACCGTGGATGACTGAGGGATCTCAACCGAGAGTCCGCCTGGTCTCGGGCATGTAGCCCTCGACACCCTCCCCCAACCCCCCTCCCTGGATGGAGGGGGATTCGCCTGGTCTCGGGCATCTAGCCCTCGACACCCTCCCCCAACCCCCCTCCCTGAATGGAGGGGGATTCGCCTAGTCTCGGGCATGTAGCCCTCGACACCCTCCCCCAACCCCCCTCCCTGAATGGGAGGGGGATTCCGCCAGGTCGGGGGCATTCAGCCCTCGACCAGGCGATACCCGACTCCCCTGACCGTCTCGATGGAGGGGGCGTCCGGGTCGCTCTCCAGCCTGCGGCGGAGACGGCGGATGTGCTGGTCGAGGGTGCGCGTGTCGCCCAGCCAGGCGAACCCCCACACCCGGTCGAGGAACTCCTCGCGGCTCACCACTCGACCCGGCCGTTCCATGAGCAACCGGAGGACCTCGAACTCCTTCTTGGGCAGATCGTGCTCCGCCCCGGCCAGTTGCAGCTTGAGGGAGCCGGCATCGAGGGTGGCCGAGCCGAGGGTGTAGACCTCGGTGCCGATCCCGGCCGCGCTGCGGCGATCGGCCGCCCTCACCCGGGCGATCAACTCCCGGATGGAGTAGGGCTTGGTGACGTAGTCGTCGGCACCCAACTCCAGGGCCGAGACGATGTCGGCCTCGGCGTCCTTGGCGCTGACCACGATCACGGGCACATCGGACTCCTTGCGCAGCAACCGGAGCACATCGAGCCCCTGGATGCCGGGAAGCATCAGGTCGAGCAACACCACGTCGGGGTGGCGGCGCTGGAAGGCATCGAGTCCCGCCTTGCCGTCTCCGGCACTGTCCACCTCGAACCCTTCGGCGGCCAGCGAGAGTTCGAGGGCCTCCACATACGACGGTTCGTCCTCGATGACGAGGACCCGGGTCACGGCGCTCTCCACATCGGGAGGCGAACCCGGAAGGTGGTGCCCACCCCGACCTGCGACTCGACGGTGATGTCGCCGCCGTGGTTGCGGGCGATGTGGCGGGCGATCGAAAGGCCGAGGCCGGTGCCTCCGGTCTCCCGGCTGCGGCCCTTGTCGACCCGGTAGAAGCGCTCGAAGATCCGGCCGAGGTGCTGCTCGGAGATCCCGATCCCCTCGTCCTCCACCACGACGATGATCTCCTGCCCGGCGACGGCGGCGCTCAGTCCGATCCGGGGTCGGCGGTCGCCGGTGCCCGCCGGTGTGTAGGTGAGGGCGTTCTCGACCAGGTTCGTGAACAGCGTCGCCAACTGGCGCGTCTCGCCCAAGACCACTGCCGACGGCGGCACGGCGGCGACGGTGAGATCGAGTCCGCGGTCGGCGGCCGCCTCCCCGAACCCCGCGGCGACGGCCGACAGGAGCGTCCCCAGGTCCACCGGCGTCCTCGATCGGTCGGCCGCCTCCGCTTGGGACAGGTCGAGGATGTCGCCGATCAACTTGGAGAGACGCCGCGACTCCTGGACAAGCCGATCCGCCATCCGGGCGGTCACCGCCGGGTCCCCGCGGTTGGCGGCGAGCGTCTCGGCGAGCACCGCCAGCGCCCCGAGCGGGGTCTTCAACTCGTGGCTGACGTTGGCGATGAAGTCGCTTCGCATGGCGGCGACCCGATGGGGTTCGGTGACGTCGGTGATGTAAGCGACGGCACCGAGGCTCTCGACCCCGTGTTCGAGGGGGATCGCCCGTATGTCGAGGAAGCGGCGCTGCGGGGTGTAGATCTCCAACTCTTTGTGCTGCGACGTGCGGCTGAGAATCGCCGCCTCGATGGCCTGACGCATGCGGGCCTCCGCCACCGCCTCGCCGTGGCGGGCGCCCAGGAAGGAGGAGGCGGTCTCGTTGGCGTGGAGCACCACCCCGTCGTCGTCGGTCAGCAGGATCCCGATCGAGGCCTCGGCCACCGCGGCGGCGAGGCGGGCCCGGTCCTTCGCCGACTCCTCGACGCCTTCCTCGAGGATCCGGACCTCCCGGTCGAGGACGCGGGGGCGCTGCCACCAATGGTGGGACGGTTCCCCGCCGATGCGGGCCAGGGCCAGGTCGACGGACTTCGCCAGCCGTCTCGCATGGACGATGGCGACGATCGCCACCAGCGCCACCGCAGCGGCTGCCGCGCCAAGGACCAGGAGCGTGGTGTCCACGATCGCGACCATAGCGGGCCGGGGAACCACCTCCGAAGAGTTCACATCGGCGTCACCTGCTTGTCCCGCTGGGGTCACGCCCGCCTTCATACGCTGCGGGCGTCCGAGTTCGGGATGTCTCCAGGACCGGGCGAACCTACTAGGAGGATCACGCAACATGTTCCGCAAGTTCGGCCCCGCGATCGGCCTCGTGCTGACCTTGGCACTGGTGGCGACCGCCTGTGGCGACGACGACGGCAGCGCAAGCACCGTCGCCACCACGGCGGCGACCGGCACCACGGCAGCCGCCATGACCGGCGTCCCCGAGTGCCTCGACACCGCCGACCTCTACGCCCTGCTGGGGGAAGAGTCGATCGGCTTCGACAACTGGTCGGACGCCAACGCTCTGGCAGCCGAGATCGGCGCCCCCAACGCTCCGTATCCCGACATGCCCCTCGACATCACCGCCCCCGGTGAGGAGTCGGGCACCTTCGACACCTTTGTCGAGTTCCTGATCGACGGCGTGGCCGGTGGCGAGGACTACGCAGACACCCGGGAGGCCTCGAACGTTCGTCCCGACTACGTGGCCTCGGCCAACGACAACGTCATCATCGAAGGCATCTCCAACGCCCCGGCCGGCCTCGGCTGGGTCGGCTACTCGTTCTTCGTCAACAACGCCGACAAGGTGCGGGCCCTGGAGGTCTCTGCCGGGGGCGGCCCCTGTGTGGCACCCACTCCGGAGACCATCGCCGACGGCTCCTATCCGTTCTCCCGTCCGCTGTTCATCTACGTGAGCAAGGCGGCGGCGGCTCGACCCGAGGTGGCGGCCTTCGTCGACTTCTACCTGTCCGACGCGGGGATCGCCTCCGTCGCCGAGCAGGGCTACGTGGCTCTCGCCGACTACGGCGACGTGCTCGCCGCCTGGCTGGCAGGGCGTCCCGAGGTCGATACGAGCGGTGATCTCGGCGGAAGCGTCACGATCTCCGGTTCGTCCACGGTCGAGCCGATCTCGGGCGCCAACGCCGAGAAGTTCGCAGCGACGAATCCCGGGGTGGCCATCTCGGTCGAAGGGCCCGGCACCGGCGACGGGTTCGCCCTCTTCTGTCAGGGCCAGACCGACATCTCCGACGCCTCCCGTGCCATCAAGGACTCGGAGCGGGAGACCTGCGCCGCCAACGGCGTCGAGTTCGTCGAACTCCACGTCGCCATCGACGGCCTCTCCGTCCTGACCAACCTCCCGTAGCCGCTACGGGTCGAGGCGCACGGGCCCGGTCCTCCCCCGGGCCCGTGCTCACGGTCGAGGGATGGGTATGGAGGGGGCGGGTCGCCCGACCCGGCCCCTCCATCCCTCCCGTCCGCTAGAAAGTGACTGGATGACCACCGAACCCCTCACTCTCGACCTCTCCGGCCCGGTGCCCCGCCTGCGGCGGGAGCGCCGGGTGCGGCGGGTCTTCTGGATTGCGGCGCTGGTGTCGGTCCTGATCAGCCTGCTGATCGTCGGTTCTCTGGTGGGGGAGGCCTGGAACTTCATCCGGACGATCCCACTCGCCTCGCTGTTCGACATCGGCTGGTTCCCCCGCCGCGGCCTCTTCGACCTCCGGACGGTGATCGTCGGGACGATGCTGATCGCCGGGATCGCCATGCTGATCGCCACCCCGCTCGGCCTGGGGGCTGCCATCTACCTCTCGGAGTACGCCACCCCGCGGGCCAGGCGGATCCTCAAGCCGATGCTGGAGATCCTCGCCGGCATCCCCAGCGTGGTGCTCGGCTACTTCGCCCTCACCTGGATCAGCCCCAACCTGGTGCAGAAGATCTCGTCGGCGGGCGTGTTCAGCATGGCAGCGGCCGGCATCGGCGTCGGGATCCTGGTGACTCCGCTGATCGCCAGCGTCTCCGAGGACGCCATGCGGGCGGTCCCCAGCAGCCTGCGGGAGGCCTCCTACGGCCTCGGGGCCCGCAAGGCGACCACCGCCACCCGGGTGGTGTTCCCGGCCGCCATCTCGGGCATCGCCGCCTCGTTGATCCTTGGCGTCTCCCGGGCGATTGGGGAGACGATGGTTGTGGCCATGGCGGCGGGGGCGGTCGGCGGGTCGCTCTTCGAGATGAACGTCTTCGAACCGGGCCAGACGATGACGGCGGCGATGACCGCCCTGGCGATCGGATCCGATCAGGTCGCCGGGTCGGGCAACGCCTTCCAGAGCCTCTTCTTCCTGGGTCTGCTGCTGTTCATGATCACCCTGGTGCTCAACGTGGCCAGCGAGCGCTTCGTGCGCCGGGTCAGGGAGAAGTACTGATGGCCGCCCGCACCCCCGGTCTCTCGACTGCCGACATCGTCAAGGAGTCGCTGGCCGGCAAGCGCCACACCGTGGGTGGAATGGCGTTCGAGGCGGGCCTGCTGGTGGCGCTGCTGATCGCCCTCGGCGTGCTGGTCACCCTGCTGGCCGACATGCTCGCCAGGGGTTGGGGCGTCCTGACCGGGCGGGGCCTCGACTTCGTCACCAGTCCGCTGTCGCTGACCCCCGAGACGGCCGGGGTATGGCAGAGCATCGTGGGGTCGGTGATGCTGACCGCCTTCGTCGCCATCGTGTCGTTCCCGATCGGGATCGGAGCGGCCGTCTACCTGGAGGAGTACGCCCCGGACAACCGCTTCACCCGCCTCGTCAACACCAACATCCGCAATCTGGCCGGGGTGCCCTCGATCGTCTACGGCATCCTCGGCCTGACGATCTTCGTGCGCTTCGTCGATGCGGTCGGCGCCGGCGGCGGGACGGTCGGCAAGAACATCCTGGCCGGTGGTCTGACGATGGCGGCACTGGTGCTCCCGATCATGATCATCACCGCCTCCGAGGCGCTGCGGGCCGTCCCCGACAGCATTCGGGAGGCCGGATTCGGGGTCGGCGCCACCCGTTGGGAGGTCATCCGCAGCCACGTCCTCCCATATGCGGCACCCGGCATCCTCACCGGGACCATCCTGACCCTGGCCAGGGCCTTCGGCGAGACCGCCCCGCTACTGCTGGTGGGAGCGGTGACCGGGTTCTTCTCCTCGGGCAATGCCTCGCTCTGGGAGCGGACCACCGGCCCCTACACGGCCCTCCCGGTGACGATCTTCTCGTGGACCCGCCAGCCCGACAGCGACTTCAGGGCGCTGACGGCGGCTGCCATCGTGGTCCTGCTGGTGGTGCTGTTCCTCGCCAACGGCACCGCCATCCTCCTGCGCAACCGATACGAACGGAAGTGGTGACATGACCGACCGAGAGGCGATCGAACGCCGGCCCGTCAACGTGGCGGCGCCCCCTGCCCGCCCCTCCGGGCCGGCCGATCCCGAAACGGTGTTCGACGTACGCGAACTCAGTGTCTTCTACGGCACCTTCCGGGCGGTCAAGGAGTTCACCATGCCGATCACCGCCCGGGAGATCACGGCCTTCATCGGGCCGTCCGGCTGTGGCAAGACCACGGTGCTGCGCTGTTTCAACAGGATGAACGACCTCATCGAGACCGCCAGGATCGAGGGGACCATCGAGTACCACGGCGTCGACCTGTACGGACCCAGAGTCGACCCGGTCGAGGTGCGGCGCCGGATCGGGATGGTGTTCCAGAAGCCCAACCCGTTCCCCAAGTCCATCTACGACAACATCGCCTTCGGCCCCCGCATCGCCGGTTAACGTGACGACATGGACGCCCTCGTCGAAGAGTCGCTGCGGCGGGCGGCGTTGTGGGATGAGGTCAAGGACAAGCTCGACGAATCGGGGTTCTCGCTGTCGGGAGGCCAGCAGCAGCGTCTCTGCATCGCCAGGGCCATCGCCACCAACCCCGACGTCTTGCTGATGGACGAGCCGTGCTCGGCGCTCGACCCCATCGCCACCCTCCGGATCGAGGAGTTGATGCAGGAACTCAAGAAGGACTACACGATCATCATCGTGACCCACAACATGCAGCAGGCGGCCCGGGTCAGTGATCGGACTGCCTTCTTCACCGTCGACGTGAAGGAGGACGGGCAGCGCACCGGCGTCCTCGTCGAGCACGACGAGACCGGGAAGATCTTCACCAACCCGTCGAGGACCGAGACCGAGGACTACATCTCCGGCCGGTTCGGCTAGAGGGGACGGAGGCGGACACATGAGCGGAGACAACCTCTCCCACGAGATCAGGCACCGCTTCGACGAACTGCTCGAGATGCTCCGGCGGGGATCGGTGGAGATGGGCTCGCTCGTCCTGGAGAACACCAGGCGGCTGGCCGACGCCCTGCTCGAGAACGACCTCGGAGTGGCCGAGGCGGTGATCGCCGCCGACGCCGAGGTCGACCGGAAGTACGTGGAGTTGGAGCGGCTTGCCTTCGAGACCATGGCCAGGCAGCAGCCGGTGGCCGGCGACCTGCGCTTCCTGGTGACCATCACCCGGCTGCTCTACGAGATCGAGCGGAGCGGGGATTTGGTCGTGAATGCCGCCAAGGGCCTGGTGTTCCAGCACGGCTACGTGTTGTCTCCCGAGATCAGCGGGCTGCTGGGGAGGATCGCTGCTCGGGTGAGCGAACTCTGGGCCAAGGGCATCGAGGTGCTCGACGAGATGGATGGCGAGGCCGCCCACTGGATGGATCGCCTCGATGACGAGGTCGACGATCTGGTCGGCGAGTTCTACACCCTGATCGGCTCCGGCAGCGAGACGATCGGCTTCGACGTGGCGATCGAGTTGTCCCGGGTGGGACGGTACCTGGAGCGGATCGCCGACCACGCCGTCAACATCGCCGAGCATGTGACCTTCATCGTCACCGGCGCCTTCCCCGCAGAGAGCCACCCGCCCCACCCCCGCCCGGAGGCGGGCTGATCCTCAACCGAAGATCCGCCGCCACAGCCTGACGAAGACGTTGCGGTCGCCGGGCCGGGGCAGCGCCTCGAGCACGGTCGTCAGGTGATCGGGGGGCAGGTCGCCCACCAGCACGTAGGAGCGGTCGGGGGCGCTCCAGTGCACCCACATGTTGGTGGGGGTGACGATCCTGCGGTAGCGGGAGCCGCCGGAATCGAACTCGGCGGCGTGGTCGAACTCGACCGGCCGGTCGCTGCGACGGGCCTCGAACACCGAGAACGAGAACACCCCGTCGGTGTAGAACGCCTGCACCGAACCGGCCCCGGCGTCGTAGACGTCGGCGCGCCGGTAGCCGCCGATGGCATCCGGGAGCGCCGTCCCCTCGGCCATCGGGTGGACCGTGGCCATCTCCTCCATCTCGGGCATGCCGCCCGGCATGTCGGGGGTGCCCGGGTCGAAGGTGAACAGGGCCGCCATGCAGTAGACCCCGCCGTCGCCGTCGAGGATCTCGGTCGACAGGGGGACGGTGCTCTCCACGTCGAGGATCAGCCGGACCCGCGGCCTCCCATCCTCGAGGACGGTGACGATGACCGCCGGTCGCCCCAGGCGGGTGGTCTCTACCGTCTCTCCCAGGCTGTAGCGGTCGCTGACCGACCAGGCAGCCCACTGTTCGATCTCGGTCCCGTACCAGTCGGAACCCGATTGCATTGCCGAGATCCCATCGTGGGACATCAGCGCCCCGCCGGGACCCTGGATCATCGACATCCCATCCGCCCTGGTGATCTCGTAGGTGGCGGCAGCCGAGTCGCCCTCCCACGAGCACATCACCACCCCCGAGCCGTGGAACTCGGCCTCGGAGGCATGCTCGAGCATCTCGGCGACGCCGTCCTCGGCGGTCGCCGTCACCGGGATGCCGAGCAGCACCACGGCGGCCGTCAGGGCTGCGAGGAGGCGGCGGCGGGTCACGGCGCCTCCACCACGGCCCGGACCGCTTGCACCCCGGGTTGGACGAGGATGCGGGCGGTGTGCTGTTCGGAGAACCCGTCGAGGTTCATCGGGGCCGGACCCGCCGCGGTTCCGAGCACGAGGCCCATCGACAGGGCCAGGGCGGCCGCCCCGGCCGCCACCCATCCCCATACCGGCCGCAGCATCCGGCGGCGGGGGACCGGTGCCGTCCCCGGCAGCAGGCCGGGCGGGGGGTCGAGCACCGGGAGCGACCGCAGCGCGGTCCGGGCCGCTGCGGTCGCCTCCAACTCGGCACGGCAGGCTGCGCACATGTCGAGGTGCTCGGAGACGGCGCCGATCTCCTCGGGGGTCAACTCGCCGTCGAGGAGCGCCGACAGCAGGTCGCCGGGGTGGGTCACGACAGCCTCGCCCTCATCATCGATCTCCCCCGGTGGATGCGGCTGCGGACCGTGCCGACCGGGACGCCGGCGGCCGCCGCGATCTCGTCGTAGGTGAGGCCGACCACGTCGCAGAGGACCACGGCTTCCCGGAACTCGATGGGGAGCGCCAGCAGCGCCGCCTGAATGTCATCGTCCAGGCGCATCGCCGCCAGCGCCTCGTCGGCGCCCGGAGCGACTCCGAGGGGGGACCGGTCGTCGTCGGGGAGTGGGACCGTGGGGCGCCGCTTGCGGCGGCGGGTCTCGTCGATGAAGGCATTGCGGGTGATCCGCCACAGCCAACCCTCGAACGAGCCCGGTTGGTAGCTCCGCAGTCCCTTGCGAACCCGCAGCAGCACCTCCTGGGAGAGGTCGAGGGCGTCGTCGCGATGACCGGTGAGTCGGTAGGCGAAGTTGTAGATCGTGCGTCCATACCGATGGGCGACCTCTTCCCATGAGGGGACGGCCTCATCCGTCATGTGCCACCCTCAACAACGCCACCGCGATCCTCCGAGTTCCCCACGTCGGCAGGTCAGCCGAGTGCCAGCCCGTCGATGAAATGCTGGAGGCGTTCCCTGGTGACGTAGCGGGCCCGGGGATCGCGTCGCTCACGGTCGTAGACCTCGAACGGAGCGTACTTCTCAGTGATCAGCAGGGCCCGGTCGGCCCGCGAGGTGGCGAAGTCGGCCGCAAAGCGGCGCACCTCGTCGTCGCCGAGTTCGGGATGATGGCTCTCGTGGTGCGCTACCACCCGGATCAGCGTCCGGTAACCGGCCGCCAGCGCCTCGTAGGTGTCATCGCTCTTCTGGGTGACGGTGGACCCGGTGAGGCGCAGGATCCCAATGACGAGAGCGCCGGCATCGGCCCCGGCCGGATCGATCCCCTGAGAGCGGAGTCCCGCCTGCAAGCTCGCCGGGATGTGGAGTTCCGCCGCCAGCGGTCCGAGCGTGTCCGAACCGGTCCCGGCTGCCAGACCGGGTACATGCTCGGGGCCGGCCGCCATGGTCTCGAATGGGTCGAAGGTCCTGCCGGCCGAGAACCCGGGCAGGCTGAACGGCGCGGTCAGCGGAGGAAGTTGGCCGGGTGTCTCCAGTGAGACCGATCCGACCTCCTGCCACCCGGTGCCGCGGCGGCCCATGGCGACGACCCGGCGGACCGAGTCGATGGGGGACCCGCGGCGCTTGTCCCTGACGACCTCGATGGCCTCTCGGATCAGCAGTTCACGCAGCTCGTCGTCGATCTCACCGTCGGGGAGTGGGACGTCGAAGGAGACCGTGGCAGTGGTCCCGTCGACGTCGTAGGAGGCCACCGGGGGAGCGGGCACGAGACGGGGAGCCGGCCCGGGTTGGATGGGGGACGCCGCCGGAGCGGACCTCCGCACCAGGAACCAGATGGCCGCCACCAAGACGATGACGACGACGGCCACGATCGCAAGCACTGCACTGGTCACGCCGATCCTCCCTCCGGGACGGCGCCATTGTACGTCCGCCGTGGTGGCCTGCTCGGGGCGCCCTGCAGAGTCAGGATGCCTTGCGAGCGGCTGCGATCTGGCGCTCGCGCCGGATCCGCCGCCGCTCGCGCTCGCTCATCCCACCCCAGATCCCGAACTTCTCACCGGTGGTGATGGCGAATTCGAGGCACTCCTCACGGACCTGGCACTCCCGGCAAATCGACTTCGCCGTCCTGGTAGAGGCGCCCCGCTCGGGGAAGAACAGATCGGCGTTGGCGCCCGTGCAGTTGGCGCCGTCCTGCCACGCCAGCCGTTCGTCTGAGCGAAGAGCTTCTTTGAGGTCTTCGAGCACGAACCTGCCCTCCGAACTACATCAGTGGAACTACGCAGTTGTAGTTCAATAGATCATTATTGCGCGCGGTCCGCGCGATTGTCAAAGGGGCCCGCGGCAAATCACCTTGATGTAATTGGCTTGGCTGCGCGCGGACCGCGCGCAATCCGGGCTAGAGGTCGTCCGGGAGGAGCACTCGGGCAGCCCAGCCGACCGGATCGTGGATCTCGGCGAGGTGGGGGAGGCCTGCGGGGTCGCGCCAGAGGCGGTCGCGTGCCTCGACCCCCCATCGGGTGGTGATGTCGGCTGAGAATGCTTCGGCGGTGTCGGCGAGGCCCCGGTCGATCTCGATGCCCAGCATCTGACCGATGACCCGCTCCGGGTCGGTTTCGGGAGATCGCGAGGCGGCCGCCCGCCGGATGGCCGCCAGGTCGGGGAGGAGGTCGCCGGCCGCCGCGGCGACGACCAAGCTCCCGAAACCGTCCAGGAGGGCGAGCATCGCCATCAGGTCGCCGCGGACCTCCTCCAGTTCGGGCCCCGCCGTGAAGCCGGCAAGCCCGCCCGGTTCCGACATCAGGCGCTCGAGTTCGGCGGGGTCCGCCAGACCCTGGAGCCGCTCCTGGAGTTGATCGGGGCGCATCTCGAGTCCATCGATGTAGGAGCCCGCCAGGGCGGCGAGGTGTCCCCGCACCCACGGAATCGCCATCAGCGACTGATGGGCGGTCTCCCTGAGCACCGCCCACAGCCTGGTCTGGCGGGTGTCGAGTCCCTCGGCGGCGGCCATCGCCTCGATGTTGGGAACGACCGCGTAGGAACCCGACCCGCTCGCCGCCGGCGGCAGTCCGGCGTCGAAGGGACCCAGCAGGCCGTGGGCCAATGCACCGACCAGGCTGCCGACCTGCAGGCCGACCAGGGCAGGTCCGAGTTGACCGAGGATCGCCTCGATCCCCACCCCGGGCGCCATCCCGCCGCCCTCCGAGAACTTGGCGGCCAGCGGTTCGGCCAGGTAGGCGTATCCCTCGATGCTGGCCGCCGCCCACCCCCGGGGGTCGATCACGGCGAGCGGGGGCGCCGGGGTGGGGTCGGCGGCTCCCGAGCGTCCGATCAGCATGACGGCGGTGCGGCCCAACTCCTCGTATTCCTCGGCGATCCAGGGATCCACCGGGTCGGCAGCACCGGCGATCGATTCGGCGATCTGGATCCCGAGGCGCCAGTTGACCGGGCCTGCCGACTGCAGCAGTTCGGCGAGACGGTCGAAGATGTTGTCGGTCACACGCCCTCCGGGCGCTCCATGAGGGTGACCGTGACGGTGATCTCCTCGCCGTCGCGCTCCACGACGATGTCGATCGCCTCGTCGACCCGGTACAACCGAACCACGGTGACGAGCTGTTCCATGGTTCTGACCGGCTTGTCATCCACCGAGACGAGCACATCACCGGCTTCGATCCCGGCGAGTTGGGCGGCCGTGTCGTCGAACACGCTGGCGACCGCCACGCCGGCGGGGATGGTCGCCCCGTCGCTCGCCTCGGTGAAGAAGGTGGAGCCGGTGACTCCCAGGAAGGCGTGACGGGCGGCGCCGAATTCGATGATGTCGTCGGTGATGCGGCGCACCAACTCGATGGGAATCGCAAACCCGAGGCCCTCGGCGCCGACATCGGAGATGCCGATGGCGGAGGTGATGGCGATCAGCCTTCCCTGGGAATCGACCAGGGCGCCGCCGCTGGAGCCGCGGGTGATGGGGGCATCGGTCTGGAGCATCCCGAACAACCTCTCATCGACGCCGGTCTGGACCTCACGCCCGAACGCCGAGATCACCCCGACGGTCACCGAGGGCCCTCCCTCGAGCCCGAGTGGGCTGCCGATGGCGATCGCCGTGTCACCGATGGACATCGACTCGGTCGATCCCAACTCGATGGCGGTGAGGCCGCTGGCATGGATTCGGATGACGGCGAGATCGGTGAGGGCGTCCTCGCCGAGGATCTCGGCGTCGTAGGTGCGGCCGTCGGCGAACACCACTCGCACCTGCTGGGCGCCGTCGACCACATGCTGATTGGTGACGAGGACGCCGTCCACAGACAGGACCACTCCGCTGCCGGAGCCGTCCGCCACGAAGGCACCGACGTCGCTCTCCCTCACCTGGACCGTCACGATGGAGGGGAGCACCCGGCGCGCCACGGCTGCCGCCACGCTGCCGCTGTTCTCAGGACTGAGGATCTCAGTCGCCACCCTCTCGACGACGGTCACCCCAGGGCTCCCGCCGATCCCATCCTCATCCAGCAGGGTGAAGACTCCGAAGGCGCTGGCGGCTCCGATCAGGGCGGCCAGCACGGCCACCCCGATCGTCTTCCAGGGACCGCCCCGGGAGCGATTCGAGGGAGCGGACGGACCTTCCGGCCGGGCCGGCCGGGCGGCGATCGGCGCCGGCTCTCCGGCCCACGACCTGGTCACGACGTAGCGCGGCTCGGGGGCAAGCCCGGGATCGGCCGGGGGAGTCGTCGGTCGGGTGAAGGGGTCGGCGAACTCGACGGGGATGACCGGCCCCTCGACGGCGGCGCCGCCGACGGCCGGTTCATCGGAGCGGGGCGGCGGGGTCTGGGTAGTGTCATCCACAGCATGGATTCTATGGACACCTCCGACGTAGGGGGCCGCACGCCGGCGGAGGCCGTGGTGGTGGTCTCACCCGACCCGATCGACCCGGGCCGCCTCCTCGAACAGATCGGTGATCCGGGTGCCGGAGCCGCGGTCCTCTTCCTCGGCATGGTGCGGGATCACTCACCGGGCCGCCTCGGTGTTTCCCGTCTCGAGTACGAGGCATACGGCGAGGTGGTAGTCGGCAAGATCATGGCCATCGTGGCGGCGGCCCGGGATCGCTGGCCCGTGCTGGGGGTAGCGATCGCCCACCGACTCGGCTCACTCGAGGTGGGTGAGATCACGGTGGGGGTGGCGGTGGCCTGTGCCCACCGGGCGGACGCCTTCGAGGCCGGCCGGTTTCTGATCGACGAGGTCAAGCACTCTGCGCCGATCTGGAAGAAGGAACACTGGCCCGGCGGCGCCGAGTGGGTCAGGGAGGGAGATTCCGCGGGCGCCTGAGCGGCGCCCTCTCCGGATTGGTAGCCTGCACGAATCCCAGGGAGGAGATGAGGGCCATTGCTTGAGGTCAGGAACCTCGAGGTCGTCTACAGCGACGTCATCCTCGTCCTGCGGGGCATCTCGCTCTCCATCCCCGACGGTTCCATCGTGGCCCTGCTCGGCGCCAACGGAGCCGGCAAGACCACCACGCTGCGGGCCGTCAGCGGCCTGCTCGACGTCCATAACGGGAACGTCACCAAGGGCGAGATCCTTCTCGACGGCGAACCGATCCACCGCAAGTCGGCCGCCAAGATCGTCCGCCTCGGCGTGAGCCAGGCGCTCGAGGGGCGCCGCATCCTCGCCGAGATGTCGGTCGAGGAGAACCTTCGCCTGGGGGCCCACACCAATCACCGCTCGATGGACGCCAACATGGAACGGGTCTACCACCTGTTCCCCCTGCTGCGGGACCGGGCCAAGTCGACGGCCGGCTACCTGTCGGGTGGCGAACAGCAGATGCTGGCCATCGGGAGGGCGCTGATGTCGGCGCCCCGCTACCTGCTGCTCGACGAGCCGAGCTTGGGCCTCGCTCCGCTGCTGGTCCAGCAGATTCGCGACATCATCGTGGAGATCAACCGGCAGGGGACCGGAGTTCTCCTGGTCGAGCAGAACGCCATGATGGCGCTGTCGATCGCCGACCACGGGTTCATCATGGAGATCGGCAAGATCGTGATGGACAAGCCGGCGGGCGAGTTGCTCGACGACGAGGACGTCCGCGAGTTCTACCTGGGCTTGAGCGGCGACGAGGTGCAGTCCTTCGCCCAGGTCAAGCACTACCGCCGCAAGAAGCGATGGCTCTCGTGAGCGGGATCGTCTGGCTCGGGATCGCCGCCGCCGTCGCCGCCTGGGCGATCCTCGCCCGGACCACCGGTGCCATCGGAGAGAGGAAGGGCTATCACCCCCGGGCCTTCCTGGTGCTGGGGTTGCTGACCGGGCCGGTCGGTCTGATCGCCGCCATCCTGATCGGGCCGGCCGCTCACCCGGTCCCGGTGCGGGGCGCCCGGGCTCACGGCGAACTGCTGCGCCTCCCGCGGGCCAAACTGCTCCACGAGGTGCTGCCCCGTCACGACGACGTCTCCGGGCCGATCGTCGAGATCGACGACATCCATCTCAGCTTTGCCGGGGTCAAGGCGATCGACGGGGTCACGTTCTCGGTCCGCAACTCGGAGATCTTCGCCGTGATCGGGCCCAACGGGGCGGGCAAGACCTCGATCTTCAACTGCATCAGCGGGGTGTACCACCCCCAGCAGGGGGCGATCCGGTTCATGGGCCACGATCTGATCGGGATGCGGCCCGACCGGATCGCCGACCTCGGGGTGGCCCGCACTTTCCAGAACATCGAGTTGTTCCCCCAGATGACCGTCCTCGACAACCTGATGCTCGGCAGGCACCAGCACGTCCGGTACGGAACGTTCTCGGCGATGCTGCGGGCCGGCCGGGCCTCCCGGGAGGAGGCCCGCAATCGGGCCGTCGTCGAAGGCATCATCGAGTTCCTGGAGATCCAGAAGTTCCGCAAGTCGTACGTGGCGATGCTCCCCTACGGCATCCAAAAGCGGATCGAGTTGGGGCGGGCACTGGCCATGGAGCCCCGCCTCCTGCTCCTCGACGAACCGGTAGCCGGCATGAACCTGGAGGAGACCGAGGACATGGCCCGCTTCATCACCGACATCAAGCGGGAGTTGCAGATCGGCATCGTCCTGGTGGAGCACGACATGCGGATGGTCATGGATCTCGCCGACCACGTCCTCGCCCTGGACTTCGGCAAGCCGATCGCTCTCGGCCTCCCGGCCGAGATCCAGTCGAATCCCGATGTGGTGCGGGCTTACCTGGGCGAGGAGCACGCCATCGCCGACGAGGGAGCCACGGCATGACCACGACCCTTCCTCGTCCCGCCCTCGTCGGTGTCGAGACGCCGGCCAGCCTGCTCCGGGACCTGGCGGCGACCCGGCCCCGGGACGTCGCTCTCCGGGTCAAGAACCGCGGCATCTGGCGGGAGATCTCCTGGGCCGGCTACTGGGACAACGTCGAGATCTTCGCCCACGCCCTCATCGCAAGCGGCATCGTCACCGGCGACCGGATCGCCATCCACAGCGAGAACCGGCCCGAGTGGGTCTACACGGATGTGGGGTCGATCGCCGCCAGGGCGGTGTGCATCGGCCTGTACCCGACCAACCCGTCGGTCGAGGTCGAGTACCTGCTGTTCGACAGTGGCGCCCGCATCCTGGTGGTCGAAGACCAGGAGCAGGCCGACAAGGTGCTCGAGATACCCGCCGACCGGCTTCCGGCCCTCGAGACGATCGTCTACCTGGAGCACCGGGGTGTCGGGGTCTACGACGACCCCCGCTTGATCTCATGGGACGAGTTGATGCAGCGGGGCCGGGATCACCGGGCCGCCGCCGGTGATGCCGTGGAGCGCCGGATGGCCGAAGCCACCAGCGACGACCTCGCCTACCTGGTCTACACCTCGGGCACCACCGGTCCCCCCAAGGGATCGATGCTGACGGTCCGCAACCTCGACTTCGCCGGCAAGGTTCTGAGGTCGGACGATGGGATCGTCTCACCGCCGCCGGGCCCCCAGGACCTGCTGGTGTCGTACCTGCCGCTGTGCCACATCTATGAGAAGCTCTTCTCGGTGGTGTTTAGCATCTGGGTGGGCGCCCAGATCCACTTCGGGGAGTCGATCGACACCCTGGTGGCCGACATGCGCGATGTGAGCCCGACGGTGGTCCAGGGCGTCCCCCGCATCTGGGAGCGGATCCATGCCGCCATCCTGGTGAGGCTGGGCTCGGCCTCCCGGATCAAGAAGGCCAATGCGGTCGTGTGGCTGAGGGCCGCCAAGCGGATCGGCGCCACCCTCGCCGCCAACCACGGCAAGCACACCCCGCTGTCGCGGGTGCTGCTGTGGCTGGGCGACATCTTCCTGTTTCGATCGCTCAAGGAGCGAGTCGGGCTGCGGCGCTGCCGGTACGCCGTCACCGCGGCCGCCCCGATCGCCCCCGAGATCCTCCAGTGGTTCATGGGCATCGGCGTGCCGATCCACGAGGCCTACGGGATGACCGAGAACGCCGGCATCGCCACCCGCAATGCCCCCGGCCGCATCACCCTGGGAACGGTGGGAGAGGCGTATCCGGGCACCGAGGTGGTGCTCGCCGAGGGCACCAACGAGATCATCACCCGCCACGGTGGCAACTTCGTCGGGTACTGGGGCCAGCCCGAAGCCACCGCGGCGGCCCTCGATGCCGACGGTTGGCTCCATACCGGCGATGTCGGGGAGTGGGTCGACGGAACCCACATCCGGATCATCGACCGCATCAAGGACATCATCATCACCTCGGGCGGCAAGAACATCTCGCCTTCGGAGATCGAGAACTCGCTCAAGACCTCGCCGCTGGTCAAGGAGGCGATCGTCATCGGCGACGGCCGCAAGTACCTCACCGCCCTCATCGGCATCGACTTCGAGATCGTCAGCGAGTGGGCGCAGCGCAAGCGGTTGGCCCACACCACCTACCGGGACCTCTCCGAGAAGCCCGAGGTGGTCGCTCTCATCCAGAAGGTGGTCGACGACACCAACGCCAAGTTCTCCCGGGTCGAGCAGATCAAGAGGTTCAGCCTGCTCACCAAGGAACTCGATCACGAGGACGGTGAACTGACGGCCACCCAGAAGGTGAAGCGATCCATCATCGACGACAAGTTCGGCGACCTGATCGAAGCGATGTACACATGAGCACACTCCTCCAGGCGGTGTTGAACGGATTGGCGCTGGCGGCCGTCTACGCCCTCATCGCCCTGGGGTTCGTGATCATCTACAAGTCGATGCAGGTGCTCTCGTTCGCCCAGCCTGCCCTGATGCTGTTCGGCGGGTACTTCGTCGTCTACTTCTCGTCGCGGCTCGGGCTCAACTTCTACCTGGCGGTGCTGCTGGCCATCATGGTGGCGGGCCTGAGCGGCCTGGTGATCGAACGGTCCTTCCTGAGGCCGATGGTGGGCAAGCCGGTGTTCGCCGTCGCCATCATGACGATCGGGATCGATCTGGTGGTGCGGATCATCACCGGCAACCTGTTCGGGGTCGAGTCGGGAGGGATCGGCGCGACGGGGGACCCGTGGGGCCTGGGGCTCTTCATCGGGGATCCGGCATTCGGTGCCACCTTCCACTGGGGCGACGTGGTGCTCAACCAGCGGCGGTTCGCCGCCATCGTGGCGGCACTGCTGGTGATCGGGATCCTGCTGGCGTTCTTCCGCTACTCCCGGATCGGCCTGGCGATGCGGGCGACCGCCTTCGACCAGGAGGTTGCACTGACGCAGGGCGTGTCGGTGTCGTCGGTGTTCGCCCTCTCATGGGCGATCGCGGCCGCCCTGGCGACCGTGGCCGCCCTCTTCATCAGTCCCAACACCGGGACCATCGACGTCAACATGTTTGCCTTTGCGCTCAAGGCGCTGCCGGTGGTGGTGATCGGGGGTATGGACTCGATCGGGGGGGCGCTGCTGGCGGCCCTGATCGTGGGCCTGGCCGAGTCGCTGACGATCACCTACCAACCTGTGTACGCCGGGTTCCTGGGAGGGAGCTTCTCCCAGGTGGTGCCCTACCTGGTGATGTTCGTGGTGCTGCTGGTCCGACCCTACGGGCTGTTCGGGACCCGGGAGGTAGAGCGGGTATGAGGAACCGTCCGGCCCTGATCGGCGACTACCGCAGCGATGCCGTCGTCTTCCGCAGCGGGGTCCAGAGGGTCTGGATGGGTCTGCTGCTCGTGGCGGCCGTCTTCCTGACGTTCGGCGGGTCGCTGGGGCCGATCCGGCTGGAGGGTGAGTGGGTGGTCCTGGCGGCCACCGCCGTGTTCGCCTCGATCGGTGCCATCGGGCTCAACGTCGTCACTGGGATGGCCGGCCAGGTGTCGTTGGGGCATGCCTTCTTCCTGGGCATGGGTGCGTTCACCGCCGCCGTCCTCGGCGGGGTCGAGGGCACCGCCCCGGCGCTCGACCCGGTGACGGGCGAGTTGATCCAGAAGGTGGTCCTGGCGGGGTATCAACTCGACATGTTGATCTGGCTCCCCGCCGCCGGACTGGTAGCGGCCCTGGCCGGCTTCATCGTTGCTCCCGTCGCCACCCGCCTGCGCGGCCTCTACCTGGCGTTCGTGACCCTCGGTCTGGTGTTCATCGGGGACCACATCTTCCGGGAGGCCGAGTACTTCACCGGCGGCGCCTTCGTGGGGCGCGCTCCGGCGGAGATGAGCCTCCTCGGATTCCGATTCGACAAGCCGGGCGAGGTGTTCGGGGTGTTCCTGGGGAAGAACCAGAAACTGCTGCTGCTGGGAGTGGTGCTGCTGGTGGTGATGGGCCTGGCCGCCAAGAACCTGTTCCGGTCCAAGGTGGGGAGGGCGATGGCCGCCGTCCGGGACCGCGACATCGCCGCCGAGATCATGGGGATCGGCCTGGCCCGCACCAAGACCATTGCCTTCGTGATCTCGTCGTTCTACGCCGGGATCGCCGGGGCGCTGTTGTACGCGGTGGTGGGCCGGTTGCAGCCGGAGGGATTCGGCTTTGCGCTGTCGATCGACTACATCGCCATGATCCTCATCGGCGGGGTGGCCACCGTCTCGGGGGCCATCATGGGCGCCTTCTTTCTCAAGATGGTCCTGCCCAAGGTGGTGGTCTGGCTGGCCGGGCTCCCACTGGTGGATCTGGTGATCTCGCCCGAGGTGGGCCGGGGTGTCTTCGACACCCACCAGTTCGAGAGGATCCTCTTCGGGTTGCTGATCATCGGGTTCCTCATCTTCGAACCACTCGGCCTGTACGGCATCTGGATTCGGATCAGGAACTACTGGAAGGCGTGGCCATTCTCGTACTGACGCGCCGCCGGCTCGTATGCCGTGGGCGCGTGCCTCTGATAGGGACAGGGCTTTTCCGCTACATTCGGATTGCCGATGCTCACATCCCGCCGAGCCGGCGGGACTTAGGGAGGAGAAAAACACGATGAAGACACGGAGACGCTGGGTAGCCGTCGTCGGAGTGATGATGGCGTTTACCCTGGTCGTGGCGGCCTGCGGCGACGACGACGCCGTCGACACCACCGCCACGACCACCCCACCTGCAACGACGGAGGCAGTGACGACGACCGAGGCACCGACGACCGAGGCACCGACGACCGAGGCGCCGCCGACGACCGAGGCAGTCCCCGACATCGCGATTGGCCGGGGTGTCACGCTGGAGCCGTGCCCCGATTCGGCCAACCCCGACAACGGGTGCATCTACCTCGGTGTGATCTCGGACTTCAGCGGCCCCTTTGCGGCATTCGGCCTTCCCCTCACCTGGGGCAAGGAGGACTTCTGGGAGCGGGTCAACGCCGGTGGGGGCCTGATGGGCTTCGACGTCGCGATCACGCCTGAGAACACCATCGATGCCGGCTACGACGGGGCGGCCCATCTCGCCGGTTACGAGGAGATCCGCGGCAACGTGGCGGCGCTGGCCGAGTCGCTCGGCACACTCCAGACGCTGGGTGCCCTCCCGCTGATGATCGAGGACTCCATGGTGTCGCCGGTGTCCTCGTGGTACTCCGGGTGGAGCTTCGACGACATCGACGGCGGCCTGATCCTCGAGGCCGGCACCAACTACTGCCTGGAGGCCATGAACGGCTTCGACTTCGTGATGCAGGCCCGGTCGACCATGGATCCGGTGGGTATCCCCTTCACCTATGCGATCGTCGGGTTCCCCGGCGACTACGGCGGCGACTACGCGGCCGGCGTCAAGATCGCGGCGGCGGCCTACGCAGATGTCGGCATTGGTGACCCGGTGGCCGAGTTCGTCTACACGCCGGGCGTGTCGACGGTCGAGGAGGCCGTGGCCGCCATCCTGCCCGTCGCCCCGGACGTCATCTTCGTGACGACCGGGCCCAATGAGTTGGCGGGACTGATGGGCGGTCTGTTCGGGGCCGGACTCCAGAGCGCCATGTACGTTGGCACCGGCCCGACCTGGCACCCGGCCCTCCTCGGAGCGGCCGACGGTGCCCTGGTGCCGCTGTTCGAACAGGCCTATTTCCAGACCTCGCAGAACGCCGGCTTCCAGGACGACACGCCGGGCCATCAGGCCATGCGTGAGGCGTTCGAGGCGCACGAGCGCGGCATTCCGAACCTTGGGTACGTCGCCGGATGGGTGATGTCCTACAACCTGCTGGCCGTGCTCGAGCAGGCCATCATCAACAAGGACCTGACCCCCGAGGGCATCGCGGCCGCAGTCGGCCAGGTCGAAGCGGTGGACTACGAGGGCATGCTGCCCGACAAGTCCTTCGTCGGGACCCCCGACCAGACCGTCGAACGGGGAGCGGTCGTCCACCGTGTGGACGCCACGTCGCCCGACGGTCTGGCGGTCATCGCCCCGTTCTTCGTGGGCCCGACGGCAGCCGCCTACGAGTTCAATGCCCCCTGCCTGGTGCTGGGCGGCTAGTACAGACCCGATCAGACGACCAGAAGGGGCGGCCTCCGGGCCGCCCCTTCTGCATGTTCCCTGCTCACTTTTCTCACCCCTCAGGGGGGAGTCCCGCAGGAGCCGTCAGGCTCCGGAGGGGAGGGGGGTGCTTCGATCAGGTTTCATACGCACCCCTTCCGGCTCGGCCCTGCGGGCCGACCCACCTTCCCCTTCAGGGGAAGGAAAGGGAGGGCGCGCAGTGCTCTCCCCCGCTTGCGGGGGAGATGTCGCCGGAGGGGGCAGAGGGGGAGCGGAGGCCCTCTGGTGGCGCGCCGGGAGGCGGCTACCCGCCGATGATGCCGCCGCCGAACCCGCCGGAGCGGCCGCCCGCCTTGGGTGCGAATGCGGCCCCGAGGTCCTGGCTGCCGAAGGCGGTCCCGGTGTCCATCCCGGCCGCATAGCGGTACAGGGCGGTCTGGAAGATCCCGCTGAGAGCCGACAAGACCATCGCCACGGTCAACACCCACAGCACCGCCACCACGATCCCGAAGAAGGCAACCGCCCCTCCGGCGGCCACCGCGGCGGCCCCAATCAGGAGGGCCGGCAGCATCGCCAGGAACCCCAGCAGCCCGAACCCGACCTGGGATGCCATGTTCTCGCCCCAGGTGCGCTTGAACATGGCGCCCGATCGCTTGACGGCGTCGACCACCCCGATGTCCTCGATGACCAGCACCGGGATCACCAGGAAGGTCACCAGCGACCAGGCGATGCCTGCGATCCCCGAGACGATTCTCCCGACGATGCCCGCCCGCTCCTCGATGGCCCGTAGGACGATGGAGACCGTCGCCGACACCAGCGCCCACGGGAGGATGCGGTGGACCCGCCCGGCCGCCCCCCGCAGCGCACTGCCGATGGTGGGGTCGCCTCCGTCGAGTCGCTCGTTGGCGGCATGTACCAGGGCCGCGTTGAAGAAGATGGTGATGAAGGCCAGGACGACGTAGGCGACGAACAGCAGCACGTACCCCACCGTGCCGGGGTCTTCGATGTTGGTGCCCTCACCGCTCAACAGGATCGGTGCCAGGAACGAAGCAGCCACCGCCATCGTTGCCACCAGCGAGAGGATCGGGAGGATGATGAGTTCCTTGTCGGCCTTGAGGACCTGCCACGAGGCCTTGGCCAGTTCGATCGTGCGAGAGATGCGTCCCATGGGTGGGGAGTGTATTGCAAGGTCGCTCTGTAATCGGGACCGACCGGTAGCATCGCCTGGCATCAGGAGAGCAGCGTGACCCTGGATCCGGCACATTTCGAACCCGAGCTGAAGCGGCCGTCGCGGTGGCCGCTGGTCCTGGCCGGGGTCGTCATCCTCTTCGGCATAGTGGTGCTGCTGCTGTGGCCGGTCAAGGTGCCGTACTACGCCATGTCGCCGGGTCCCGTCGAGGAGGTCTCCGGCCTGATCTCGATCCCCGACGAACCGACCTATCCGTTGGAGGGCGATCTCTACCTGCTCACGGTGGGGCTTCGGGAGGTCAACGTCTTCGAGTGGGTCGAGGCTCACTTCAGCGACGAGACCGACCTCATCGGCCGCGAGCAGATCCGGCCTTCCGGCACCACCCAGGAGGAGGTGACCCGCCGCAACCTGGAGTCGATGAACGAGTCGATCGACACCGCCATCTACGTGGCACTGGAGCGCCTCGGGTACGAGGTCGGTTTCTCGGGCAGCGGGGCGGTGGTCGTGCAGGTGGTGGAGGGCAGCGGTTCCGCCGGCGTACTCGAGGTCGGAGACGTCATCACCTCGGTGGAAGGGCAGGCGGTTCAGACCTCCGACGAGGCCGCCGCCATCATCAGGACCCACGGGGTGGGCGACACGATCACCATCGGCGGCACCCGCGGCGAGGAGCCTCTCGACGTGGCCATCACGCTGACCGCCCACCCCGACATCGAGGGTGCCCCCATGCTGGGGGTGGCCCTGGACATCGCCGATCTGGAACTGCAGTTCCCCATCGCCGTCAACATCGACTCCCGCAACATCGGAGGCCCCTCGGCGGGGATGATGTACGCCCTCACCGTGATCGATCTGCTGACCGAAGGCGACCTCACCGGAGGCAACCGGATCGCCGGCACCGGGACGATCCGGTTCGATCAGACGATCGGCCCGATCGGAGGGGTCCGTCAGAAGGTCTTCGCCGCCAGGGGCATCGGCGCCAACTACGTGCTGGTCCCCACCGACAACTACGCAGACGCCCTGACCGCCGCCGGCGGCGAGATCACCGTGGTCTCGATCGCCACGCTGCAGGACGCTCTCGATTTTCTGGGGACACTGGAGCCGCTCCCGGCGGTGCTCGCCACCGGCTGATCTCGTCGGGGGCCGGGTGAGTTCCGCGGTTCCAGAGCCCGGCGGCGGTACCCTCCCCGGTGATGGTCGACCACCCACTCGAGCCTGAGGAACTGACCGCGGCCGGGCTTCCCACCGCCCGCAGGGGCTACGACCGCAAGGCGGTGATCGCCCTGCTGGATGAGGCATCCCGCCGTTGGCGTGAACTGCGGGATCACCACGATGCGGTCATCGCCGAGATCGACCGCCGCGGCGGCGTCGAGAACCTGGGCCGGGACCTCCGCGAGATCGGTGAACGGGCCGCCACCATCCTCGGTGAGGCCCAGGCCGCCGCCGACGACCTGCGCACCCACGCGGTGGAGGAAGCCCAGGCCCGGATCGACGGCGCCCTGGAGCACGCCGGAGAAGTGGAGGGCGAGGCCGACCGTACGGCGTTCCGGCTGCGCAAAGATGCCTGGGAGGCTGGCACCGAACTCCTGGCGCAGGTGCGCTCGACCATCGCAGCGATGATCGAGCGGGCCGAGGCCGACACCCTCATCATCAGGGCGAAGGCGGAGCAGGATGGCCATCGCCACCTCGCCGATGCCCGCAAAGAGGCCGCCGACATCACCCGCAACGCCCGCTTCGAGGCCGAGCGGCTCATGGGTGAGGCCAAGCGCCGCGCCGACCAACTCCTGGCGGACGCCGCCCAGGCCGGGATCGCCGCCAGCGCGGTCGAAGTGGATCGAAGGGTCGAATGGGGGGTGACGGTCATCGACAGGGAAGCGGCCCGGCGGGGCGGCGACCCCGCCGCCGAGATCGACCCGCATCACCCTGCCTACGGGGACGTGCTGGCGGCCGAGGTGAGCAGCCTGCGGGAGCAGGCGCCCGAACCGCCGGAGCCGCCACCGGATGCACCCAAGAAGGTCGCCACCCATGCCCCGGAGGACCGCCCCCGGTTGGTGGCATCCGAACCGGAGCCGGAGATCCTCGACGAGAGCGCCCCCTCGGAGTCGCAGGCCGCCGCGGAGGAAGCCGCCCCCGCCCCGGAGGCAGATGTCCCCGGCCCCGAGGAAGCCCCCCCCGCCCCCGCCGCGGAGCCGGAGGCCCCCGGGGCGCCCCCCGACGATGCCGGAGGCGGCGACGATGTGGGCGGGTTGTTCGAACGCCTCCGCCGCACCGATGAGATCCCGGTGGTTCCGCCGATTGCCGCCGCGGCCAAGCGCCGACCTGCCTCGAAACCAAAACCCAAACCCGAGCCGGGGCCGGCCCGCCGCCCGCCGCCCGCTGCCGGTCCGGATGCGATCGAGATCAGAGAGCGGCGCTTGCTGCCGCTGCTCAACGAGTACGTTCGCATCGCCAGGGCCGAGTTGATGGAGACCCAGAACGTGGCGCTCGACGAGATCCGCCGCATGCGGCGCGGTGTCACATGGGTGGCCGACCCCGAGTTGATCGGCGACCCGTTGCGCAATGCGGTGGCGCCGTTGGCGGCGGCCGCCGTCGAAGCCGGGGGCCGGGCCGCCGGGGACATGGGAGCCGGGCCCGCACCCGAGTCGGCCTCTGTCGAACGGGCCGTCGGCCTCATCGAGGGGATGGTCGGCGCTCTGGTGGCGGCGGCGACCGGGGCGGCGGCCGCCGCAGATCAGGGGGCGGAGGTGGCCCGGATGTTCCGCTCGTGGCGCAACGACGAGGTCGAACGCTGGGTGAGGACCGCCGGCTACGCCGGCTACCACGACGGCCTGGCGGCGGGCCTGGCCGGAGCCGGGTTCGGGGAGATCGTCGGGGTCAGGCACGGCCGGCTCTGCGGCCAGTGCCCGGCATCGGCGGGGGTCGTGTG
>JAHJML010000018.1 GCA_018821365.1 Actinomycetota bacterium | reverse complement strand
TCGTCTGGGAGGACCTCGACGCCGACGGTGTCCAGGACCCCGGGGAGGAAGGCATCGGTGGGATCACGGTGCGGCTGTTCGACGCCGCCGGCGCCCGGGTGGCCTCCACCGTCACCCACGGCGACGGCAAGTACGCCTTCGTCGGCCTGCCCGCCGGGAAGTACCACATCGAGATCGGCATCCCCAATGGCTTGGTGGCGTCACGCCGCAATCGGGGTTCCGACGACACCGCCGACTCCGACATCAATGCCGCCGGTGTCATGGCCTCGACCACCCTCACCCCGGGCGAACACGACCCGGGCTGGGACGCCGGCTTGTCTCCTGGATGATCACGGCCCAAGACGGCACAAGGCTTCGTTGATCGAAGGGGGGAGAACAGAACCTGGGGAACGGCATCGAGGATGCCGGCAGACCACCGAGACCGAAGGGGCGCGGGCAACCCGGCGTCAAGCCTCCCCCCGCTCCGTTTCCTTCCCCGCCGGGGGAAGGTGTCTCGGCCCGCAGGGCCGAGACGGAAGGGGTGCGTGTGTCAACCCTCGTCGTAACACCCCCTCCCCTCCGGAGCCTTCGGCTCCTGCGGGACTCCCCCCGCTCCGTTTCCTTCCCCTCACGGGACGGTGCGTCGAATGTGGTCGTCATCGGAGCTCTACTCGTGCTCTCCGAGGGCGATGGCGAACACCAGGGCGTCCTTGTCGGTGTGGGTGATGGTGATCTCGAAGCCGGTGATGCCCAGCATCTCGGCGCGGCGGGCGGCCGTGCCGAACCCCCGGACGGTCGGCTTGCCGCCGCCGGTGATCTCGATATCCTGCCAGCGGATTCGCCGCCACCCGGCACCCATCGACTTCATCACGGCCTCCTTGCCGGCGAAGCGGGCCGCCAGGCGCCGCTCCGGCTTGGCGAAGCGGAAGGCGTACTCCCGTTCGTGGGCCGTGAAGCAGCGCTCGGCGAAGCGCGGGTACCTGGCCAGCACCCGCCCCACCCGATCGATGTCGGCCAGATCCACGCCCAATCCCACGATCCGCATGGCTATTCGACCGTGACGCTCTTGGCGAGGTTGCGCGGCTGATCGATGTCGTGGCCCCTGGCGACCGCCACGTAGTAGGCCAGCAACTGCAACGGGATCGCCGACAGCACCGGGCTCAGCGAGTCGGGGACCCGCGGGATGCGGACGACCTCGTCGGCGTGCTTGGCGGCGTTCCCATCGTCGTCGTAGGCCACCGCGATGGTGTGGGCGCCGCGGGCCTTGACCTCCATGATCGCCGAGACGGTCTTGTCGTACACGTACCGCTGGGTGAGCACGGTCACCACCGGGGTTCCCCTGGTGACCAGTGCCAGCGTGCCGTGTTTCAACTCGCCGGCCGGCATCGCTTCGCTGTGGATGTAGGAGATCTCCTTCATCTTCAGCGATCCCTCCATGGCGACCGCGTAGTCCACCCCGCGGCCCAGGAAGTACACATCGTCGGCGCCGGCGAACCCCTCGGCCAGTCGGGCGATGTCCTCGGACCGTCCCAGGACCTCCTCGGCCGCCTGCGGGAGGTGCCGCAAGCCGTCGATCATCTCGGCCGACTCCGCATCGGTGTACCGCCCCAGGTCGCGGCCCATCCGCACCGTCAGCAGGTACTCGCCGATCAGCATCGCCAGATAGGCCTTGGTGCTGGCCACCGCGATCTCCGGCCCCGCCCTGGTGTAGAGGACGTCGTCGGAGATGCGGCTCAGCGTGGAGCCGACCACGTTGGTGATCGCCAGCAGCCGCGACCCGCGGCCCTTGGCCAACTCGGCGGCCGCCAGGGTGTCGGCGGTCTCCCCCGACTGGCTGATGGCGATGGTGAGCGAGTTGGGCCTGATGATCGGGTCCCGGTACCGCAACTCGTGGGCGTAGACCACGTCCACCGGGATGCGCAGTTTCCGCTCGAAGATCTCCTTGCCTACCAGGCCGGCGTGGTAGGCCGTCCCGCAGG
Organism: Actinomycetota bacterium; assembly: GCA_018821365.1. GTDB lineage: Bacteria > Actinomycetota > Acidimicrobiia > Spongiisociales > UBA11373 > JAHJML01. The sequence goes on along the minus strand of JAHJML010000018.1, from coordinate 21,378 downwards.
CGGTGATCCAGATCTTGTCGAGACCGGCGACGAACCCCTCCGGGAAACCGACCCCCTCCAGCGCCACGTCGGACGAGCCGCGGATCCGGCCCGACAGGGTCTCGGTGATCACATCCGGCTGCTCGAAGATCTCCTTGATCATGAAGTGCGGGTAGCCGCCCTTCTCGGCCTGTTCGGCGTTCCAGGAGATCTCCAGCGTCTCCCGGGCCACCGGGGCGCCTGCCAGCGTCTCGATCCGCACCCCGTCGGCGGTGATGTCGACGATCTCGCCGTTCTCGATCACCAGGATGCGGCGGGTGCGGTGGAGGATGGCGGGGATGTCGGACGCCAGGAAGGTCTCACCCTCGCCGAGGCCGATGATCAGCGGACTGATCATCCGCACCGCCACGATCCGGCCCGGTTCCTTGCGGCTCATCGCCACCAGGGCATAGGCGCCCTCGGCGCGCCGCACGGCGCGGCGGACCGCTTCGAGCAGGTCCTCCTCGTACTCGTCGGCTATCAGATGGGCCAGAATCTCGGTGTCGGTGTCGCTGGTGAACCGGGAGCCCTTCTCCCCCAACTCCTCCCGCAGGGCCAGGAAGTTCTCGATGATCCCGTTGTGCACCACCGCGATGTCCCCGGCCGGATCGGTGTGAGGATGAGCGTTGAAGTCGGTCGGCGGGCCGTGGGTGGCCCACCGGGTGTGGCCGATGCCGGTCGAACCCGACGGAGGGGATTCGGCGAGCAGCGCCACCAGGCGCTCCAGTTTGCCCTCGGCCTTGCGGATGGTGACCACCGAGCCGTCGTGGACGGCGATCCCTGCCGAGTCGTATCCCCGGTACTCCAGCCGTTGCAAGCCGTCGATCAGAATCGGGGCGGCTTCGGCCGGCCCCACGTATCCCATGATTCCGCACACGGGCGCGTCTCCCTTCGTCGGGGAGACCGGGGACGACGCAGGCCCGCGTGGACCTGCCTCACGCCGGCCCGGGCTCTGTCCCCGGGATCGCTCCCGGGCTCTACCCCGAACCGTGACGACCGTGAGCAGCCGAGAGGGCATCCGCCGAATGCTCGATACTCCCTCTTCCTCGTCACCTCACCGTGGTGAGGGCAGGCGCTCTGAATTGTGCCGTCGGGTCTCCGACTGTCGATTTCGGTTCCACGGCCGCCGATCTGCAGCGGCCCGGCCCCACGATACCCCCGTCCCGGGCTACCTCACCCCACCGAGCCGAGTTCGCGGCGAACCACGATGGCGATGTCGTCGGCGAGGCCGGCCGCCTCGGGGGCGGAGCGAGCCTCCACCATCACCCGCACCAGCGGCTCGGTGCCGGAGGCTCGCACCAGCACCCGACCCTCGTTGCCGAGGCGCTTCTCGGCCCTGGCCACGGCCGCCCACACCTCGGCGGCGTCGGGGAGTCGCTCCTTGACCCTCACCGTCACGTTGCGGAGCACCTGGGGCATGTCCTGCATGATCCGGCGCAACTCCTTGAGGGGGGCGCCGGTGGCCGCCACCACCTCGAGGAGGCGCATCCCGGTCAACAGGCCGTCGCCGGTGGGGCGCCGGCCGAAGATGACGTGGCCGCTCTGCTCCCCCCCGAGGCCGGCCCCGCTCTTGCGCATCTCCTCCAGCACGTAACGGTCGCCCACCCGGGTCTCCAGCACCGTGATGCCCAGGGTCTGCATCGCCATCTTGAACCCGAGGTTCGACATGACGGTGGCCACCAACTTGTCGCCGGGAAGCCGGTCCCTTCCCTTCAGGTGGCGGGCCAGGATCGCCATGATGGCGTCGCCGTTGACCACCTCACCGTTCTCGTCGACGGCGATCAAGCGGTCGGCGTCCCCGTCGAAACTCAACCCGATCCGGCCGCCGGCCATCGAGGCGAGACGGTCGGGATGCGTCGCCCCACAGCCGTCGTTGATGTTCATCCCGCTCGGCTCGGTGGCGAACGCCGTCACGTCGGCTCCGAGCCGCTTGAAGAGGGCGGGCGCCGCCAGGAAGGAGGCCCCGTTGGCACAGTCCAGCGCCACCTCGAGGCCGTTGAGCGCGAACTCGGACAACCCGGCGATCGCATCGAGATACCCGGCCACCCCGGCGGGCATCGACGACTGGATGCCCAGGTCGGCACCGGAGCGCGGCCCCACCGGGGGGAGGTGGCGATAGCGCGACTCGATGGAGGCCTCGGCCTCGTCGTCGAGTTTGGCCCCGTCGGGCCCGAAGAACTTGATCCCGTTGTCGGCGGCCGGGTTGTGGCTGGCGCTGACCATCACGCCGAAGGCGGCGCGGAGGTCGACGGTCAAATGGGACACCGCACCGACCGGAACGATCCCCAGGTCGATCGTGTCGAGTCCCGACGCCTGGAAGCCGGCGTGCACCGCAGCGGCGAGCATCTGACCCGAACGCCGGGTGTCCCTGCCGACGACGGCGACCCCGGAGCAGCCCTCGCCGGCGGCGCGGGCCAACCCGAGTGCCATCTCGGGGGTGAGGTCGACGTTGGCGACCCCGCGCACCCCATCGGTGCCAAAGAGGGTCTTGGTGCTCATCCGATCCCTTCGGCCTGCGCCGGGGAGGAGTTCAGCGCTTCGTGAACTGCTCGGCGCGGCGGGCCTTCTTGAGCCCGTACTTCTTGCGCTCGACGGCCCGGGCATCCCGGGTCAGCATGCCGGCCTTCTTGAGGGTAGGCCGCAGTTCGGGCTCCACCGAGACCAGCGCCCTGGCGATGCCGAGGCGCAGCGCATCCGACTGGCCGGTGAGGCCGCCGCCTTCGAGACGGGCCTTCACGTCGTAGCGGCCGTCCACCCCGGTGATCCGCATCGGTTCGAGGACCCGAATCCGCTGGGCCATGTTGGGGAAGTAGTTCTCGAGGGGCCGGTCGTTGAGCGTCATCAGGCCGGTGCCATCGCGCAACTGCACCCGGACGATCGACGACTTGCGGCGCCCCACGGTCTGGACGAGCGGCTTGGTCATCAGGACACGACCTTTCGAATATCGAACTCGAGGGGTTGGGGACGCTGGGATTCGTGGGGGTGCGTCCCGCCCGCATACACCTTGAGCTTCTTGATCATCTGACGGCCGAGGCGGTTCTTGGGGAGCATCCCCCTGACCGCCTGCTCGATGATCCGCTCCGGGTAGGTCTCCCGCATCTGGGCGAAGGTCTGCGTCCTCAGGCCGCCCGGGAAGCCGGAGTGGCGGTGGTACTGCTTCTGCTCGGCCTTGGACCCGGTCACCGCCACCTTCTCGGCGTTGACCACGACGACGAAGTCGCCCATGTCCATGTGGGGGGCGTACTTGGGATTGTGCTTGCCGCGCAAGATGTGGGCGACCTCGGAGGCGAGGCGGCCCAACGGGAGGCCGTCGGCATCGACGACCCACCAGGCGCGGTCGATGTCGATGGGTCGCGGCGTGAACGTCTTGTTGGTCCTCATCGGGATACCTCAGCAGAAAGCGGTGCCGCACGAGGCAGCAGAACACGCCCTCACCGGACGTGCGAGGCCACATCGTATCGGGTGGAGCGTGGCTCCGCCAATCGCGGCCGGGGCAGAGAAACCCCCGGCCGCCTGCCGTTCACTCCCCCACGAAGATGCACTCCCCGGGACACTCGCCGGCCGCCTCCAGCACCAGGTCGTCGAGACCGGCCGGGATGGGCACCCGCCCCTCGTATCCCTCGGGGTTGCCGGCCGTCTTCGCCATCACCCGTCCCCCGTCCCGGACGTAGGACAGGCCGTCGCTCATCAGCGTGAACACCGCCGGAGCGATCTCGGCGCAGAGGCCGTCGCCGGTGCAGAGATCCTGATCCACCCAGACCTTCATGGTCATCCCTTCGTTGCGTGGCGCCACCGTGCCCGATGGCGGCTCATCGGCGCCTCAATCGGCGATCAAGCGGTTGTCAACCTCGGTCCGGACCGGGTACGGTGGCGGCCCGACGAAGGGCGCCGATGCGGCTGGACTGGGATCGATACCTCGGGCACATCCGGGCCGACGGCGAGCGACTGGCGGCCGCCGCCGAGGGGCATCTGGACGACGCGGCGCCGTGGTGCCCGGGGTGGGTGGGACGCGATGTGGTGCAGCACATCGGCATCGTCCATCGCCACAAGTTGGCGATCGTGGCCGGGAACCTCCAGGAGAACCCCGAACCGGAGACGGCGCCCGCCGAGGACGATGCCTTGGGGGCCTGGTACCGGGACGGCCTCGAGGCGCTGCTGGCGGCGTTGACGGCCGCCGACCCGGCCGCCCGGGTCTTCACATGGCACCGGGCCGACCGCAGCGTCGGCTTCTGGATCCGGAGAATGGCCCACGAGACGGCCATCCATCGAGCCGATGCCGAAAGCATCACGGGCGACATCACGCCACTCGACCCTGCTCTCGCCGCCGACGGCGTCGACGAGGTCCTCGGCCCGATCATGTGCGCCTACACCGAAGACCCCCACTGGGGATTCGAGGCCGACGGCCGCACCGCCGAGTTGCGAATGCCCGACACCGGGGACACCCGTCATCTCGTCTTCGGCCTGGGCACGCACGGGCCGGGATGGCTGTACGCCGAGGGACCCGCCGACGATCCGCTGACGGTGATCGAGGCGGCCGCTTCCGACCTCGACCTGTGGGCATGGGGCCGGGCGGGCGAGGCGGTCCTCACGGTGACGGGGGAATCCGCCATCGCCGAGGCGATCCGGGCCCTGGCGGCCGAAGCCACCGGATAGCCGGGGGAGCCTCGCTGCGCCGGGGCGGACCGGCAGTAATGTGAGACTCCCCATTTCCAACAGGAGGATCCATGAAGAAATCCCTCGGCCTGCTGCTCGCGCTCGCCCTGGTGACCGGCGCCTGTGGCGACGACGACGGCGGCGGTATCGGCAAGAGCACCGATCCCGCCGCGGCGTCGACCTGCGCAGAACTCGCCGATGTCACGATCAACCTGCTCCAGGAGGCCATCGACTCGGTCGCGGACCTGACGCTGACGGACTTCATGGACCTCGCCGGCACCGATCAGATGCCTGAAGCGATCAATCGTCTCGACACAATGGGCGCCGATCTCCAGGCCCGCGCCGACGCACTCGGCTGCAGCGACGAAGACGGCGAGGCCCTCATCTGCGAGCGCATCGGCAACCTGTCGGCCGACACCGAGATCTCCCAGTTGATCCTCGGCAGCATCGGCGACTCCTGCTGAGCGGAACCTAGCCACCACGACCGGGCGGTCCGGCCGGGCGGAGGGCACCAAGCTCTCCGGCGGCCGGATCGCCGTTTCGTGGGCAGCGATCATCCGGGAGCCCCGCCGGGCAGGATCACCCGGCCGGGTACTCGACCTCCCACAGCACCAGCCCGTGCGGCGGTGCCGCCCCCCGGGCGAGGTTGCGATCCCGGGCCGCCAGGATCTCCGGAATCCGGCCGGCCTCCACCCTCCCCCGGCCGACTTCCACGCAGAGCGCCACCATCGATCGAACCATCTGGTGGCAGAAGGCCTGTGCGGTCACCTCGAAGACGGGACCGGGGTCATGGTCGTGCCACGCCGCCTCCAGCACCGTCCGCACCGTCGTCCTCCCCTCGGAGGCCCGGCACAGGCTGGCGAAGTCGTGCTCCCCGACGAAGGCCGCCGCCGCCCGGTTCATGGCGGCGAGATCGAGTGGGTGAGGCACGTGCCAGGCGGTCCTGGCCAGCAGCGGATCGGGAACCCGTCCGGCATCGATCCGGTAGCGGTAGCGGCGCCACACCGCCGAGAACCTGGCGTCGAAACCGTCGGGGGCGGCCGCCGCCTCCACCGCCACGATCTCGGGCCCCAGCATGGCGGTGATCGACCGCTGCAGGCGGGCCGGTTCCACGGTGGCCTCGGTCACGAAGGAGACCACGTTGGCCCTGGCGTGGACTCCGGCATCGGTCCGTCCGGCGACCACGGTGGCCACCGGGGTCCCGATCACCGTGGCGAGCGCCGCCTCCAGTTCACCCTGGACGGTGCGCACACCGGGGTTGGCGGCGTACCCGTGAAAGCCGGTTCCGTCGTAGGCGATGGTGATGCGAAAGGTGGTCACCAGGCGACGATAGGCGTCACAATCCCAGCAGCGACCCGATCACCCACCAGGCGGCGTAGCCTCCCGCCACCGAGGCGATCGCCCTGTCGAGCGTCAGGCTCATGGCCACCCGGGTCCCGGCGGTGAGGATTCCGATGAACCACATCGTCGTCAGGATCACCACCACCGCACCCGGGAAGCCGAGGTCGAGGATGCTCATCGGCAGCAAGGTGGGCTGGGCATGCCACGTCAGCGGGATGGTCTCGCCGATCTGGGCCAACACCAGCAACACCAGCACCGGGTGGGCCAGCGCCGACATCGCCACCACCCCCTGGAACGACCCCTCCCCGTGGAAGCCGTGACGGGCGATCAGGTAGACGATCCCCGAAAGGATCAGCCAGGCGAACCCGCCGTTGAGGACGAAGCGGGCGTGCCCGACCACGTCGGTCGTCGCCCGGATCGAGATGGTCAGGGCCAGGATCACATAGACCCCCGCAACGATGACCACCGCATCCCCGGTGCCGTTGGAGCCGATGACGGCCCGCAGGTAGGCGTCGCGCCGGAAGGTCGCTCCCCGGATCACCTGGCGGATCATGGGCTGCAGACTAGGGGGAACCCAGTGCCTTGCGTGCCGGGCGGCGCAGCGAGTCCTCCATGCCGTCGAACTCGTCGAGGGTGGCCCAGCGAACGGCATCGACGCCATCCCCGGCGGTGGGATCCCCGCTCCCGACCACCAGGTACCGGATGTCGAAGTGCTCGTGCTCCGTTCCATCGTGGCCGACTCGATGCACGTCGACGTCGAAGGGTCCCTCCCCCACCAGGGTCGCCACCAGTCCGGTCTCCTCTGACACCTCCCGCACCGCCGCCTCCCACACCGAGGCGTCGCCCGGATCGACGTGCCCGCCCGGCTGCAGCCATCGCCCCAGCTTGCGGTGCAGGATCAACAGCAGACGGCCGCCGTCGGGATGCAGCACGAAGGCGCTCGCCGTCACATGGCCGGGCGCCATCGAATCTCGATCGAAGGGATCCCCGTCTCCGCCCAGCAGCGCGGTGATCCGCTCCAACGCCTCCTGCTCTTGGGGGCCGGCGGCCGTCACCGATCGCAGCGAGGCGGCCAGATCGCCCCGGCGGTCCATCAGTTGCGGTCCCGGTTGCGCTGGTCCCTCCAGGCGATCCACGGCTCGAGGTGATCGATGACCAGATCGGGCCCGCCAACTCCGAAGGTCAACTGATCGGCGCCCGCTTCCAGCATGGCATCGCCGTAGGAGAGGTCGAGGTGCCGGGCCTCCGCCACCGCCAGCGAGCGCTCGATGTCGGCAGGGTTCCGTCCCACCTCGGCGCACCACCGGTCGAGCACCCGGTTCTTGTGGGCGGCGGTCGTCGGATCGCCTAACCCGTGCCAGATGTCGGCGTGCTCGGCGACGATCCGCAGGGTGACCTTCTCCCCCCGCCCCCGATCAGGATCGGGATGTCCCGCCGCGGCCGCGGGTTGAGCAGACCGAGGCGCTCCTTGATGACGGGAAGATTGGCAGCGAGGCCTGCGAGGCGGCTCCCGGCGGTCCCGAAGTAGTAGCCGTACTCGTCGTAATCCCTCCGGAACCACCCCGACCCGATCCCGAGGATCACCCGTCCGCCGGAGATGTGGTCGACGGTCCTGGCCATGTCGGCCAGGTAGTTGGGGTTGCGGTACGAGTTGCAGGTCACCAGCGGGCCGATCTCGACACGCTCGGTCACCTCGGCGAACGATGCCAGCATCGTCCAGCACTCGAAGTGGCGCTGATCACCGTCCCCGAAGAGCGGGTAGAAGTGGTCCCAGTTGTAGACGATGTCGAATCCCATCGCCTCCGCCTGCATGGCGGTGCGCCGGATCTCTTCGTAGCCGGCGTGCTGGGGTTGGATCTGCAGACCGAGGCGAACCTTCCGCATGCGTGTCCCTCCAAGGATGCGGTAGTGACCCTAGAGCCGCCGCATCGCAAGGCGGCGTCCGTGGTTGCCGCCCGCCGGCACCACATGCATCGACCCGATTGGCCGCTACGAGTCGGGCCGCCACCGGGCTCTCACCCCCTCCAGATGGTCGCTCCGGGTGGCCCGGCAGCATCCGCCCGTCAGCGGCCGCTGTCGCCCGGCTGCGGCGGTCTGAGGCGCTCTGCGAACTGCTTGCGTGAGTCCTGGCGGGCGAACAGCGTGATCACGTCACCCGAGAGCAACCGGGTGTTCCCGTCGGGCACGATCACCTCCATCCCGCGCCGGACCGAGACGATGGTGCACCCTCCCGGGATGGCGACCTCCTTGATCAGCCTCCCATCGGCCACCGACCCGAGTGGGATCTCGAGGTCGTAGAAGCGGGCGTCGTCACCGCTGATGGCGGTGAGTTCCTCGGTGTCGCCCGCGTTGAACCGCTGCAGCAACTGGTCGAAGCCGCCCGCCCGGGCGAACACCGTCAGGATGTCGCCGGCCTGGAGCCTGGTGTTGCCGTCGGGAACCTCGACCTGGAGGCCCTTGCGAACCGAGACGACCGTCACCCCGCCCGGCATCGCCACCTCCTTGAGGAGGCGGCCGTCGGCGACCGACGCCGCCGGGACCTCGATGTCGTGGAAGGCGGCATCGGTGGTCGTGCGGGCCCTGAGCCGCTCGATCCCGAGGTCGTGGGACACCTCGCGCCCCAGCGCCAGGTGGTATGCCTGCACGGCGTGCTCGCGACGGAAGATCCCGACCAGGCGGCCCGGATCGTGCTCGTCGACGATCGGGATCCTCCCGACGCCGAGCGTCGCCATCCGGGCCAGCACCTCCGACACCGGAGTGGAGGGGGTTGCGGTCAGCGGCTTGGGGGTCATGGCGTCGGCGACCAGCACCTGGTCGGACGGCCCGCCGGTTCTGATGATGTCGGTGACCGTGATGATCCCCACCAGGCGGCCCTCCTCCACCACGGCGACGCCGTGCTGGCGGCTCCTGTCGAGGAGTCCCTGCGCCACGCCGGTCGTCATCCCGGGCTCGGCCACCTCTGCGGGCAGCGAGGCGACGTCGCCGGCGGGGACCGTGTCGAGCACGTCGACCTCGCTGCGGCGGGTCAGCGTGATCCCCCGCCTGGCCAGGGACTGGGCGTAGACGCTGTTGGGATGGATGACATCGGCAAGGAAGGTGGCCAGCGTGGCGGCGAGCATCAACGGGAGCACCAACCCGTAGTCGCCGGTGATCTCGAAGGCGATGATGATGGCGGTCAGCGGGGCTCTGGCGACGGCGGCGAAGGTGGCCGCCATGCCGACGATCGCAAACGCTCCCGGGCTCAGGTTGGAGATTCCCCATGCCGGCGCCAGCAGGGTGGCGTAGGCGGTCCCCAAGGCAGCCCCGATGAACAGGCTGGGCATGAACTCGCCGCCGAACCCGCCGGCTCCCAGCGTCAGTGTGGAGGCGACCATCTTGTAGCCCGCCAGCGCCAGCACCGACCACCACACCACGTTGTCGGCCGACAGCAGCGACAGGAACCCGCCCACCACCCCCTGGCCGGTGCCGAGCACGTCGGGCTCCAACCAGGCGATCCCCCCGACGGCCAGGCCCAGCAGGACCGGCCGCAGCCAGCCGGGCCCGCGGGTGCGCAGGGATTCCGTGCGGCCGAGGGCGTTGAGGAAGAGGACGGCGACCACCACGGCCAGCAACCCGAGACCGATGTACAGGATCAACTCGCGCGGGTCGCCGAGGCGGTGCGGGAAGGAGTGGAGGATCTGCTCCTCGCCCACGATCGATCGGGTGGTGACGGCAGCCGCCACCGATGCCACCACCACCGCGTTGAGGTGGCGGACCGCAAAGCCGCCGATGATGACCTCCATGGCGAAGAGCATCCCGGCGATCGGGGCGTTGAAGGAGGCGCCGATGGCGGCGCCGGCCCCGGCGGCCACCAGGCTCCTGACCCGATCCTCTCCCATTCCCGACTTGCGTGAGATCGATGACCCGATGGTGGCCCCGATCTGGACGATCGGGCTCTCCCTCCCGGCCGAGCCGCCGAGGCCGAGCGTCAGCGAGGTCGCGATCAACTTGAGGGGAACCGCCCTGCTGGGCATGTAGCCGGAACGGATGGCAACGGCGGCGATCGCCTCCGGCACCCCCTCACCGGCCACCTCCGGGGCGAATCGCCGGGCGATCGACCACGCCAGGAGCAGGCCGATCGGGATCGAGACCAGCGCCACCACCCGGGTCGAGCCGACGTGGTCGCCGATGGTCGCCATCGCCCGGCCGAGACCATCGATGGCCTCGATCAAGGCGGCGGCGGCCAGTCCCACCAGAACGCCCACCACTGCCGAAACGAGGAGAAAGGCAGCGGTGCCGCGGGGCTCCATCACACGCCGGGCAGCCAGCCAGAGTTTCTTCAACATGACCAGGGAGACGTTAGCCAGGGGGTGTCGGATTCCCGCCGAGCGGGGCGGGCGGGATCAGACCAGTTCGATGATCGCCATCTCGGCACCGTCGCCTCGACGCGGGCCGACCCGGATGATTCGGGTGTAGCCGCCGGGGCGTTCGGTGTAGCGAGGGGCGATCTCGTCGAACAGGTGGGTGACCACCTCGGTGTCCTCGATCTTGGCGAGGATCTGACGCCTGGCGTGCAGCGACCCGGTGCGTGCCTTGCTGATCAGCTTCTCCGCGTAGGGGCGCAGCAACTTGGCCTTGGTGATGGTGGTGGTGACCCGCTCCTCCCAGAACAACTCCCTGGCGAGGTTGCTGAGGATGTGCCGCTGGTGGGTCGAGCTCCCGCCGAGCCGGGGACCACGTTTGGGACGAGGCATCAGGTGATCTCCACTTCCCTATCGGCCGAGGCTGCCAGCGACAGGCCGAGCTCGTCGAGTTTGGCTGCCACCTCTTCGAGGCTCTTCTGCCCGAAGTTGGTGATGTTGAGAAGCTCTTCCTCGGTCTTGACGACCAGTTCCCCGACGGTCTCGATGGCCGCCCTCCGCAGGCAGTTGCGGGGGCGCTCGGAGAGGTCGAGGGCTTCGATCGGGAGGTCGAGATCCGGCGAGCCGGACTCGGCGGTCAAGATGTCGCCCAACTCGAGGCCGATGCCCTCACCGATGTCCGCAAAGAGCCCCATCAACTCGCCCAGCGTCTTGCCGGCCGAGGAAATGGCTTCCTGGGCGTCGATGGATCCGTCGGTCTCGATGTCGATGACCAGGCGATCGAAGTTGGTCATCTGTCCCACCTGGGTGCTCTCCACCGCGTAGGAGACCTTCCTCACCGGGCTGAAGATCGAGTCGATCGGCATGATCCCGATGACATCTCCCTTGAAGTTCTTGTCGGCGGTGCGGTACCCGACACCCCGGGCGACCGTCATCTCCATCTCGAGCTTGCCGGCCGCCGAGAGGGTTGCGATGAGGTGGTCCTGGTTGATGACCTCGACCCCGGCGGGGACCTTGAGGTCGCCTGCGGTGGCCACGCCGGCGCCCTTGGCCGACAGGTAGATCGTCTGAGGCTCCTCGACCTCTATCCGCAACACGACTCCCTTGAGGTTGAGGATGATGTCGACGACGTCTTCGACGACCCCTGGGATCGTCGAGAACTCGTGCTGGACCCCTTCGATCCGCACAGTGGTGATGGCCGCCCCGGGGATACGGGACAGCAGGGTGCGGCGAAGGGTGTTCCCGAGCGTGTAGCCGAAGCCCGGCTCGAGAGGCTCCACGATGAACCGTGACCGGTTCTTGGAGAGCGGCTCTTCCTCGATCTGTGGACGCTGGACGATCAGCAATTCGACCCCCTACTTGGAGTACAGCTCGACGATGAGCTGTTCCTGAACCTGCGTGTCGATCTGGGCCCGGCTGGGCAGATCGATCACATTGATCTTCTTCTCGCTCCGGTTGATGTCGAGCCACTCCGGGTTGGAGCGCTCACTGGAGACATCGAGGGCGTGTTGGATGACGATGAGATCCGTGCTCCGCTCCCGGAGCGTGATCACATCGCCCTTGCGGACCCGGTAGGAGGGCACGTCCACCGGCTTGCCGTTGACCCGGAAGTGGCCGTGGGAGACCAACTGGCGAGCCTGGGCGCGCGATTCGGCGAACGAGGAACGGTACACGACGTTGTCGAGGCGGCTCTCGAGGATGCGGAGCAGGTTCTCGCCCGTGATGCCGCGCTCGTTGGCTGCTTCCTTGTAGTAGTTGCGGAACTGGGTCTCGAGGACGCCGTAGATGCGGCGAGCGCGCTGCTTCTCCCGCAACTGGATGAGGTACTGGGTCTCGCGAATGCGGCCCCGTCCGTGCTCACCCGGCGGATACGGCTTGCGGTCGACGGCGCACTTGGAGCTCTCACAGCGGGCACCCTTGAGGAAGAGCTTGGTGCGCTCACGGCGGCACAACTTGCAGGCGGCTCCTGTGTAGCGTGCCATGTCAGACCCTCCTCCGACGCTTCTTGAGGCGAACCCCGTTGTGCGGGATCGGGGTGATGTCACGGATGCCGGTGACCTCCATGCCCATGGTCTGGAGGGTGCGGATGGCGGTCTCACGCCCCGAACCGGAGCCGCGGACGATCACATCTACCTTGCGCATCCCGAACTCACCTGCCCGGCGAGCGGCCTGCTCGGCGGCCACCTGCGAGGCGTAGGGCGTCGACTTGCGCGAGCCCTTGAACCCCACCGTCCCCCCGGAGGTCCACACCAGGGTGTTCCCGTCGAGATCGGTGATGTTGATGATCGTGTTGTTGAAACTTGCGGTGATGTGCGCCTGTCCGTGAAGGACATTTCGCCGTTCCCGGCGACCCTTGCGCTTTGGCTGAGCCAACGAAACCTCCGAGAACGGTTAGTGCTTGGTGACCTTCTTCTTACCGGCGATCGGCTTGCGCGGGCCCTTGCGGGTCCGTGCGTTGGTGTGCGTGCGCTGGCCACGCACGGGGAGGCCTCGCCGGTGGCGGATCCCCTGATACGAACCGATCTCGACCTTCCGCTTGATGTCCTGGGACACCTCGCGGCGCAGATCGCCTTCGACGTTGTAGTTGCTGTCGATGAACTGGCGGATGCGGACGACCTCGTCGTCCGTGAGGTCGCGGATCTTGGTCTGTGCGTCGATCCCGATGGCAGAACAGATCTGCTGCGCCCGGCCCTTGCCTACACCGAAGATGTAGGTCAAGCCGATCTCGACTCGCTTGTCCCGTGGGAGGTCTACGCCTGATATCCGCGCCATCTATGTCACCCCTGCCGCTGCTTGTGACGGGGGTTCTGGCAGATGACCCATACGCGCCCGTGCCTCCGGATGACCCGGCACTTCTCGCACATGCGCTTGACGGACGGTCGAACCTTCATCTGCCTCACTCCTCGCGCCGATCGACACCGAACCACCCAGTGCGGACGTTTCGGAGCGAACGGCGAACCACGTCACCGGTCACGTGTATGCACACCAAAGGGGCCCCGCAGGGCCGGTGGGGAAGATTAGAGCACTCGTGGGAGCACGACAAATCGCGCAGTCCCGACGGACGCTGCCCCATCACCATACCAGCGGCGGTTGCGGGGATCTGGTCACCGGCGATCCGGGCCCGATGCACGGCGTCGCCCCCGGCCGGGTGGCCGCACCTGCCCTCCCCCGCGGCCGGGGAAGAGGGGACGCCACTACGGGAGGGTGAGGACCTCGGGGCCGTTCTTGGTGATAGCGATGGTGTGCTCGAAGTGCGCCGACAGGCTCCCGTCGGTGGTGACCACGCTCCAGTGGTCGTCGAGCACCCGGGTGGCCTCGCCGCCCAGGTTGAACATCGGCTCGATGGCGATGGCCATGCCGGCCTTCAGCCGCATGCCCTTGCCCGGTTGGCCGTAGTTGAGCACCTGGGGTTCCTCGTGCATCTGCTGCCCGATCCCGTGACCGGTGTACTCGCGGACCACCCCGAAACCGGCCTCGATGGCCACCGCTTCGATGGCGTGGCCGACATCGCCGAGGCGGGCGCCGGGGACCGAGGCCTCGATGCCCGCCCACAGCGCCCGCTCGGTGGCGTCCATGAGCGCCTGCGTCTCGGGGGGCACCTCCCCGATCGCAAACGTGATGGCGGCGTCGCCGTGCCATCCCCGGTAGATGGCGCCGGCGTCGAGGGAGAGGATGTCGCCCTCGGCGACCTTGCGGGAATCGGGGATGCCGTGGACGATCACCTCGTTGGGCGACAGGCAGACGTGGGCGGGGTAGCCGTGGTAGTTGAGGAAGTTGGAGGTGCAGTCCTCCTCGGCGATGATGCGGGCGGCCAACAGGTCCAACTCCAACATCGCGACGCCGGGGACGGCGGCCTCTCGCAGTTCCCGATGGACCCTGGCGACCACCCGCCCCGCCTGCCGCATCAACGCGAACTCGGCCGGCCCCTTGATGGTGATCATGACGCGGCCAGCGAAGCGGCGATGCGCCCGAAGATCTCCTCGATGGCTCCCATCCCGTCGATCGGCCGGACGATCCCGGCCCGGTCGTAGTAGGCGATGAGGGGTTCGGTCAGTTCCCGGTAGACGGCCATCCGATTGCGGATGGTCTGCTCGTTGTCGTCGGCCCTGCCCTCCTTGGCGGCCCGATCGAGGAGGCGCTGCACCACTTCGTCCTCGATCACCTCGAGCGAGATCACCGCCTCGAGTGGGCGCTGCTCGCCCAGCAGGGCATCGAGGGCCTCGGCCTGGGCGACGGTGCGGGGGAACCCGTCGAGGAGGAACCCGCAGGCGGCATCCGGTTGGTCGAGACGCTCCTCCACCATGGCGATGACGATCTCGTCGGAGACCAGGTCCCCGGCATCCATGATGATCTGAGCGGCGAAGCCGAGCTCCGTGGCGCGCTCGACGTGGTCTCGCAGCATGGCACCGGTGGAGATGTGGGGGATGCCGAGGGCGGTCCGGACCATGGCCGCCTGCGTGCCCTTGCCGGCGCCGGGCGGGCCGAGCAGCAGCAACCGCCTACCCATCAGGTGAGGAAGCCTTCGTAGTTGCGCATCATCAACTGGCTCTCGATCTGCTTCATCGTCTCGAGGGCGACCCCCACCACGATCAGGATCGAGATGCCGCTGAAACCGAGGTTGATGTTCCAGATGATCGCCACGACCGACGGCAGCACCGCCACCGATGCCAGGAACAGCGAACCCGGCAGGGTGATCCGGCTCAAGATGTGCTCCAGGTACTTGGTGGTGGCCGATCCCGGGCGAATGCCGGGGATGAACCCACCCTGGCGCTGGATCATGTCGGACTGGCGGGCGGGATCGAACTGGATCGCCGTGTAGAAGTAGGTGAAGAAGATGATCAGCATGCCAAAGAAGATCACGTACCACCACGAACCGCCGCTCACCAGGTTGTTGTCCACGAAGCGGCGGATCGCCCCGAAGAACCCCTCGGCGGGGATCGACGAGGAGATCAGCGCCGGGAAGTAGAGCACGCTGCTGGCGAAGATGATCGGGATCACGCCGGCGTTGTTGACCTTCATCGGGATGTAGGTGCTCTGCCCGCCGAGGACCCGCCGTCCCCTGACCCGCTTGGAGAACTGGATCGGGACCCGGCGCTGTCCCTGGTCGACGAAGATGATGCCGGCCGTCAGCGCCAGGAACATCAGCATGATGACCCAGAACTGGAGTGCCGAGGCGTTCGCCTGGATCCCGGCGAATTGGGCGGGGATACTGCTGACGATGCTGACGAAGATGATCAGCGACATGCCGTTGCCCACCCCGCGCTGGGTGATCAACTCGCCGAGCCACATGATGAACGCCGTCCCCGCCGTCATGGTCAGCACCATGATCAGCACCCGTCCCGGCGTGTAGTTGGTGATCAGCGGAGTGGCGCCGGTCAGCACGGTGTTCGATCGGCTGAGCAGGAAGGTGATCCCGGTCGACTGCAGCAGCGACAGAATGACCGTCAGGTAGCGGGTCCACTGGGTGATCAACTTGCGGCCCGACTCACCCTCCTCCTGGAGGCGCTGCAGGCGGGGGATGACCACCGCCAGCAACTGCATGATGATCGACGACGTGATGTACGGCATGATCCCCAGGGAGAACACCGAGAACGTCGAGAGCGCTCCGCCAGAGAACAGGTTGAGCAGGCCGACGATGCCGGACTGCTCGGCCGAATCCGCATACTCCTTGATGGCGGCCGGATCCACACCGGGGACCGGGATGGCCGTGCCGAGGCGATAGGCGGCGAAGATGAACAGGGTGAAGAGAATCTTGTTCCGGAGATCCCGGATCCGGAACATGTTCCGATAGACCGAAAGCATCGCTAGTTACGCCTCCAACAGGGCCGCGGGGACTCTATCGCACCCGGCGACCTCGTCAATCGATGACCTCGATCGTGCCGCCGGCGGCCTTGATCTTCTCGACGGCCCCCACACTGAAGGCGTGGGCCCGCACGGTCAGTTCCTTAGTCAGTTCTCCCTCACCGAGCACTTTGACCCGCCCCCGCTTCTTGACGAGGCCCTGGGAGCGCAGTTCGTCCGGACCCACGGTGGAGCCCTTCCGGAAGCCGTTCAACTTGTCGACGTTGACGAGGGCGAAGTACTCCTTGTTGGGGTTCTTGAAGCCCTTGAGCTTGGGCAACTGCCGGTAGATCGGCGTCTGCCCGCCCTCGAACCAGGCCGGAATGCTGCCGCGGGCCTTGGAGCCCTTGGTGCCGCGCCCTGCGGTCTTGCCGCGATGACCGCCCTCGCCGCGCCCCACCCGGGTCTTGGCCTGCTTGGAGCCGGGGGCCGGCTTCAGGTGATGCAGTTTCATGCTTCCTCGACCTCCACGAGATGGTCGACGACGGCCAGCAGGCCGCGAACGTCGGGTGTGTCGGGGTGCTCCACCGACTGCCGGATCTTGCTGAGCCCCAACGTCTCCACGCAGGCGCGAGTCTTGGGCTTCTGCCCGAACTGGCTCCGCACCAGGGTGATTCGCAGGTTCTTGGTCTTGGCCATCGTCGATCTCCGGTCCTTGCTCAGCTGCTGCCGCCGGGCTTGGCCCGGGCCATCTCAGCCGTGCGATAGGCCGCCAGCAGAGCCGGCGGCGTGATGTCCTCGGGGCGCTTGCCACGGATCCTGGCGACCTCGTCGGGCCGGTCCTGTCCGAACAGCGCGTTCATGGTGGCCTTGGCCACGTTCAGGTGGGTGGGCGACCCCAGCGACTTGGCCAGGACGTCCTTGATCCCGGCCGCCTCGAGGATCTGACGCACCGCCCCGCCTGCGATGACCCCGGTGCCGGGGGAGGCGGGCTTGATGAGCACCCGGGAGGCGCTCTGCACGCCGATCATCTCGTGGATGATGGTGGTGCCCGCCATCGGGACCGGCTTCATCGCCTTGCGAGCGACCTCCATGCCCTTCTGGATGGCGGTGGGGACCTCTTTGGCCTTGCCGTAGCCGATGCCGACCTTGCCGGCGCCGTCGCCGACCGTCACCAGGGCGGTGAAGGAGAACCTCCGGCCACCCTTGACGACCTTGGCCACCCGGTTGATGGCGATGACCCGTTCGTCGAACTGCGGCCCCTCGGGCTCGCGGCCACCCCGCGGGTCACGCCGTCTCGAATCTCTGGAAGTCAAAACTTCAGTCCTTCCTCTCGGGCGGCGTCGGCGAGTGCCTTGACCCGACCGTGGTACTTGAGCCCGCCCCGATCGAAGACGGCTTCCTCGATCCCGATGGCCTTCGACCGGCCGGCGATCAACTTGCCGACCTCGGCGGCCGTCTCCACCGTGAGGGTCTTGGCGCGCATGGCGGCTTCCTGCGACGAGGCCGCGGCCAGGGTGCGGCCGGCGACGTCGTCGATCATCTGCACCGAGATGTACCGGTTGCTGCGGAACACGGCCAGCCGGGGCCTGGCCGCCGTGCCGGTCACGCTCTTGCGGACGCGGAAGTGGCGGCGCCGCCGCGCCTGGGTGCGAGAACCTCTCATCGCGAAGCACCTGCCTTACCGGCCTTGCGCCGGACGAATTCGTCGACGTACCTGATGCCCTTGCCCTTGTAGGGCTCGGGCGGGCGCACCGACCGGATGTCGGCGGCCATCTGGCCGACCTTCTCCTTGTCGATACCCCTCACCACGATCTTGGTCGGCTCGGGCACCTCGATCTCGACGCCATCGGGGGCGGTCATGGCGACCGGGTGCGAGTAGCCGACCTGCAGTTCGAGGGTCGAACCGTTGAGGGCGGCACGGTAGCCGACGCCGACGGTCTGCAGTTCCCTGACGAATCCGGCCGAGACGCCGACGACCATGTTGGCGAGCAGCGAGCGGGTCAGGCCGTGGAGCGCCTTCGACTCGTGTTCCTCGTCATGACGGGAGACGGTGAGGACGCCGTCGGCGACCGCTACCGCCACCTTGTCGGAGAAGATGCGGGTCAGGGACCCCTTGGGGCCTGTGACGGTCACCGCGGCGCCGTCGATCTCGATGTCGACGCCGGCGGGGACGGTGATGGGTGCGTTTCCGATGCGGCTCATCTACCAGACCTCACACAAGATCTCGCCACCCAGTTTGCGGCGCCGTGCCTCACTGTCGGTGAGGAGGCCCTGGCTGGTGGAGACGACCCCCACTCCGAGGCCGCCCTTCACCCGCGGCAGTTCGGAGCTGCCCTTGTAGAGCCGGCGGCCCGGGCTGGACACCCGGCGCAGCCCGCTGATGACGCGGGAGCGGTCGGGTTGGTACTTCAGTTTCACTTCGAGTTGCCGCTTGACGCCGGAGGCGCTGACCTCGTACCCCTCGATGTAGCCCTCGGCGGCGAGGATCTTGGCGATCTCCTCCTTGAGCTTCGAGGACGGCATCGAGACCGACGGATGCAGCGCCTGGTTGGCGTTGCGGATCCGGGTCAGCATGTCGGCGACGGGATCGGTCATCATCGTTACCACGACGCCTTTCTCACACCGGGCAGCTCGCCCTTGTGGGCCAGTTCCCGCACGCAGATGCGGCACATCCCGAACTTCCGGATGAAGGCGCGAGAGCGGCCGCAGCGGCCGCAGCGGCTGTAGCCGCGGACTGCGAACTTGGGTTTGCGGTTCGCCTTCACTACGAGGGACTTTCTCGCCATCACACACCTGCCTGCTGTCGACGGAATGGGAATCCGAACGCTTCCAGCAGCGCACGGCCGCCTTCATCGTCTGCTGCGGTGGTGGCGATGGTCACATCGAGACCGCGCACCTTCACCACGTTGTCGTAATCGATCTCCGGGAAGACCAGTTGCTCGGTCAACCCGAAGGTGTAGTTGCCGCGCCCGTCGAACGACCGCGGGTTGAGGCCCCGGAAGTCGCGGATGCGGGGGATCGCCACCGCGATCAGCCGGTCGAGGAACTCCCACATCCGGTCGCCGCGCAGCGTCACCGACACGCCGACCGGCATGCCCTCGCGCAGCTTGAAGTTGGCGATCGACTTGCGCGCCCGGTTCACCCTGGGTTTCTGGCCGGTGATGATCGTCAAATCGGCGACGGCGGCATCGATCAGCTTGGAGTCGGCGATCGCCTCGCCGACCCCCATGTTGACCACGATCTTGGAGAACCGGGGCACCTGCATGTCGTTGGCGACCCCGAGCCGCTCCTTGAGCGGCCCCTTCACGTCGGCGTGGTACTTCTCCTTCAGGCGGGGGGTCACA
Organism: Actinomycetota bacterium; assembly: GCA_018821365.1. GTDB lineage: Bacteria > Actinomycetota > Acidimicrobiia > Spongiisociales > UBA11373 > JAHJML01. The sequence goes on along the minus strand of JAHJML010000018.1, from coordinate 1,898 downwards.
GGTCACCTCCGCACTTCGAGCACACCCGCCGCTTGTGGCGGTCGGCGTCGAACTTGTGGCCGATACGGGTGGGCCCGCACGCCGGACAGACGATCATGACGTTGGAGGCATCGATCGGCATGTCCTTGTCGATGATCCCGCCTTGCATCGTCTGGCCGCGCGGCTTGGTGTGGCGCTTGGCGGTGGCCACTCCCTCCACGATGATCTTGCCCTTGCCGGGGAAGACGTGGGCGACCCGCGACTGCTTGCCGGCATCCTTGCCGCGGATGACCTTCACTTCGTCTCCGGTGCGGAGTTCCATCACAGCACCTCCGGCGCCAGCGAAACGATCCTCATGAACTTGCGGTCACGCAGCTCGCGGCCCACCGGGCCGAAGATGCGGGTGCCCCGCGGCTGCTGCTGGTCGTTGATCAGCACGCAGGCGTTGTCGTCGAAACGGATGTAGGTGCCGTCCTGGCGCCTGGTCTCCTTGTGGGTGCGCACGACGACGGCCTTGACCACCTCGCCGCGCTTGACCGCCCCGCCGGGGATGGCGTCTTTGACGGTGGCCACGATGATGTCGCCGAGGCCGGCGTAGCGCCGTCCCGACCCACCGAGCACCCGGATGCACAGCACCTCTTTGGCTCCGGTGTTGTCCGCCACCTTGAGGCGGCTCTCTTGCTGGATCATCGGGCTCTCTCCACGATCTCGGTCACCCTCCACCGCTTCGACTTGGACAGGGGACGGGTCTCCATCACCTGCACCTTGTCGCCGATGTGGGCGTCGTTGTTCTCGTCGTGGGCATGGAGCCGGGTGCGACGGCGAATGGTCTTGGCGTACCTGGCGTGACGGATCGAATCGGAGATCTCCACCGTCACCGTCTTGTCGCGGGCGTCGGAGACGACCACGCCGGTCCGGACCTTCCTGGCGGCGCGCTCAGCCATGTGCCTGTACCTCCTGCTCGGCCTCCCACGCGGCGATCTCCTGCTGGCGCATCGCGGTGGCGATGCGGGCGACGTCGCGCCGGAGCTGACGGAGTCGCGTGGTGTTGTCCAACTGGTTGGTGGCCAGTTGGAACCGGAGATTGAACAGCTCTTCCTTGGCCTCGGCCATCTTCTCGATGAGCTCCTCATAGGTGAGGTCGCCCAAATCTGAGGCGTTCATACGTCTTCTCGCTTCACGAACTTGCATTTCACGGGCAGCTTGTTGGCGGCGAGGCGCATGGCCTCCCGGGCCAGGTCCTCGTCGACGCCGGAGAGCTCGAACATCACCCGTCCGGGCCGCACCACCGCCACCCAGTACTCGGGGTTGCCCTTGCCGGAGCCCATCCGGGTCTCGGCAGGCTTCTGAGTGATGGGCTTGTCGGGGAACAGGTTGATCCACACCTTGCCGCCACGCTTGATGTGGCGGGTCATGGCGACACGAGCCGCCTCGATCTGGCGGGCGGTGATCCACCCCGCCTCCTGGGTCTGCAGCCCGAAGTCACCGAAGTGCACCCGGGTGCCGCCCTTGGAGAGGCCGCGGAGATGGCCTCGCTGTTGCTTGCGCCACTTGGTTCGCTTGGGCATCAGCATCAGGTGGACTCCTCCTCGGCGGCTTCAGGAGCCGGCGTCTCGGTCTCGACCGCGGCGGCCTCGGCCTCGAAAGCCGGGGTCTCGGCCTCGACGGCCTCGACGGCCTCGACGGCTTCGGAGGCGGCCAGGGCGGCGGCCTCGGCGGCCGTCAGCGTCTCTCCGGCGGTGTCCCGCTCCTCGGTGAACTCGTTCCTGGCCTTGGCGGCGTCGACTCGCTTGCCGCCGCCGGCCTCGATGAGGCGCTTGCCGCCTTCACGGCGCTTGCCGCCGCCGGCCTCCACCAGGCGCTTGCCGCCGCCGGCCTCGATGAGGCCGCGGCGCTGCTCGCCCGCCGCCTGCTCGACG
>JAHJML010000017.1 GCA_018821365.1 Actinomycetota bacterium | reverse complement strand
TCCGGCATGTACCCCACCCGGGAGCGAACCTCCAGGGTGCGTTCCGGCATCGGACGGCCCAGCACCTCCACCTTCCCGGCGGCGGGCGAGAGGATTCCCAGCAGCAGCTTGAGGAGGGTGGTCTTGCCCGCCCCATTGGCCCCCACCAGGCCGATGAGCCCGGAGGGGATGTCGAGATCGAGACCGCTGAGGGCGACGATGTCCCCATAGGCGAAGCGGAGGCCGCTGGCGGTGACGGTGGGTGGCATCACGGAGACGCTAGTCGCGGTCCCGCCGAGGCGAGCCGGGGCGGATGGCATGGCCGAGGCGTCGCCACAGGCCGGGATGCTGCGGCTCGGCCGCACCAGCAGATGGACCGGTCCTCAGGCCGTCCCGCTCCGCCCGGATCTCGGCCAGCCGCTCCCTGAGGAACACGACCTCGGTCTCGGCCTTGGCGGCCCGTTCCCTGGCTTCCGCCAGCATTTGGCCGGCCTCGTGGAGGTTGCCCAACTGATCGAGGAGCTTGTCCCAGGCGTCGCGGGGCACCAGCATCGTCGTCCCATCCGGGCGGGCCGCGGTTGTATCGGCCCGGGTCGCACCCCCGGCGCGGGGCTTCCCGGCGTGGCGGTGGGACAACCGGGCGGCCACCGAGGCGGCCGTCACCATCCAGGCCCCGCCGGCCTTGACGGCGTCCAACCGGCCCGATCTCGCCCAGGACGCCAGCGTCGAGGCGGGCACCCCGAACTGGTGCCGGGCCTCCCGCAGCGAGATCCGGCCGCCGGGGATCGGGGAATCCGGGACCGGCTCGGGGACGCCGGCTGCCTCGTTGCGGGGCATAACAGGGCGGCGGGGGGTGCGGTCCTGTTGCCAGATGAGTGCCGGGTCGTCGGCCATGTGGTGCTCCCGAGGCTGCGGTTCAGATTAGGCGTCCACAGGGGCGGCCCGCCTTCGTGAGATAATCACCCGGTGAGTTCCCGCGCTCTGCCACCGGAAGAAGAGATTCGCGCCCTGGTGCGCAAGGTCGTCGCTTCCGTGGTCGATGGTGCCGGTTCCCCTCCCGTTTCCGATGCCCCCCACCCGGCGAACGCCCCTGATCCGGCACCCTCGACCGCCGGGAGCAAGGGGAGGATCGCCATCGGGTCGGACCACGGCGGGTTCCGCCTCAAGGAACGCCTCGGGTTCCGCCTCCAGGAGCAGGGATGGCAGGTCGTGGACTGCGGCACCGACTCGACCGAGGCCGCCGACTACCCCGTGTTCGCCCATGAGGTCGCCGCCCGGGTTGCCTCCGGCGAGGCCGAGGTGGGCATCATCGTCGACGGGGCCGGGATCGGGTCCTCGATGGTGGCCAACAAGGTCCCCGGGGTGCGGGCCGCTCTCTGCTACGACCTGTCCTCGGCCGCCAACAGCCGGGAGCACAACCACGCCAACGTGCTGACGCTGGGCGCCGGTCTGGTGGGGGAGAGCCTCGCTTGGCAGATCGTCCAGACCTGGCTGGCCACCCCGTGGTCCGAGGGGCGTCACGCCGACCGGGTGGCGATGATCGATGAGGTGGACCGCCGCTACCGTGGCGGTCCTGGGAGAGGAAAGGCCTGATGGATCAGGAGGCAATCGTCGAGGCGGTGACCCGGGAGGTGCTCTCGGCGCTCACCGGCGAAGCGTGGGATCACTATCTGGCGTGCATCGGTGATTGCGCCGCTCACTCGTCGGACAAGGTGCGCGACGTCGTCGCCGCCGGGGCCTCCCGCATCTCGTTCAACGGGAGCGGTGCCGATGTCCCGACCGACCTCGCCGGGTACATCGACCACACGCTGCTGCGGGCCGATGCCTCCGCCACCGAGATCGATCGCATGTGCGACGAGGCGATCCGCTACAAGTTCGCCTCGGTGTGCGTCAATCCGACCTGGGTGCGCCGGGTCGCCGACAACCTGCGCGGCACCGACGTGGTGACCTGCTCGGTGATCGGATTCCCACTCGGCGCCCACACCTCTGAGATCAAGGCGATGGAGGCGCGCCGGGCCGTTCGCGAGGGCGCCCGCGAGATCGACATGGTCGTCAACATCGGCGCCATCAAGTCGGGGGATTGGGCCACCGTGGAGAAGGACATCGTCGGAGTGGTCGATGCGGCTCGGGAGGCCGGTGCCATCTGCAAGGTCATCATCGAGGCGGCCATGCTGACCGACGAGGAGAAGGTCGTCACCAGCCGTATCGCTCGCAAGGCCAAGGCCCACTACGTCAAGACGTCCACCGGGTTCGGCCCGGGTGGCGCCACCGTGTACGACGTGGCTCTGATGCGCGAGGCGGTCGGGCCGGACATGGGAGTGAAGGCGGCCGGCGGCATCAAGACCGCCAAGGACGCCAAGGACATGATCGCAGCGGGCGCCACCCGGATCGGGGCTTCCGCCGGGATCGAGATCATCGCAGAAGCCGGAGGTACCGCGTGAACAGCAACGTCGAACTGCGGGGCTTTTCGTTCCTGGACAGCCTGCAGCCGCAGTATGCGGCCTTCCTGGGCACGGTGGCGAGCGGCTTCCTCCCGCTGGCCAGGGATGCCTCGCTGATGGTGGAGATCTCGCCGGGCATCGAGATCAACCGCCTCACCGACGTGGCGCTGAAGAGCACCACTGTGAAGCCGGGGATGCAGATCGTCGAGCGCTACTTCGGCCTGCTCGAGGTGCACTCGGCGAGCCAGGCGGAGGCCCGTGCCGCCGGGGCGGCGATCCTCGAGGCGATCGGCCTCACCGAGGAGGACCGGTTCAAGCCCCGCATCGCCAGCAGCCAGATCATCCGCCGCATCGACGATCACCAGGCGCAGTTGATCAACCGCATGCGTCACGGTCACATGCTCATCCCGGGCCAGACCCTCTACGTGCTCGAGATCGAACCCGCCTCCTATGCGGCGCTGGCCGCCAACGAGGCGGAGAAGTCCGCCAACATCAACGTGCTCGAGGTGAGGTCGTTCGGGTCGTTGGGCCGGGTCTACCTGGGCGGCGAGGAGCGGGACATCGATGTTGGTTGGAGGGCGGCGGTCGCCGCCCTCGAGGGGATCTCCGGCAGGGAGATGAAGTAGGTTCACCGAGTCGAAGCAAGGAGACGAGGAGCGTATGGCTGAAGCATTGGGCATGATCGAGTGCCGGGGGTTCCCGGCGATGGTCGAGGCGGCGGACGCGATGGTCAAGGCCGCCAAGGTCGAGTTGGTATCGATGGAGAAGACGGGCGGCGGGTATGTGACCGCCATCGTGCGGGGTGACGTCGCCGCGGTCAAGGCCGCCGTCGACGCCGGCGTGCGCGGCGCCGAGAAGGTCGGCGAGGTCATCGCCACCCACGTCATCGCCCGCCCCCACGTCAACATCGATCTGGTGCTGCCGCTCGGCCGGGCCGAGGAGGCCTCCCAAGAGTCGAGCGGGTAGCCCGCCATGTTGCTCGGCCGGGTTGCCGGCACGCTGGTGGCCAGCCGCAAGGAGGCGACGCTCGAGGGCCTCAAGTTCCTGGTCCTCAAGCAGGTCGACGTCGACGAGAAGGAGACCGGCAGCTACGTGGTAGCCGCCGATGCGGTCGGCGCCGGCGTCGGGGAGATCGTCCTGTACGCCACCGGTTCCAGTGCCCGCCAGACCCGCTACACCCATGAGCGCCCCTGTGACGCCGTCGTGATGGCGATCGTCGACACCTGGGAGGTTGGCGGCGAGGAGAAGTACCGGAAGTGATCGATGCCTGAGGCACTCTCCTCCGAAGAGGTCCACGAGATCATCGCCAGGGTGCGGCGCCGCCTCGGCGGCACCGAGGAGGAGACTCCCGCTCGCCCGCGGGTGCCGGCGCAGATCCCGGACTCGGACCTTGGGGAGGGGTTGTTCGCCACGATCGAGGAGGCCGTCAAGGCCGCCCAGCGAGCGTTCGACGCATTCCAGTCGCTCGGGCCGGACGGGCGTCAGCGGATCGTCGATTCGATCCGCCGGACGATGCTGGAGCACGCCGAGCGGCTGGCCCGGATCGCCGTCGAAGAGACCGGCCTCGGGCGGATCGACGACAAGCTGCGGAAGATCCTGCTCGTCACCAACCGAACGCCGGGCCCCGAGGATCTCGATCCGATCATCGAGACCGGCGAGCACGGGATGATGCTGACCGAGATGGCACCTATGGGGTTGATCGCCGCCATCACCCCCGTCACCAACCCGGTCTCGACGATCATCAACAATGCGATCGCGGTGCTCTCGGGCGGCAACGCGGTGGTGTTCAACGTCCACCCGAACGCCAAGCGGGTCTCGGCGGAGAACGTGCGGCTGCTCAACCGGGCGATCATCGCCGGCGGCGGGCCCCCCGATCTGGTGACCGCCATCCCCGAGCCCACCATCGAGAGCGCCCAGGAACTGATGCACCACCCGCTGATCCGGGTGCTGCTGGTCACCGGCGGCCCGGGGGTGGTTCGCGAGGCCCTCAAGACCGACAAGCGGGCGGTGGCCGCCGGGCCCGGCAACCCTCCGGCGGTGGTGGACGACACCGCCAACATCGACTCGGCGGCCCGTGACATCGTCGCCGGGGCCTCCTTCGACAACAACATCATCTGCATCGACGAGAAGACGGTGATCGCGGTTCGCACCGTGGCCGACGAGTTGATCCGCTCCATGGGCCGTCACGGCGCCTACATCCTCAAGGAGCACGAACTCAAGAAGGTGGAGCGGACGATCTTCGACTCGATGGGGCCTCCCGGCAAGCCGGGCATCATCAACCGGGCCTGGATCGGCAAGGACGCCGCCCTGATCGCCCAGGCGGCCGGTGTGGAAGTGGAAGGCGACCCTCGCCTGCTGGTGGCCGAGGTCCCCCCCGAGCACAACCTGGTGTGGACCGAGCAGATGATGCCGGTCCTGCCGGTGGTGCGGATGCCCAACGTCGACGCCGCCATCGCGCTCGCCGTCGAGAGCGAGCACCGGTTCCGGCACACCGCCTCCATCCACAGCACCAACGTGGACACCATCACCCGGATGGCCAGGTCGATCAACGTCAGCATCTTCATCGCCAACGGCCCCAACTACGCCGGGCTGGGCGAGGGCGGCGAAGGCTTCACGTCGTTCTCGATCGCCAGCCCGACCGGCGACGGTCTCACCCGGCCGCTCACCTTCACCCGGGAGCGGCGGATCGCCGTCGTCGGCGCCTTGAGGATCGTCTAGTGGCCTTCCACCCGGCGCTGGCGCTCCTCGAGTTCGACTCCGTCGCCGCCGGGATCGTCGCCGGCGATGCCATGGTCAAGCGGGCCCCGATCACCGCGCTGCATACCGGCACCGTCCAACCAGGGCACTACCTGGTGCTGGTGGCCGGCGAAGTCGGCGACGTCGAAGAGGCGGTGGCGGCCGGCACCGGTGCATCGGGCGATGCCATGCTCGACCTGGTGCTGCTCCCCGACATCCACCCGGCGGTGGTGGAGGCGCTGCGGGGGGCGAGGCGGGAGGGCCGGGCCGAGGCGCTCGGGATCATCGAGACCGTCTCGGTGGCGTCGATCATCGAGGCGGCCGACGCCGGGGTGAAGGGCGCTTCCGTGGATCTCCTCGAGATGCACCTCGCCGACGGCCTCGGAGGGCGGGGCTATCTCCTGTTCGGGGGTCCGATCTCCGACGTGGAGGCCGCCGTCGAGATCGGGAGCGAACGGGTCCACCCGGGGAACCTGGTGCGACGGGCGGTCATCTCCCAACTGCATGACGAGATGCGGGCCAACCTCGAGCATCACCCTCGGTTCGGGCCGTCGGTCGGCAGGGAAGGGGGCGGCGGTGCAACTGGCTGAGGTCACCGGCACCGTGGTCGCCACCGTCAAGTACGAGGGCCTCGAAGGCGTCAAGTTCCTGATCGTGCAGCCGCTCGATCGGGATCAGAAGCCGGTGGGGCGTCAGGTGGTGGCCGCCGATGCGGTGGCGATGGCCGGTCCCGGCGAACTCGTCTACATCGTGGCGTCCCGGGAAGCCGCCCTGGCCTGCCCGGTGCCGTTCGTCCCGGTGGACCATGCGATCGTGGGGATCGTGGACCAGGTGGAGCGAACGTCGTGATCCTCGGCAAGGTCAGCGGCACCGTGGTGAGCACGATCAGCCACCCTCTCTACGACCATCGACGGCTGCTGATGTGCGATCTGCTCGACGCCGGCGGCGCCGACACCGGCGGTTACCTCATCTGCGTGGACACCGTCGGGGCCGGTCCCGGGGAGACGGTGCTCATCCTCGACGAGGGCAACGGGGCCCGTCAGGTGCTGGCCTGGAAGGACGGCCCGATTCGGGCGGTCATCGTGGGCATCGTCGATCAGTTGCTCATCGACGAGGTGGTCTACGACGTGACCGGGTGAATCGGTAGGGTCCCTCTGGGTAGGTGAGCGATGCGCAGGATCTTCTCGCTGGCGGCGACCATCCTCTTGACGGCCGGCTGCGGCGGCGGCGGTGCGCCCGGCACCGACCCCGCTTCCCTGGCGAGTTGTGAGGCCGTCGCAGACGCCGCCATCGGCGTGATCCAGGACTCCATCGACATCCTGGAGGAGGCCTCCAGCAGCGGCACGGAACCCGACGCAGCAACGACCGGCGCCGTCGAGGCCGCCGGAGTGGCACTGGAGGAACGGGCGCGCCTGCTCGGATGCACCGACGAGGAGATGGCGGCGCTGATGGCGGGCCTCGCCGCCGGCCTGGAGGCGAGGAGCGTCTTCGGGCAACTGATCATCGAGAACCTCAAGGCCGGCGAGGAGGGCTTCTACCAAAGCGGGTGACGGGACGTGCGCGGGCCGGGGCTTGTCCGGCTCCGGGACGCCGTCGGCTCCCGGACGGGTAACCTCGCCGCTGTGAGGCGGATGATCCCGGTGCTGGCCCTGGTGCTCGCCGTGACCGCGTGCAGCGGCGACGGTGCCGCGTCGACGTCCTCGGCTGCCACCGTCTCCACCGCCGCCACCACCACCACCATGGATGTGCGGCTGTGCGATGGGCTCGCCGACGAAGCCGCCCGGTGGGTGGGTGATCTCGTCACCGCGTTGGAGGGCATCAGATACGAGGTGCTGATCGATCGCAGCCTCTGGTCGGAGGACCTGGTGCGCCTCGACGAAGCGGGAGCCGCCTTGCAGGCGGAATCCGATGCGGCCGGGTGCGACGAGGGCCTGATTCGGGGAGCCGTCGTGCAGGCGGCATCCCAGATGCAGACGGACAGCGCCGCGGCCCGGATGCTCCTGGAACTGCTGGTGCCGACGACGGCTCCGGAGGGGACCGGCTAGACCGGCAGGAGGCGGGCCGCTTCCCGGTCCAGCAGCCAGACGGCGTCCTTCGATCCCCGGCTGACGATGGCCGCCGGGTGGTCGGAGTCACCCTCGAGCACATCGGCGACGATCTGGGCCTTGCGCGCCCCCGACACCAGGAACATCGTCCGTCTGGCTCTCATCAGGAGCGGCAGGGTGGCGGTGAGCCGCCAGGCCTCCTGCTGCGGCACCCAGTGGGCCAGATAGTCCCGATCGGTGACGTCGAGGGCGTCGGTGCCGGGGAACAGCGAGGCGGTGTGGCCGTCCTCGCCGACGCCCAACAGGACCAGGCTCGGTTTGAGCCCCGTCGGTGACTCCTCCAGCACGCCGTGCAACTGCTGCTCGTAGGCGGCGGCGGCCGCCATGGGGTCTTCGATCCACGGGATCCGGTGCAGGGTCGCCGGCACGTGATCGAACAGGGCCTCGGCCACCATCCCTGTGTTCGAAGCGGGATCGGTGGCGGGGACGAAGCGCTCGTCGGTCATCCAACCGTGGACCTGGTTCCAGGGGAGCCCGGTGCGGCGGAGCCGCCGGTAGGTGGCCAGTGGGGTCCTGCCGCCCGCCAACCCGATCGTCGCATGGGGTGCGGTCAGGCTCACCCAGGTTTCGATCTCCTGAGCGGCTGCCTCGGCGAGACGATCGGGATCGTCGAAGATGCGGATGCGCACGGCCCGAGGACTCTAGTACCTTCCAGGTGGCCCTGATCGAGGCACTCGGGAGGAATCGGGTTGGCACGCATCCTGCGCATCGAGTGGCAGCCGGGCCGCAGGGTCACCGGCCGCCTCGCCCTGCCCGGCGAGCCGGCCGGACCGGCGGTGCTGCTGGCCCACGGGGCGGGCGCCGGGCAGGACCATCCGTTCGTTATCGGCCTGCGGGACCGCCTCGTCGCCGCCGGGCACCCGACGCTCACCTTCGACTATCCGTACATGGAGGCGGGACGCCGGGCACCCGACCGGATGCCGATCCTGCTGGCCTGCCACCTGGCGGCACTCCGCCGGCTGCAGTCCTACGGGTGGCAGGTGGTGATGGCCGGGAAGTCGATGGGGGGGCGGATCGGCTCGCATCTGGCGGCCGACTCCCCGGGTGCCGTCGGCCTGGTCTTCTACGGCTATCCGTTGGTGGCACCGTCGAGTGGTGGGCGGCGGGCGACCGACCATCTGCATCGCAACGGGGTGCCGATGCTGTTCCTGGCGGGCAGCAGGGACCGCCTCGGACCGCTCGACCAGATTCGTCCCCTGGTAGCCCGCCTCCCGAAGGCGGCGCTGGAGGTGATCGAAGAGGGGGACCACTCCTTCAAGGTCCCCCGGCGAACCGGGATGTCACCCGGCGATGTCCTGGATCGCCTCGCCGCCCTGACGGTCGGGTGGATCAGAGGGCTGTGACCGGGGGAGGGTGGTAGCGCCCCGCCCGGACCCGGCCACCGGGGCCCCGTTCCAGCAGCCAGATCGACCCCTTCTCCCACGCCGGGCCGTCTTCGAGTCCGGCTCCTTCGGCGGAGGCCCTTCCGATGAGTGCCGCCACGATGTCGCCGTGGGTGCACAGGAGCGCCCCGTCTTGGGCTCCGGTCAGCTCGGAGTAGGCCAGTTCGGGATCGGCGCCCTCCTCGAGGGACGGTGTCGCCTCGATCTGCAAGCCGGTTGCCCTCGAGAGGGCCTCCACCGACTCCAGGCAGCGCAGGTATGGGCTGGAGAGGATGGCGGTGATGCCGGACCCGGCCCATCGCTCGGCGATGACGGCCGACTCGTGCCTCCCCCGTTCGGTCAGCGGCCGCTCCCGGTCGGGTCCGTCCCAATCCCGCCGGGTGCCGGCGTGGGTGTGACGAAACAGGTAGATCATGGGCTGAGTCGCTCCTCGAGCGATCGAACCAGGGCCCGGTCGCGTTCGTAGGAGAGGTCGGCGGCGGCGGCGGGCACCGGAAGCCAGCGGGCCTCATCGACCTCCTCGTTGGGCTGGAACTCGCCACCACCGACCGTCATCGCCCAGTAGCGAACCACCTTGTGGAGTCCCTGATGGTCGACGTACTCGATCGAGCCCATCTCGGGCCCCAGGATGCAGTCGAACCCGGTCTCCTCGTGGACCTCGCGGAGTGCCGCATCGGATTCGGTCTCGCCGGGTTCCAGCTTCCCCTTGGGGAGGGACCAGTCGCGGTAGCGGGGCCGGTGGACGATCAGCAGTTGGCGTTCGCCGTTGGGGCCGGAACGGTGGACGACGCCCCCGGCGGCCATCACGGTGGTCTCGGTGGTGGCGGCGCCCTCCGGATCGGGGGCGGCGCCCCTGGAGCGTGACAGCGCCAACTCCTCGAACCGGAAGTGGGCGTTGATGCCTTGCACCGGCGGCACCCTGGTCCACGATCCATCCGGGAAGAGCGTCCAGGCGAGCAGATCGTCTTTGAGGTTCACCCGCAGCACTTCCTCGAGACGGGCCTGGAGAGCCGAATCCTTGATGGGGATCACCGCCTCGACCCTGCCGTTGAGGTTTCGCTGCATCATGTCGGCCGATCCGATCAGGTACTCGACGTCGTCGCCGGTCCCGAATCGGAAGATCCGCGAGTGCTCGAGGTACTTGCCGATGATCGACCTGACCCGGATGTGCTCCGAGAGGCCCGGCACCCCGGGGCGGAGGCAGCACACCCCGCGGACGACGAGGTCGATCTCGACTCCGGCGGCCGATGCCGCATACAGCTCGTCGATGATCCTGGGGTCCACGAGGTGGTTGAGCTTGAAGACGATCCGTCCGTCCGAACCCCGAGCGGCCTGTTCTCGAATTCTCTGCACGAGCTGGCGGCGGAGGCTGGCCGGTGCCACCAGCAACCGGCGGTACTTCTTCTGCCTGCTGAAGCCGGTCAGGACGTTGAAGAGCTCGCTGAGGTCGGCGCCGATCTCCTCGTCGCTGGTGAGGATTCCGAGGTCCTCGTACATCGTGGCGGTCTTGGGGTTGTAGTTGCCGGTGCCGACGTGGCTGTAGCGGTGGAGGCCGTCCGGCTCGCGGCGCACCACGAGCGCGATCTTGGAATGGGTCTTGAGGCCGGTCACCCCGTAGACGACATGGACCCCGGCTTCCTCGAGCATGCGAGCCCAGTTGATGCTGGCTTCCTCGTCGAAGCGGGCCTTGAGCTCGATGAGGCACACCACCTGCTTGCCCGCCCTGGCGGCCGCCATCAGCGATCGGACGATCGAGGTCTCCCCCCCGAGGGCGGGATCGAAGGGGTCGGAGGTGCGGTAGAGCGTCTGTTTGATGGCAACCACCCCGGGGTCGGCCGCCGCCTCGGCGATGAACGCCTGCACCGAGGTCGAGAAGGAGTCGTAGGGGAGATGGATCAAGAGGTCGCCGGCCCTGATGGCCTCGAAGATCGGCCTTCCGTCGAGATCGGCGAGCGCCGGTTGGGTAACCGGCTTCCAGGGGTCGTCCTTGAGCTCGGGGCGATCCAGGCCGTAGATGGCCCACAGCCCATTGAGGGCCAGTGGAGTGTCGGAGATGTACAGCGCCGCCGGGTCGATGGCGAGCTTGCTGACCAGGTAGTTGCGGAGGTCCTCGGGCATGTCGCTGCCCACCTCGAGGCGGATGGCGCGCGAGAAGCGGTGCCGGGCGACCAGCAGCGACTCCATCGCCTCGAGGAGGTCGTCGGCCTCCTCCTCCTCGAGGGCCTGGTCGGCGCTGCGGGTGATCTGGAAGGGATGGTGGCCCGCCACGTCCATGCCCGGGAACAACCGGTCGATGTGGGCCGCGATCACCTGCTCCACGGGGACGAAGTGCTCCTGGTCGGCGAGGACGATGAAGCGAGGGAGGCTCTGCGGCACCTTGACCCTGGCGAACTGCTGCTCACCCGTCTTGGGGTTGGTGACCAGCACCGCCAGGTTCAGCGAGAGGTTGGAGATGTAGGGGAACGGGTGAGCCGGGTCGACCGCCAGCGGGGTCAAGACGGGGTACATCTCGGTCTCGAAGAGCCGGTCGAGCCACCTGCGATCGGTGGCTCCCAATTCCCGGTAGCCGGTGAGCCGGATCCCCTGGGACTCGAGGGCGGGGACGATCTCGTTGAGGAAGACCCGCTCCTTGCGGGCCACCAACCGGTGGGTCTTGTCGGCGATCTCGTCGAGTTGCCGGGCGGGGGAGCGTCCATCGGGAGCGGCCTTGCGAATGCCGGCCGCCCGCTGCTCCATCAGGCCGGCCACCCGAACCTGGAAGAACTCGTCGAGGTTGCTGCTCACGATCGCGGTGAACTTGACCCGCTCGAGCAGCGGCATGTTGGGGTTCTCGGCCAGGGCCAGCACCCGCTCCTGGAAGTCGAGGAGCGACAACTCGCGATTGAAGTAGCGGGTCGGGGACGTCTCTGTCGTCAGGGTCGGGCCTCCGCAGCGGGACCGCCAATCATAGAGAGGGCGGGGTGGCCCGGGTCAGGCGGACCGGGGCCCAAAGCGGTCCTCGAGGGCCTTCACCTTGCCGAGGCGGCGCACGTGGCGCTCTTCACCGCTGAACCGTGCCCCCAGGAAGGCGTCGACGATCTCACCCGCCAGATCGGACCCGATCACCCGGCTGCCGACGGCGACGATGTTGGCATCGTCGTGCTCCACCACCTGGTGGGCGCTGTAGGTGTCGTGGGTGACGGCACAGCGCGCCCCCTTGACCTTGTTGGCGGCGATCGAGGCTCCCGCACCCGACCCGCACACCACCAGGCCCCGGTCGGCCTTGCCGTCGACGACCGCCCTGGCGACCGCCTCGGCGTAGTCGGGGTAGTCGACCGGCGCTTCGCTGTGGGTGCCGAGGTCGATCACGGAGTGCCCCGAGGCTGCCATGCGAGCTGCGAGCAGTTCCTTGAGGGCGTATCCGGCGTGGTCGGCTCCAATGGCGACTCTCACGATGCGCCAGCGTAGCCGCCCGACCGGGGGGAGGATGCCGCCCCCGGCGAGCGCGTCGTAGGATGTCCTGATGGAGCAGATCGTCGTCACGGGCGGGCGCGCCCTCAACGGCTCCGTCGCGGTCTGCGGCGCCAAGAACGCCGTGCTCAAGCATCTGGTCGCGATGCTGCTGGCCCCCGGAGTCCACCGGATCGACAACGTCCCCGGCATCGCCGATGTCGAGATCATGTGCCGCGTCCTCGAGTACATCGGGGCAGAGTGCCATCGGGATGGGACCTCGCTGCGGGTGGAGGTCCCCGGGGAGCTGCGGCCGGAGGCCCCCATCGAGCTGGTCCGCAAGATGCGGGCTTCGATCCTGGTGCTGGGCACCCTGCTGGCCCGTTGCGGGGAGGCCAGGGTGGCGCTGCCGGGTGGCGACGACTTCGGCTCCCGGCCCATCGACATGCACCTCGACGGTCTCGAAGCGCTGGGAGCCCACTTCGAGCTGCGGCACGGGGTGCTCCACGCCTCGGCGCCGGGCGGCCTGAGGGGCACCGAGGTCAGCCTCGAGTTCCCCAGCGTGGGTGCCACCGAGAACGTGCTGTTCGGGGCGGTGATGGCGTCGGGCCGCACCGTCATCTCCAATGCGGCCCGGGAGCCCGAGATCGCCGATCTGGCGGCGGCGCTGGGGGGGATGGGTGCCCACATCCAGGGGGCGGGCACCTCCACGATGGAGATCGAGGGTGTCGGCGAGCTGGGGCCGATGCAGCATCGGGTGGTTCCCGATCGGCTCGAGGCGGGCACCTATCTGGTGGGCGCCGCTCTCGCCGGCGGCGACGTCACCGTGACCGGCTGCGTCCCCGCCCATCTGCGGATGGAGCTGCGAAAACTCGGCGAGGCCGGGTGTGAGATCGAGACCGGGGACGACTGGGTGCGGCTGGTGGGGCCGGGGGAGCGGCCCAACCCGGTGGACTTCGCCACCTTGCCCTACCCGGGCTTCCACACCGACATGCATCCTCAGATGGTGGCGCTGCTGTCGCTGGCCTCCGGCACGTCGGTGATCACCGAGAACATCTACGAGGCCAGGTTCCGCTACGTCGGTGAACTGAACCGACTCGGGGCCGATGTCATCACCGAGGGCCAGCACGTGATCATCCGGGGGGTCGAGCGGTTGAGCGGGTGCCCGGTGGACGCCTGCGACATCCGGGCGGGGGCGGCCCTGGTGCTGGCAGGACTCCGCGCCGACGGCTACACGATCGTTGCCAACGCCGGCCACATCGACCGGGGTTACCAGAACTTCGTCCCCAATCTGGCGGCATTGGGCGCCGATGTCCGGCGGGAGTCCGTCTCCGATTGAACGGCGCCGGCGGGGAATGATCGGGCCGCTCCCGGAGTTCTACCGCTCGACGCTCAGGGGAGTTCTCCATGTCGCGCACGCGTATCGTCATCGTGTCGTCGCTCGTCGCCATGTCCGCACTCGCCGCCGTCGTGTGGTGGTTCGTCTTCAGGGACACGTCTCCGGCGGCCCCGACGCTGGAGGGGGCGATCGCCGGAGCCACGTCGACCACCGGCCCCGAGCCATCGCAGCCGGCGCTCGAGGGCATCGAAGGAGCCTGGTCGCTCTCCGGTGACGGGACGTCCTACGTCGGGTACCGGGTCCAGGAGGAATTGGCCTCGATCGGCGCCAAGACGGCGGTGGGCCGGACCCCACTGGTGGAGGCGGCATTGACCGTCGAAGGCGATCGGGTGACCTCGGTGATCGTCGATGCCGACCTCAGCGGGTTGGCCAGCGACGACAGCCGTCGCGACGGCGCCATCCGGCGCCAGGGGCTGGAGACCTCTACCTTCCCGAGCGCCGGGTTCACCCTGACCGCTCCGATCACCCTTCCGGCCGGGGCGGCCTCCGGCGAACCGATCGAAGTGACCGGGGCCGGCGACCTGACTCTGCACGGGGTGACCCGGCCCGTCGAAGTGGCGCTCGAGGCCCAGTTGGTCGACGGCCGGATCGTGGTGGTCGGCTCGCTGCCGATCCTCTTCGACGACTTCGACATCGAGAAGCCCAGCGCGTTGGGGGTGCTGAGCGTCGACGACCACGGCCTGATGGAACTGCTGTTGGTGTTCGAGCTGGTTGGCTAGGGTGCCCTTCCTCCATAGAATGACCGCCGCATCAACGAGGACGCGATGAACGAAACGGCCGAGACCACCACGACGACCGACGAGGCGCAGGTCCCCGTCGTCGATCTGGACGTGCTCAACGAGACCCTCGAGTACATCCGTCCCGCCCTGCAGGCCGACGGGGGCGACATGATCCTTCTCGGCGTCAACGAGGGGAAGGTGACCCTCCAGTTGGTGGGCGCCTGCGGGGGATGCCCGCTCTCCACCATGACCCTGACCGCAGGCATCGAGCGGATCCTGCGTGATCGGGTGCCCGGCGTCACCGAGGTTGTGGCCGTCTAGCGCCGCCAGGCCACCATGACATCGCCGACGTTGGTGCCGGTCGGACCCGACACGAGCCTGCTGCCGACCACCGTTAGATAGCTCCCGCTGTCGTTGGCGTCCAGCGCCGCCACCGCATCCAGTCCGGCGGTACGCCCCCTCGCGAGCGTGGATCCATCGGCCACGCCTCCGGCGGCTCGGGTGGGGCCGTCGACCCCATCGGTTCCCAGCGAGGCCACCACACTGCCGTCGCATCCGTCCAGTGCGATGGCGGCCGCCAGCGCCACCTCCTGGTTGCGTACGCCGGATCCGCTTCCGGTGACCGCGACCGTGGTCTCCCCGGCCAGGATCGACATCAGCGGCCCGGGTCCCCGCGCCAGATCCGCCAAACGCCGGCCGGCCAGGCGGGCCTCCCCGGTGACCCGGGTGTCGACGACGGCCGCCGGTATTCCCAGCCGGGCGGCCGCCGCCCTGGCCCCTTCGGCGGCGGTTGCCGCATCCGCCACCACCACGATCGGGCCCGCCGATGGAGCCGTCATGGATGACCCTTTGCGGAGGTGAGCGAGCACCGCCGGGCCCGCCGCCCCGGCCAGGCGGCGGTCCTCGATGACCGTCAGCGCTTCGGCGGTGCCGGTCGGATTCGGCACCGTCGGACCGCCGGCAATGGTGGGGAGGTCATTGCCGACCACGTCGGAGAGGATCAGTGTCACCACCCGGGCCGGGGCGGCCGCCGCGGCGAGGCCGCCGCCCTTCAGGAGCGAGAGACCCCTCCTGACGATGTTGATCTCCTCGATCGGTGCCCCCGACGCCAGCAGCGCATCGGTGATCCCCGCCAGGTGCTCGATGCCGAGACCGGGCGCCGGGGCCTCGGCGCAGGCCGAGCCGCCGCCGGAGATCAGCACCAGCACCAGGTCCTCGGGCCCGGCCGCCCCGGCCGCTGCCATCAGCGTTGCCCCCGCCGCCACGCTGCGGCGATCTGGAGAGGGGTGGGCTCCCTCGACGACCTCGATTCCCGGCGGGGCCGGGCCGGGGTCGGGGGTGGCGGCGACGCCGATCACCGGAATGCCTTCCAGTGCATCCGCGGCGCCCCAGGCCATGGCGACGGCAGCCTTGCCGAGGGCGAGCACCGTGATGCCGTGACGAGGGAGCGAGACCGGTTGCCCGCCGACCAGGAGCATCCCGGCCTCACGGCCCAGCGTGTTCCGTACGGCTCGCCGCGGGTCGACCGCCTCGATCGCCCCCCGCAGCACATCGAGGAGTCGAGCCGCCACGTCGGGGCCACCGCTGAGGACGATCGGCTCGAACATGGACCGAATGTACCGGACGCCGATCCCGGATCCGCTCTCCAGGGTCAAATGGCCCCGGTATTGGGCGATTCGGCCCCAGTTGGAGTACCGTAAGGGACTCCGGTGGGGTTCTTGCCCCACCAGATATGGGAGAGACATCAATGAAGCGATTCAAGTACCTATTCGTCGTGCTACTGGCGTTCGGCCTCGTGGCCGCCGCCTGTGGCGACGACGCAGCAACCACGACCGAAGCCCCGACTACCACCGAGGCCGCGGCCGAGGAAACCACGATCATCATCGGCACGACCGATGCGATCTCGAGCCTGGACTCGGCGGACGCCTATGCGACCGCCGACTGGGAGCTGATCAAGGCGTTCAACGAGCCGCTGCTGCGGTTCACGCCCGGCAGCAACTCGGTCCTCGAGCCCGGCATCGCCAGCCTTCCGGTTGCCAGCGAGGACGGCCTCAGCTGGACCGTGACGCTGCG
>JAHJML010000301.1 GCA_018821365.1 Actinomycetota bacterium | reverse complement strand
GAGCGGCGAGGGCGAGGGGGCCGCGGAAGAGGCGCATGTCTCCTCCACCCTGGCGGCCGTTTCAACGGAAGGCGAGGTTGCGGACGAAGTGATCTTCGCCGAGGAAGCCCATGATACGTACAAGGACTGCAAGGCGCGCCTGGCAAAATCCAGGTTCTTCACGGAAACGTGGCTGAGAATCGGGGAATACCATTTCGATTTCGACTATTCAAAGATGGGCCTTTCCAATGCCATCAGCGCCTACACCAAGGCGCTCGAGGACAAGGATTCCACGTTCTACGATCTGGCCCTGTACAAGCTGGCCTGGTCGTACTGGCGCCACGGCAACTACACGGAAGCCATCAAGGATTTCATCGAGGTCGTTGAATACTCCGACAGGAAGGCCGAGGAAACGGGCAAGAGCGGCTCCCAGCTCAGGCCGGAGGCCGTCCAGTACATCGCGCTGAGCCTCTGGGAGCCCGACTGGGACGGCGACGGCGCCCCGGACCCGGTCTCGGGCCTCGATCGCCTGATGGATGCCGCGACCATTCCCCAGGACAGGCCCTGGACCTCCGAGGTGTTCAACTGGCTGGGCGACGTGTACATCGACGACAACGCGAACCTGAAAGCCATCAAGGTTTTCGAGGAGTATCTTAACAGGTGGCCCAACGCCTCCGAGGCGCCCGAAGTCGTGATCAAGATCGCGAAGGCCTATCAGCGCGAGAAGATGGAGCAGCAGGTCATCGAGACGCGGGCCAGGCTCGCTCAGTACGGCAAGGACTCGGACTGGTGGAAGGCCAACATGGACAAGCCCGAGATCCAGCAGAAGGCCCTGATCGCGGCCGAGGACGCGCTGAAGCAGACGGCGCTTCACCACCACGAGGTGGCCCAGAACCTCAAGACCGTGGCCAAGACCAAGGACGACCCGGCCGAGGCCAACGAGATTTTCACGCGGGCCATCGAGGAATACGATTTGGCGGCCACGGCCTACCAGAAATACCTGGACAACTACCCGAACACCGCGGACTCGTACGAGATGCACTTCTTCATGGCCGAGGCCTATTTCTGGTCCAAGCAGTATGAGAAATCGATTCCCGTGTACGAGGAGGTCCGCGACTCCCAGATGGACAACCGGTACCAGAAGGACGCCGCGTTCATGGTGGTCAAGGCCGTCGAGCAGCTCAGGGACGACGAGGTGGCCAAGGGCATGATGACCGTGAGGGAAGGGCCCCCCGAGCCCGTCCAGGGCGCGGGCGGGGCCCTGACGGTCTCGGCGGAAGTGATTCCATCGTCCATCAAGAGGCTGGCGGACGCCATGGACGAGTACATGAAGCTGTTCCCGAGCGACAAGAAGAATGCTTCGGCCTTCACGTGGAACCCGGCGGAGCTCTATTACAATTACGGCCACTGGGAGGAGGCCGGGGCCAGGTTTGAGAAGATCTACGACAAGTACTGCAAGACGGACAACATCAGCGCTTACTCGTGGCAGAACATGTCGGCCATGGCGAGCAAGCTCGAGAACTTCGATGAGTCGGCAAGGCTGGCCAAGCTGCAGCAGGAGAAGCAGTGCGGAGGCACGGAGGATGCAATAACGGAGGAGATCGGCAAGACGGCCGAGAAGGTCCTGATTTCCCTGCAGGCGAAAAACGCGATGGCAATGTTCAACAAGGCCAAGGAGACCGGGGACAAGGGCCTTTTCGAGGATTCGGCGGTCGAGCTCGAGAAAGCGGTGGACACGACCCCGGACCATGAAGAGGCGGACATGATGCTGTGGAATGCCGCCATTGCCTACGAGGAGTGCAACAAGTTCCAGTCCGCGCTCCGCGTCACCCAGAAGATTATCGACGAGTACCCCAAGTCCGATTTCATGGGCGACGCCCTGTTCAAGCTCGCGGACAACTCGTTCAAGGCGTTTGAGTACAACAAGGCGCTCAACAACTACAAGATCCTGGCGGACGAGCCGAAGTTCAAGGACCACCCCGACCGCAAGGGGGCCGTCCTCAACACGGCGCTGATCCTCGAGAACCAGCAGAACTACAAGGAGGCCGCAAAATACTGGAAGCGCTACTCGGAGGTAACCGACAAGGTGGAGGAAGCCGTGGACGCGCTGTGGAACGCGGCG
>JAHJML010000152.1 GCA_018821365.1 Actinomycetota bacterium | reverse complement strand
GCCGACACTGCCCTGTCGCTGCGCGCCGAGGGCGAGGATGGCACGTCGTTCGGCACCGAGAGCGGCCGCCTCGTCTACGAGAGCGTCACCGCCCAACTCGTCACGCTCCTTGTCGGGGCGACTCCTCCCACCACCTACTTGCTCCGGATCGACCTGGCTCCTCCCGCGCCGGGGATTGGGGGCACCACCTCTACTGCTGTGGAGGGCGATTTCGACGCCGACGACTGGATCGGGATGGAGTGGTCGGGCGACCCTCCCGGAGGCCTCCAGGACTACCAGGGGTCCACGTCCTGTCCGGAACTCCCCGCCGACTCCGCCTGTCACGACTACTACGGGACCGTCATCACCCGTCCCGGGCTGTTCACGGAATCCGGTGCCGACAACCGGGTCGAGGCGATGGCCTGGTTGCTGCACAACACCGGCACCCTGGTCGACGACCAGGCGGTGTGGAAGATCGTCGACGCCGTGGTGTTCGAAGCCCCGATCGGCGACCGGGTGCTCAACACGTGCACCCTCTTCGAAGGCGCCCGGCCGGTGGTGGCCTATGCCGACCTCGTCGGGGGGACCGTCACCGGCGCCCTGGCGTGGGATTGGGAGGCAGAGAAGATGTCGTTGATCCCAGCCGATCGGGTCCGGTGCTTCGACGGCGCCGGGGACGTCATCGCCGTCGGGCCCGGCTTCGGCTAGGGACGGGCGGTCTCGACCCGGTCCAGCAGGTAGGCGCCGAGGCGTGAGAACACCGCGGTGATCTCGGAGGGCGGCAGCGCTGCAATGGCGGCATCGGCGGCCCGGATGCGCTGGCGGGTCTCCTCGAGGGCCTGCTCGATGTAGCCGCCGGCCCGCACCAGGTCGATCACCTGCTCGACGGTGTCCTCCGTGTAGGGGCGGGGTGGGTCGAGGAGGTCCCGCAGTCGGCCGCCCTCCGGTCCTTCGAGGGCGTTGAGCACCGGCAGCGTGAAGGTGCCCTCCCCGATGTCGGAGCCGGCCGGCTTGCCGAGGAAGTCGTCGGTGGCGATCAGGTCGAGCACGTCGTCGGTCAACTGGAACACCATGCCCACCTCGTGACCCCACTTGCTGGCGGCCTCGACGGCCTCGGCCGAGGCGCCGGCCGCCATCGCCCCGAGACGGGCCGAGGCACGGATGAGGCTGGCGGTCTTCAACTCGATGACGCGGTAGTAGTGCTCGGCGCCGTGCTCCAGGTCGTCACCCAACTGCAGTTCGAGAACCTGCCCTTCGCAGAGGGCGGCATAGGTCTGGGCGAGCAACTCGACGGCCTCCTGGCCTAGCGGAGCGGCCACCTCGGAGGCCCGCGCCAGCAGGAAGTCGCCGCCGAGGATCGCCACCGTGTTGCCCCAGTTGGCGTTCACCGAGGCGACCGTCCGGCGGCTCTCCGCCTCGTCGATCACGTCGTCGTGGTACAGGCTGCCGACGTGCACCAATTCGACCGCCACCCCGGCCTCGACCGGGCCGTCCCCATCGCCGGGACCCAACTCGGCGGCCACCTGGGCCAGCAGCGGCCGGTAGCGCTTGCCGCCCGCCCCCAGCAGGTGCTGGGCGATCTCGGTGAGGAAGGCGTTCTGGGAGGTGGTGGCCTCGAAGAGGCGCCGCTCGACCTTCTCGAGGCGCGACCAGACTCGATCGATGGGAACGAGATCTCGAATGACGGGACGGTCCACATCGCCTCCCGGCGGAACGGCAGGGATGGTAGCGGTCGCACATTCCCAGCCGATAGGAAGCCCTTTGGAGGTGCCCGGAACCGGCCGATGTCGAGGAGAAGCGATGCTCGCCAAGAGGCTGTTGGGTTGAAAGCCGCCACGGCTATAGTGCTTGAGGCGCCTCCGTGTGAGCATGGGGAGCGCCGCTGCCATATCAGGAGAGACCAAGGTGTTCGAGAGGTTCACGGACCGGGCCCGCAGGGTCGTGGTGCTGGCGCAGGAGGAAGCCCGCCTCCTGAACCACAACTACATCGGCACCGAGCACATCCTGCTCGGACTCATCCATGAGGGCGAGGGCGTCGCCGCCCGGGCCCTCGAGGGGATGGGCATCAACCTCGAAGGCGTCCGCAACCAGGTCGTGGAGATCATCGGCCAGGGTGCCCAGGCTCCCAGCGGCCACATCCCCTTCACCCCCAGGGCCAAGAAGGTCCTGGAGTTGTCGCTCCGTGAGGCCCTCCAGTTGGGCCACAACTACATCGGCACCGAGCACATCCTCCTCGGCCTGATCCGCGAAGGCGAGGGCGTCGCCGCCCAGGTGCTCCAGAAACTCGGCGCCGAACTCCACAAGGTTCGCCAGACCGTCATCCAGTTGCTCTCCGGGGCCCAGGGCGAGGACGAGCCCGGTTCCGGTCCCGTCGAGGGCGGCACCCGCTCCGGCGGTGGGCGCCGCAGCAGCAGCGCCGAGAGCGGCACCGGCAGCACCGTGCTCGATCAGTTCGGCCGCAACCTCACCCAGTACGCCCGCGAGCACAAGCTCGACCCCGTCATCGGCCGCCAGCGCGAGATCGAGCGGGTCATGCAGATCCTCTCCCGCCGCACCAAGAACAACCCGGTCCTGGTCGGGGAGCCCGGTGTCGGCAAGACCGCCATCGTCGAGGGCCTTGCCCAGCGGATCGTGGCAGGCGACGTGCCCGAGACCCTCAAGGGCAAGCACCTCTACACCCTGGATCTGGGCGCCCTGGTGGCCGGCAGCCGCTACCGCGGCGATTTCGAAGAGCGCCTCAAGAAGGTCCTCAAGGAGATTCGCACCCGCGGTGACATCATCCTCTTCATCGACGAGATCCACACGCTGGTGGGGGCGGGCGCCGCCGAAGGCGCCATCGATGCCGCCAGCATCCTCAAGCCGATGCTGGCCCGCGGCGAGCTGCAAACGGTCGGTGCCACCACCCTCGAGGAGTACCGCAAGTACCTCGAGAAGGACTCGGCACTCGAACGCCGGTTCCAGCCGATCAACGTCGACGAGCCGACGGTCGCCGAGACCATCCAGATCCTGACCGGACTGCGCGAGCAGTACGAGCGGCACCACCGGGCGACGTTCACCGACCAGGCGCTGGTGAGTGCGGCCAACCTCGCCGACCGCTACATCGCCGACCGCCACCTCCCCGACAAGGCCATCGACCTCATCGACGAGGCCGGCAGCCGGATGCGCATCAGCCGCAAGCCGCTGTCGCCCGCCCTCGACGAACTCGACAACAAGGTCGCCGAACTGAGGATCCAGAAGGACGAAGCGGTCCAGTCGCAGCAGTATGAACGGGCCGCCCAGCTGCGCGACCAGGAGCGGGCCCTGCTCCACGAGCGTGCCGCCGCCGAGGCCGAACTGGGCGCCAACGTCGAGGAGACCTCCTCGGTCATCGGTGAGGAGGAGATCGCCGAGGTGCTGGCACAGTGGACCGGCATCCCGGTGCAGAGCCTCACCGAGGCCGAGACCCAGAAGCTGCTGCGGATGGAGGACGAGCTCCACAAGAGGATCGTCGGCCAGCACGAGGGGATCACCGCGGTCAGCCGTGCCATCCGCCGCACCAGGGCCGGCCTCAAGGATCCCAAGCGCCCCGCCGGTTCCTTCATCTTCCTGGGCCCCTCCGGTGTCGGGAAGACCGAGACCGCCAAGACGCTCGCCGAGTTCCTGTTCGGCAACGAGAACGCCCTCATCCAGTTGGACATGTCGGAATACATGGAGAAGCACACGGTGAGCCGCCTGGTGGGATCGCCCCCCGGCTACGTGGGCTACGACGAGGGCGGCCAGTTGACCGAGGCGGTCCGCCGCAAGCCGTTCTCGGTCGTGCTGTTCGACGAGATCGAGAAGGCGCATCCCGATGTGTTCAACACACTTCTGCAGATCCTCGAGGACGGCCGCCTCACCGATTCGCAGGGCCGCACCGTCGACTTCAAGAACACCGTCATCATCATGACCTCCAATCTGGGGACGGCCGAGCTCCGCCACAAGGCGATCGGCTTCCAGACCGAGTCCGAGGCGGTCTCCTACGAGACGATCAAGTCCAAGGTCATGGATGCGCTCAAGAAGCAGTTCCGGCCCGAGTTCCTGAACCGCATCGACGAGACGATCGTCTTCCACGAACTGACGATGGACGAGGTCAAGGCCATCGTCGACCTGATGCTGATTCGCATCCGCGATCAACTGCAGTCACAGGCCATCGAACTGGTGCTGTCCGATGCCGCCAAGCAGTTGCTGGCCTCCAAGGGCTACGACCCGCAACTGGGGGCGAGGCCGCTGCGCCGGGCGATCCAGCGGATGCTCGAAGACCCGCTGTCGGAGCGGGTGTTGTACAACGAGTTCCCCGCCGGGACCACGGTCCTCGTCGACATCGACGAGGACGACCGGGAGCAGCTCAAGTTCGACTCGATCGAGGTGCCCGACCAGGCGCCCGTCGCGTTGGCCGACTCACCCGAGGCCTGATCTTCGCGCCTTGCGTCTGAGGTCTCCGTCGCCCGGCGATCCGTCACCGGGGTCGTCTAGAATCAGCCCCGGACCCAGACCGGGTCCGGGACGACTGATGAAGAGGAGCCCATTCTTCATGTTGAGAAAACGCGGTGGATTTATCGCGGTCCTGCTGGCCTTTGCACTCGTAGTAGCCGCCTGCGGCGACGACGAGGCAGCCACCACGACCGAAGCCACTGAGGCGCCGACGACAACGGCGGCAGTGACGACGACGACGGAGGCCGTGCCGACGGCGTCGGGTTTGGTGACCCTGGAGGAGGAGTGCGCCACGTATGGTGGTTTGACTGCTCCTGAGGGGTTCCGGGTCAATCTGGTGACCGACATCGGCAAGGTCGATGACGGCACGTTCAACCAGTTCGCCTACGACGGGATGGTCGGAGCACTGACGTGCTTCGGCATCACGGAGTCGGATTACATCGAGACGGCGTCTGAGGCCGATTACGCGGCCAACATCGGCACCTCGTTGACGCAGGAACCGGATGTCATGGTGACGGTCGGTTTCTTGCTCACCGATGCGACGGGTGCGGCTGCTACGGACAAT
>JAHJML010000257.1 GCA_018821365.1 Actinomycetota bacterium | reverse complement strand
TCTGGCAGACGGAGGCCAATCCCCTGCCCGGCCGCACGATCGAGATGCTCAACGACGTGGACGCCGCACTCTTCGGCGCCATCACGAGCATGCCCAAGGAGGAGGCCGAGGCGGCGCTGATCCCGGAGCTGAAAGGCACCGGCAAGGTCTACCGCAGCCCCATCGTGCGGCTGCGCCAGGAGTTCGACCTCAAGACGAACCTGCGCCCCTGCAAGGCCTACGCGGGAAACCCCCTGAACTACCGGGACGACCTCGACCTGGTGGTCTTCCGCCAGAACACCGAGGGCCTGTACATGGGCGTGGAGTACCACCCGCTGCCGCAGGAGATCCGCGACGCCTTCATCAAGAGCCACCCGGCCCAGATGAGGCGCATCGGCGAGGCCGCCAACGAGGACATCGCCGTCAGCTGCCGCATCTTCACGCGCAAGGGCTGCCAGGACATCATCCGGGACGGTTTCGAGTACGCCAGGAAGTTCGGCTACAAGAGCGTCACCATCGTCGAGAAGCCCAACGTCATCCGCGAGACCAGCGGCCTGATGATCCGCGAGGCCCGCAAGATCGCCAAGGACTACACCGGCATCGAGCTGTGGGAGACCAACATCGACGCGATGTGCATGTGGCTGATCAAGAACCCGCAGGACTACGGCGTGCTGGTGGCCAGCAACATGTTCGGCGACATCATCAGCGATCTCTGCGCGCAGCTCGTCGGCGGGCTGGGCTTCGCCTGCAGCGGCAACATCGGCGACAAGGTGGCCGTCTTCGAGCCTTCGCACGGCAGCGCGCCCAAGTACGTGGGCCTGAACAAGGTCAACCCCATCGCCATGATCCTCTCGGCCAAGATGATGCTCGACCACCTGGGCGAGATCGACATGGCCGACAAGCTGGAGGCCGCCGTGGCGGCGGTCATCGCCGAGGGCGCGGTCCGCACCTACGACATGGGCGGCAGCAGCACCACCACCGAGATGGCGGAGGCGGTCGCGGCGAAGTGCTGAGCGGCCGAGACGCCTCGGACGACGGGCCGCGGCTCCCCTCGGGGTCCGCGGCCTTTTTCTGTATACTCGCGGGCGAACACAGCAAGCACGATCAAGCCGCGCCTCCGGCCGGGACGTATCATTCGGGCCGAGGGGAGGACTCATGCGCACCACCACGCTCCTGGACTACCAGCAACGCCTCCTGCGCGTGCTGCTCTACATCCAGGAGAACCTGGACCGCGACCCGAGCCTGGAGGAGCTGGCCGAAGTGGCCCACTTCTCGCCTTACCACTTCCACCGCATCTTCCGCGGCATGGTGGGCGAGTCGGTGCGGGCCCATATCCGGCGGCTGCGGCTCGAAAGGGCGGCGGGGCGGCTGACCACGGGCGACGATCCGGTCATCCGGATCGCCCTGGACGCCGGCTACGAATCCCACGCGGCCTTCACGCGGGCCTTCGGCGCCATGACCGGCCTCTCGCCGAGCACATACCGCAAGCGACGACGACCCCCGGTCGCCGCCGCGCCCGGGCTCCGCTGCACGGAGGACGGGGTGATCACCTTCGAATCACTGGAGACCGGAGGATCGACCATGGACGTGACCATCAAGACGGTACCCGAACGCCGCGTGGCCTTCGTCAGGCACATCGGACCCTACAACGAATGCGGGAGCGCCTGGAGTGGCCTCTGCACGCACCTGGGCGCGGAGGGTCGGCTCGGGCCGGGCGCGGAATACATCGGCCTCTCCCACGACGATCCCGACGCGACGCCCCCCGACAAGCTGCGCTACGACGCCTGCGTGACCATCGGCGAAGACTACGAGCCCACGGGCGAAATCGGCGTGCAGGCCGTCGGCGGCGGCGTCTATGCCGTGACCACCCATCATGGTCCCTACGATAAGCTATACGAGACCTACGCAGAGCTCTGCGGCCAGTGGATCCCGACGCATGAGCGCACGATCCGCGCGGAGCCGAGCCTCGAGATCTATCTCAACGATCCCGAGAGCACGCCCCCCGAGGAGCTGCTCACGGACATCCACCTGCCCATCGAGGGAGACGCCTAGCCATGGGCGACAAGATCGACCTGGCCGGGCTGCACGAGGCGCAGTACAGGGCCTCGCGCAAGCCGTTGCTGGTCGACGTCGGCGGGGCGCGCTACCTCGCCGTCGCCGGCCGGGGCGCGCCGGACGGCGACGCCTTCGGGACCAGGATCGGGGCGCTGTACGCCGTCGCCTACACCATCAAGATGACCCGCAAGTTCGAGGGCCGCGGCGACTACGTGATCTGCAAGCTGGAATGCCAGTGGTGGGGCGACGGCGACCGCGCCCTCGACGACACGCCGCGGTCGCAATGGAACTGGCGGCTGATGATCCGCACGCCGGAGGTCGTCACGGAGGGCGACCTTTCCGGGGCAGTGGCCAAGCTGCTGGACAAGGGCAAGGATCCCACGGTCCGAGAGGTGGAACTCGTCGACCTGACCGAGGGCCGGTGCGTGCAGATGCTGCACGTCGGCCCCTACGCGCAGGAGCGCGAGACGGTGGCGCAGATGCTCGCGTTCGCCGCCGCAGGGGGTCTCGCCCCCCGCGGCCGCCACCACGAGATCTACCTGTCGGACCCGCGGCGCGTGGCGCCAGAGAAGTTGCGGACGATCCTGAGGTTGCCG
>JAHJML010000300.1 GCA_018821365.1 Actinomycetota bacterium | reverse complement strand
GGCCGTGTCGGTCTACCTCGGGCAGAACGGATTCGGCGACCTCGGCCACGCCAAGCTCTACCTGAACAACGGCTCGGGCACTCTGGGAAGCAGTCCGGCCTGGTCGTCGCAGGACGAGTTCTTCTCCTTCTCGCTCGCATGGATGAGGTGCCACCGCTGCTCAGGCCGCCGGTGCGTTGATTTGTTTGAAACGGGGGCTACTCAGCGGCCGGTGACCCCTGAAAGCCCTATGAATCTGAAGGTGAGGTGCCCATCATGACCATTGTCGGACTCAATCGGGACGGTGAACCGATAGACATGCGGATTTCGAAGAAGACGGCGGTGAAATTGGGGATCCAGCATTCTTCAGTGTTCCTCCGTCACGTCAGTATCGCGACGAATACACGTTCATGGCACCGACGACCTACACCATGGACTACCTCACCGTCATCGCCAATCCCGATACTGACGAAGTACTGGTCCGAACACTCATAGTCGAATTCCAACAGCTCTCCCACCATATCGGACAGGGCAATCCAGTAGATCTAGCGGGCTGTTGCCTTCCCCAACGATCCGTGAGATAGACCTCTCAAACCAACGAGAAGTGAGGGAGCAGAAATGCGAATCCAACGATGTGTCGCTGCGGTTGCTTTGCTCATCGGCCTCGGCTGTGGAAACGAATCGGGAGGGGGCGCAGACGGATCGAGCGAGGTAGGGCAAACCTTCTCACAGGAAGTGGTCGCGGCACAAGGAGGCGCCGTCTCCACCGACTCGGGCAGCGCCTCGGTGGCCATACCCGGAGACGCGCTGGTGGCGGACACCGAAATCACCATCACCGTCGCCCAGCGCACGGGTGAAGCGCAAACCGACGTCTACGACATGGGACCCGACGGGCTCTTCTTCCTCGAACCCGTCACGATCTCGATCCGGTACGACGTAGATCCCGGTGCAGGTCGGGCCGCGGTCCTCGCCGTCAGGGAGGGGGGCAGCTGGGTACAGGTGCCGGCCTCCCACACCGCCGGCGGTCTCGTGATCGGTGAGGTGACGCACTTCTCAGAGTTCACGGTCATCGTGGTCGGCGAATCCGTGGTCGTGCAATCGGCCTGCGAGGACTACGCAACCGGCTACTCGGCCTGCGGCGGCAGCTTGACCGGCAGCTGGGAGTATCGCGACATTTGCTTCGAGGACGTCTTCATCGACACCGAGTCCGAGGTCAGCGCGATCTGCGCCGAAGCGGTCGGAGCCGTCGAGCTCATCGCCGAAGGCACTATCGAGATCGACGACTCCACCATGACCTACGGCAACGAGACCATGACCCTGAGGGTCACCGGGCTCGTGCCCCTGGCCTGCCTCGAAGACACGGCCTGCAGCGACGTGCCGTCGGAAGCGCTCACCGATGACTGGAGCTGTTCCGTCGTCGGAGGCGCCTGCCAGTGTCGATTCGAGGACATCTGGGAGCTGCCCACCAACCCGGTCCCGTACACGCTCACCGACAGCGGGACCGGTCTCGAGTTCGACCACGGCGACTGGGTCGAGCGGATGACCTTCTGCGTGCAGGGTGACGATCTCGTCATCGCCTACGACATGAGCCAGATCGGCGACGATTACGAGGGCTGGCCCGTGCTCTACTACGTCTTCGACCGAGTGGAGTAGCATCGGGCCTTCAACGCCCGGTGATCTCGATGTCGACCGCCATCTCGAGCTCCAGGTCGATCTCGCATCCGAGAGTTCCGCACACACCTTCCCCACACAACAGAGAGCCGGACGAGGTCGATACCATGTCGACATGGACTCGGTAGGCGTGCCCTCCGCCCGACCCCGAATCTGTGTCGAAGGCGGCGTCTCCGTCGAGCGCCAGCGGTTCGACGCCGTAGTAGAACGCACTGTTGTCAGCGGAAGCTGAGCAGCCGTCCAATGGTGTGTCCGGCCACGTTCCTCCGACCGAAGACCCCCGGAAGACCGCGACCGCTGCTCGCTCTTCAGACCACTCGGGGCTGAAACAGAACCGCTCGTACTCGTCGGGGAGGTCGGAGGTCGCGACCCATTCCGAACCGGCCGAACAGCTCACGTCGTGATGTGTCGGGCCCTCGATGCCGGTCCACAGAACCGCATCGATCTCGAATCCCACCAAAGCCGATGTAAAACACGGAATGCGTTCGCCGCCACCACACAGGCCGCCGCAGCCGGGTGACGGCGCGTCCGGGTATGGGGGTATTTCGGGTGTTCCGAGCGCGTTGAGCGTGATACTGAAACGGGTCGTGTCGAGCCGGCTGACGACCACGTCCAGGCTCCCCGTCCCATACTCGAGGGAAAACTCCCGCGTCAAAGCGCAGCTCTCGCCGCTGTCGAGGCGCGGACAGTTCACCACGACGGCCTCTCCAGGCCCGTAGTCGACGAGCTCTTCGTCGAATTCGTAGGAGCCGCAAACGGCGCTGAGTTTTCGGGTCCGCATGTCGGGAGTGACCGTGATCATGACGCCGCACGGCGCGACCGTCACACGGCGGTCCTCGCCCAGTAGCAGATCGCCGAGAGAAGCCGAGGCGCACAGGTCCTCGACTGGCTCCCCGTCTCGAATACCCTGGACGAGAAGCGTCAGCTCGCGCCGGACGGGGACCGTCCAGACGATCTCTGGAACGTCCACGGTGAGCAGCCGTTCCATCGACAGCTCGGGAATGCTCAGACGGACCTGATCGTACGTGTCCACGTCCTCGAGCGGGTAGAGTGGCCGAAAGTGCAGGTCCGCAGAACCGCCCGCACCGTTGGCGCCGGTGATGAGGTCGTCCAGGTCCTCCGCCCGCCAACCCTCGTTCAGCTCGGGGTTGTCGTCGGGCCACACCGCCTGCAGCACCTGCAGGTCGGTCAGCTCGGCCCCGTGGAACGGCGCGGCCTGGTGACCGATTCGGCCGTCCCCGTTGAAGTCGTACCGTGGGAACAGGTTCTCGTTAGGAGCGTCCGCGCAGTCGCCGGCCGCTGGGGTGGTGATCGTCCCGTCGGGATGGGGCGGATCGACCTCGCGGTGGTACACGCACCCGTCGAAGTTCAAGTCCCGGCGAGAGTGGGCCGGGCCGCCGTCCAATGACACGGCCGACGCCATCTCGGGCAGCTCCTCCAGCAGGGCCTCGGTCAGTGCGTCGCGAAAGGCCCG
>JAHJML010000285.1 GCA_018821365.1 Actinomycetota bacterium | reverse complement strand
CGAGGAGCTTGTCGACACGGCCTGCGAAGTGGCGGAGATCTATGCCGTAAACCTCGAAAACTATGCCAAGGCTCTCGAGGAAGTCGCGTTCGTCCTGAAGGAGCGCCGGGCAGACAGAAAAGCTGTCGGGATCCTGGAAAAACTTCTCAAGCAGGATGATTACAGGGTCGCGGCGGCCAGGCTCATCGAGCCGCACCTCAAGCCTCTCGAGAAATATTCGCAGTATGCATGGGTGCTCCAGATCCTTCTCGAGGCCGCCGAGGATACCGATGAAAAGCGGACGCTCTATGAATCCCTTGCCATGGTGTACGACGAGAACCTGTCGGACACCGCCGCCGCGTACGACACTGTTTGCAAGGCGCTGGACGAGTTTCCGACGAGTGAAAAGCTCTGGGCCCGGGTCGAGCAGCTTGCGGAAAGGTCCGACCGGTGGGAGGACGCCTGCAGGAAATTCGAAGAGCTCTTTTCGGATGAAAACCTGGATGAGGGAGCGAGGGTCAGCCTGGCCAGGAGGTTGGCCGCCATCGGCGAGCAGAAAACGGGCGACCTCGATGCAGCCAGGAAATATCACAAATGGATTTTCGACAGGAACAAGGAGGACCAGGCGGCATTCGAGGCCCTGGAGATGATTCATACCAACCAGGACCAGTACGCCGAGCTCCGCAATCTCTACCGCGAAAAAGCCGATGTCACGCCCGATGTCGAAGCCAAGGTCGAACTGCTTCAGAAAATCGGCTTCATCAACGAGGATATGATAGAAAACAGGAAAGAGGCCATCGAGATATACCGCGAGATAATGGGGCTGATGCCCTCGCACGAGAACGCGAACAAAGCCCTCGAACGGCTGTACGAGCAGGAGTCGATGTGGGCCGAGCTGGCGGATCATATCGAGGCGAACCTCGACAACGTCCCGCCGGAAGCCGCCGTGGCCGCCAAGTTCAAGCTGGCCGATATCGTGGACACGAAGCTCCTGGACCACGCCAGGGCAGTGGATTATTACCGCCAGGTGCTTGACGCTCATCCCACGCACCTCAAGGCGCAGGAAGCGCTGGTGATGTTTTTAAGCATGGATGACATGAAGTTCGAAGCAGCCCGGATCCTCGAACCCATTTATGATTCGCAGGGCGTGTACGGCCAGCTCATCAGCGTGCTGGGAGTAAGATTCGATGGAGCGCAGACGGATGACGATAAAATCGACATCCTCCTGAAGATGTCGGATGTCCAGGAAAGGAGGCTCAAGGATCACGACGGGTCTTTCGAAACCCTTTCCCGCGCTTTCGATATTGACCCCTCCAGGGAGGAGACGGTGACCAGGATAGAGAGCCTCGTGGAAAGCTCCAATTACTGGAGCATTTACGTCGACGTGCTGGATGAAGCAGCCGGGAAGGCCGGGGACAACCTGCTGAAGGGAGGCATGCTCTTCAAGGTCGCCAGGATCTACGAGGAGAGGCTGGAGGACATGGAGAGGGCCGAAGGCGCGTTCAAGAAGTACCTGGACCTCGACCTTGACGACAGGGAGATGACCCTGGCATCGGCCGCGTCGCTCGAGAAGATCTACGCGGCCGGCGAGAGGCACGAGGAGCTTATCGGCATGCTGAAGCTCCAGGTCGAGCACAACGAGACTCCGGAGGCCCGGCTCGAGCTGCTCAAGAGGATCGCGGAAATCCAGGAGTCGCTCCTGAGCAGGAACGAAGACGCCATCCGGACGAACATTGAAATCCTTGAAATAGCCCCTGAAGATTTCGGGGCGATCACTTCGCTGAGGCGGCTGTACGAGACGACGCAGCAGTGGGGGGAGCTCGTTTCCATCCTCAAGAGAATGATCGACGTGGCCCGGGAGACCGAAGAGAAGAAGATTCTGCAGTACGAGGTCGCATCCTTCTACGCGGAGAAGCTGGAGAACGCGGAAGAGGCGATTTTCACCTACCAGCTGATAGGCGAGGAATTCGGGGAAGAGATCGAAGCGCTGGGTGCCCTGGTGAAGCTCTATGAAAAGACCGGGGACTGGGCCGAGCTCACGGCCACGGTGGACAGGCTGATCGGGCATACGGAAGCGGACAGCGAAAAAATCACGCTGCTGCTGTTCGCGGGAAATATCGAGAAGGACAAGATGGACGATCTCGACGCCGCCGCGGCGAGATGCCGGCGCGTGCTGGACCTGGATGCAGACAACCGGGAATCCCTGAAGATTCTCGAGGAGCTTCTTTCGAAGGACATGGTCAGGCTGAAGGTTGCCCAGATGCTGGGCCCGGTTTATGAAAGAAACCAGCAGTTCGAGCAGCTCATCGGCATCCTGGATATTGAAATCAGCGAAGAGCAGGATTTCGACAGGAAGGTGAGCCTGCTGCGAAGGGTGGCCGAAATATCCGAGATAGGCCTCGGGGACATGGGCCGCGCGTTCACCTATTATGCGGACGCGCTGCGGGGCAGGCTCGACAACGCGCAGGAGGCTGAAGCGATCATCGACGATCTGGAAAGAATCACGCGGGACAGCGAAGACTACAAAAGGCTCGTCGATTT
>JAHJML010000151.1 GCA_018821365.1 Actinomycetota bacterium | reverse complement strand
GTTGCCACTGCTGGATCGGGTCCTGGGGCGTCCCGAAGGCGGTGTTGGTGTCGGGGCCGAGCAGACTCGACAGAGCCTCCCAGTCACAGGTGCGGGCCGCCGCGAACAGGGCGTCCCGGGTGGCCGACGCCTCCGCCGGGAGGCCCGCCACCTCCGGCAGGCCATCGGGGACCCGGCCTCCCGAGCACGCCTCGGCCGGGCGATCGGCGCCGGTCAGCCACACCGGGTGCTCCCGCACGTTGGTCTGGCTGCCGTCCTGTGCCGACGACTCCCAGGCGATCACAGCACCGAGTTGGTCGGTCGGCAGCGAGTAGGGGATCTCGATCGACCAGTCGCCCCGGCACCCCGTGCCGCAGGTGGCGGTGGCGAACCCCTCCCACAGGATCAGACCGTCGTTGTTGACCAGGGCCAGGCTCACCGTGGCCTCGAAGACGTTGGCGGTGCCGGAGACGACCAGTGGGTTGCCGGTCTCGGAACCCCCGTACATGGGCGTCTCGATCATCACGGCGGGCAGCAGGTCGTCGAACCCCTCCCGGGTGGCCGGGTCGTCGATGATGACGCCCTCGCCGCCGAACACGGTGGTGGGCACGCCGTCGACGAGGAAGCGCACCCCGTCGATGTCCTCGAACCGGGTGAGCGTGAAGACCACCTGGGCGAGGCGGGCCCGCATCGAGAACGACCCTCCCCCGGAGACGAACTCGCCGGAGAGATCGACGGTGGCGATGCCGTCGGCGACCTCGAGGCCGAGCAGGCGGGTGCCGGCGGGGATCGCCGTCGAGATGGCTGGGATCGACTCGGCCCATCCCGGCAGCGGTCCCTGCAGCAGCCACTCCATCGCCTGTCGGGCCGGATCGGTCAACGGCGCAGACAGGACGGCGGTGGTCCATGCCGCCGGCACCAGGTACGGCCCGGGCACGAAGAAGGTGCTGTCGGAGTCCATGAACAGGTAGACCGCCAATTCCTCGGGCACCGCCGGACCGGCGGCGACCATCGTGGTCGTGGTGGTGGACGGCGCCTCGCCGACCGGGGCGATGGTCAGCGGGTAGGTGCGCCGGTCGATGATCTCGACCCCCGAACCGAACGACTCGGCGGTCAGGGTGGCGTAACCGGTGTAGTCGAGGGAGGGGATGGAGGCCTCCCAGATGCTCCAGTCCGACTCGCCCCGGCATTCGCTCCACGGGGTGCCGCAGGTGGCGAGGACCGTGTCCTGCCACAGGGTGGCGCCGTCGCTGCCGGCGAGGGTGAGCCGCACCTGGTTGCCGATCGAGTTGGCGACCCCGCGGGCGGCATAGGGGAGGGTGACGAACGCGTCGTAGGAGGGCGCCTCCACGAAGGCGAGCGGCATGAACCCCTCGAAGGTCATCCGGGTGGCGGGGAAGTCGACGAACGGGTAGTCGGTGAACTCGGCCTGGGGGACCAGTTGCAGCGTCCCGGCCACCACTCCGCCGGGGGTTCCCTCCCCGTCGCCGAGGAGGAACTCCACCCCGTCGATGCCGTCGAGGCGGGTGAGGGTGAAGACGATCTGTGCCAGGGCTTCGGGGGGCAGGGCCTCGTACCGGGCGGCCAACAGCGCATCGGAGACCCTCACCACCGCGGTTCCCCCGTCGATGCGGGCGATGGAGAGCCAATCGGCCTGGGGCATGCTCGAGTACAGGCCGGCCGTCTCCTCGGCGGTGGTGGGGCCATCCAGCAGGGCGTCCAGGGCGGCGGTGGCGTCGTCGGGGGCGGAGATACTCCTCGGCACCGGCACCAGCACCGGGCCGGTGCCGGTGGCGTTCAGCAGGTAGGCGGTGGTCTCGATCAGGGGAGTGACGGGGGTCGCATCGGTGGTGGCGGACGCCACCGGGAAGGTGACGCCGGGGTCGGCGGCGGTCGTGTCGCCGGTGCGGCCCAGCCAGAGCATCCATCCGCCGCCGACCATCAGGACGGCAGCCGCCGCGGCAGTGGCGACCGCCCAACCGGGCCATCTGCCGGGAGCGGTGGCGCCCCGTCCGCCGATGATCCGATCGGCGGTGGCCATCGGGGCAGGGGGCAGCGATTCGTCGGGGACCGGATTGGCGCCCCGCAGTCGATCGAACGGGTCGTGTGTCATCAGATCTCCCCTTCCATGGCATCGGCGAGGCGGGTGCGGGCACGATGGAGACGCACCGCAGCCGCATTGGGGGAGCATCCGACGACCTCGCCGATCTGAGAGGGTGTCAATCCCTCCCAGGCGGCCAGCAGCAGGATCTCCTTCTCGTCGTCCCGCAACTGGTCGAGGGCGGCCGCCAAATCGGCGGCCATCTCGACGGCGGCCTCGGACCCGGCGACGGCCGCCTCTTTGGCGGCGAGTCGCTCCGCCCGGCGGCGGGAGCGCTCCAGGTTGGCCACGACATTGCGGGCCACCCCGTACAGCCAGGGCAGGGTCGCCGGTTCCTCGGGAACCCTCCGCAACCGGCGCCAGGCCACCGTAAAGGTCTCGGCGGCGACATCGGCGGCGTCGACCCTCCCCACCCGGCGGGCGGCGTACCCGTAGATCGCCGGGTGGTGATGGGCGAACATGTCCCGGAACCGCTCCTCGCTGTGCGAGGCGGCCAGGGGGCGGACGATGGTCATCGTGCTCTCCACACCGGGTTCATGTCCGGCACCTCAGGGGGATTACCCCCAATCTACGGCCGGAGGGACCGGTCAGAGGGCGGCGGCGATCCCCGCTGCCCAGGCGGCGATCTGCTCCATGTCCCTGAAGTCGCCGCCCC
Organism: Actinomycetota bacterium; assembly: GCA_018821365.1. GTDB lineage: Bacteria > Actinomycetota > Acidimicrobiia > Spongiisociales > UBA11373 > JAHJML01. The sequence continues at coordinate 3,537 of JAHJML010000151.1, read as the reverse complement.
GGCCGTCCTGGAACATCTTGGTGGCGATGAAGCCCTTGGCGTTGTGGTCGAGGACGCCGCCGAAGGTGGCCTTGCCGCGCACGTCGAGGCTCCCCTCCAACTCCCGCAGCCACTTGGGGAACGCCTGCCACTTCTCTTCCTGCTCCTCGCCGAGCGGTCCGCTGTGGAACAGCCACAGCGGCATCTCCGGCCGCTTCCGGGCCAGTGTCTTGACCAGGCGCTTGGCGGGACCCCGCCACATCCCGGCGTAGAGGGCGCTCCCGATCACGGCGGCGTCGTAGTCGCCGGTGAGTCGAGCCTTGCCTGCCTCGACGACGGTGGCGTCGTGACCCTGCTCCCTGAGGACCTCCCCGATGCGCTCGGCGATGGCAGTGGTGCCACCCATCTTGGTTCCGTACCCGACCAGGACCCTGGCCATCTTGTGCTCCTTGTCGTCCACCCGCTCAGCCTGCCGGGCCTACTCCCACTGCGCCAGGGGCCTTCGGCTCTGGCGCAGCGGACCCGGGATCCCTTGAATGGGGGATCGGTCATGCTGCAACTCGAAGGTCTCAGCAAGCGGTTCGGCGACGTGGTCGCTCTCGACGGCTGCACCTTGTCGGTGCGGAGAGGCCAGATGCTCGGCTTCCTCGGCCCCAATGGAGCCGGCAAGACCACCACCATGCGGACGATCTTCGGGTTGTCGCGCCCCGATGCCGGGACGGTGGCCTGGGACGGCCAACCCATCGATGCGGCGGCCCGGCTCGGCTTCGGCTACATGCCCGAGGAACGGGGCCTCTACCCGCGGATGACCGCCTCCAGCCAGATCGTCTACTTCGGACGCCTCCACGGAATGTCCCGATCGGCGGCCGCCGCCGGGGCAGCCGCCCTGCTCGAGGAATTCGGTCTCGGCGAGCGCGCCGACGCCCGCATCGACGAACTCTCCCACGGCAACCAGCAGCGGGTGCAGTTGGCGGTCGCCATGGTCCACCGTCCCGACCTGCTGGTCCTCGACGAGCCGTTCGCCGGCCTGGACCCGGTGGCGGCCGCGATGCTGGCGGGGGCCCTCGAGCGGAGGGCGGCCGAGGGGGCGGCGGTGCTGTTCTCGAGCCACCAACTCGATGTCGTCGAAGATCTCTGTGAGGACGTCGTCATCGTGCACCACGGCAAGGTGGTGGCCGAAGGCTCGGTGCAGGACCTGCGGGCCGCCTCGCAGCGGCGGTATCTCGACGTGACGCTGCGCAGCGGGGCGACCGATTGGGTCGAGGCCCTTGGAGGCGTGGAAGTGGTGTCGCGCAAGGGCGGCAGCGTGCGTCTGCTGCTCGCCGGGGAGATCGATCTGGTGGCCCTGTCGGCTGCGGCAACCGCCGCCGGCGAGGTGGTCGAGTTTGCGCTGCGGCCCCCCGACCTCTCCGAGGTGTTCGTGGAGGTGGCCGGATCATGAGGTGGTGGCAGACCGTCGGCCTGGTGGTGCAGCGGGAACTGACCGCTCGTCGCAAGGCGGCGCTGATCGTCACCGGGGTGCTGGTCATAGTGGCCGTCGGCCTGGTCGTCCTGGTGGCAGCGGTCAACTCCGGCAACGGGAGACCGGCCAGCCTCGACCCCGCCGAGGCCGACGAAGTGCTGGGCACCATGGGTGTCATCATCATGTTCATGGCAATCCTGATGACCGGCCAGGTGCTGCTGATCGGGGTGGCCGAGGAGAAGAACAGCAGGGTGGCCGAGGTGGTGCTGGGGGCGATGCGGCCGAGGCTGCTGCTGTTCGGCAAGGTGATCGCCATCGGCCTGATCGGGCTGTTCGAGGTGCTGCTGACCGGCGGTTTGGTGCTGGTGGTGGGGGGGAGGCTCGACACCATCGAGTTGCCGGCGGCCACCGGGGGGGCGGTTGCCATCGTCGTGTTGTGGTTCCTGCTCGGGTTCGGGTTCTACGCCACGGTGTATGCGGCGGCCGGGTCGCTGGTGGCCCGGCACCAGAACGCCGCCAATGCGGCGGGCCCCATCAACATCGTGGTGATGATCGGCTACTTCATCGGCGTCATCTCGTCGTCCGGCGAAGCCGCCGGGAATCAGCTGCTCAAGGTCGCCTCGCTGACCCCGCCGCTGGCACCCACGACCATGCCGCTGCGGATGATCCAGGGAGACGTGCAGGTTTGGGAGATCGCAGCTTCGATCACCCTCCTGGTGCTGGCGGCCTATGGGTTGATCCTGGTGGCCGAACGGGTCTACTCGGGCGGACTGCTGAGCAGTGGCAAGACCCGTATCCGGGAGGCCTTCCGCAACGCGGTCCGCTGAGCGGCGCTCCTGCCGGCCCTGGTGCGATCGATCGACGGCCGCTACTGGATGGCGGTGTAGTGGACCGGGTCCTCGGCGGTCGCCAGGCGCCCGTCGTTGTCCCAGGCGTACACCGTGATGACCTCGGCATACACCCCCGAGACGGCCGGCACCGTCGCCGTGCAGCGGAGCGTCTCCCCCGCGTTGAGGGTCCGGTCCCCGGTGCACCTGATCGACGATTCCAGCACTCCCGGGTGGGCAATGATGACCTGGTTCATCCAGGTGTTGCCCCGGTTCTCGATCACATAGGAGAACTGCACCGATCCGGGGACGTGGACGATGGGGCCCGGGGCGGTGTCGGCGGGGTTGTTGTTCACCGACACCTCCAGGCGCAGGTCGTGGATGCGGGGTTGGTCGCGGGTGTGCCAGTAGACCGGGTCGGTGTCGGAGATGGCGGTCCCGGCGGCGTCGGCGCGGACCGTGCCGACCGCACCGTGGTTGCCCCACCGGGTGATGTCGTCGTCGGTGCAGGTCATCGCCTGCCCGATGCCCAGATCGGTGCGGGGACAGTCGACACCACCGCGCCGGCTGTCGTCGACGGTGATGCCGGTGAGCGGGGTCTTGCCGGTATTGGTGACCACGTAGGTGAAGTGGATGACCTCGCCGGGGGTCAGCAGGCGGGGGCCGGGCGGAGTGTCGGCGTCCCATCCCTCCACGTACACCTGGATGTCGACGGCCGGGGCAAGGGCGGTGCCGAAGAAGGAGTACTCGGCCACGTCCTCCACCTGGGTGCCTGCCGCGTCCCACGCCCTGGCGATTGCCTCGCCGGCGGTGTTGCCCGGCCCGGCCGTCACCTGGCGGGTGCACACCACGGTGCCGTCGACGGGAATGGTCCTCGTCGGGCAGGTGATCCTGCCGTAGCCCGGTTCCCACAACCACAGCGCGTAGAGGGGACCCCCGCCGCGGTTGGTGGCCCGGTAGTCGATGGTGACCTGGGCTCCTGCGTCCACTGCGGGGCCGGGGGTGGTCCCGGCGGGTTGGCCGTCGACGAAGATCTCGAGGTCGAGGGCGGGGCCGGCCGGGGGGGCCACGACCGTGTGCCAGTACACGACGGAATCTGTCGCGACCCGATCCCCCCCGGTGCTCCAGGTGCCGGCCTCGACGGTGGAGGACTGCTCGCCGCTGCCGGCGGTGGTGGTGGCCGTGCACACGATGGATTGGCCCGGGTCGAGGATGCGGAGGGGGCAGTCGGCTGCCCCGATCCCGTCGTGCCAGACGAAGAGGGCGGTG
>JAHJML010000150.1 GCA_018821365.1 Actinomycetota bacterium | reverse complement strand
GGCAGCAGGCCGCCGTCCAGGCAGGCGGCCACCGTCTCGACGGTGGTATCGGTGATCTCGGCCACGGTGCTGCCCTCGGCGCGGCGCGCCGCCGCCCATGACGGGGTCGGCGCATCGACGGGACGGAGCCGGCAGAACGTGATCATGCGATCGCCTGTGGGGCTAGGGCGTATCCCTCGTCGTCGACGGCATCGAGGGCCGCCGGCAGCAGGACGGGGTCGATCCAGCGATCGTCGAGGTACTCGGGGTAGGCGGGCAAGCGGGGCGCCAGGCGGAATCCGGCCGCTTCGGTCCTGGCCCGCAACTCGTCGAGGTGCGGCCAGGGAGCTTCCGGGTTGACCCAGTCGATGGTGAGCGGCGAGACACCGCCCCAGTCGTTGATCCCGGCGCCGAGGTACACCTCGAAGCGGTCGGTCAGGTTGGGGGGCACCTGCAGGTTGACTCGCCCGCCCAGGATCCAGCGAGCGGCCGCCGCCACCCTGGCGGTGAACTGGACGGTCGGCTCCGGGTCGCGGCGCATCGGCGTGTCGGCTTTCGCCCGGAAGTTCTGGATGATCACCTCTTGGATACCGCCGCGGTCGAGTCGGTGGATGGCCAACAAGCTGTCGACGATCTCCTCGATGGTCTCCCCGATGCCGATCAGCAACCCGGTGGTGAAGGGGACGTCACGGCGGGCGGCGGCTTCGATGGTGGCCACCCGCACCGCCGGTTCCTTGTCCGGCGACCCGTGATGGGGCATGCCGATCCCGGTGAGCCGCCGGGAGACGTTCTCGAGCATCAGCCCCATCGACAGGTTCGACGGCCGCAGCGCGACGATGTCGGCCTCGCTCATGACCCCGGGGTTGGCGTGGGGGAACAGTGAGGTCTCCTCCACCACCCGCTCCGACATCCGGGCCACGTACTCGATGGTCGAGACGAGTCCCCGCTCGTTCAGGAACGCCCGGGCCTGCGGCCAGCGCTCCTCGGGCAGGTCCCCCAGAGTGAACAGGGCCTCGGTGCACCCCGCCGCCTCGCCCGACCTGGCGATGGACATCACATCCTCCGGCTCCAGGTAGGCGCCGCCCGCCCCGGGCGGCTTGGCGAAGGTGCAGTAGGTGCAGCGATCCCGGCAGAGGGTGGTGAGGGGGATGAACACCTTGCGGGAGTAGGTGATGGTCCGGCCCTTGCCTTCGTCGCGAAGCCGACAGGCCTCAGCGAAGAGACCGTCCACGTCGCCCCGACCCCGGATGAGGTCTGCGGCGAGATCCGGATCGGGGGCCGGGAATGCCATCGGCGGCAACCGTACTACGTGGCGCCGGATACCCTCCAGAGACCGATTAGCCTGCGCAGGTTCAACCCACAGGAGCGCACATGGACAAGTTCCGCGTGGGGCTGATGGGGTTCGGCCGCATCGGACGCAACGTATTCCGCCAGTTGGAGGGTCATCCCTCCATCGAGGTGGCTGCGATCGTCGACATCGCCGACCCCGAAGCCCTCGTCTACCTATTGAGGTACGACACGATCTTCGGCCGGTTCCCCAAGCCGATCGGCCTCGCCAACGGCAGCCTCACCATCGGGGACCGATCGATCCCGATGCTCAAGCACGCCGATCCCAAGGACGTCGACTGGGCCGCCTACGGCGTCGACGTCGTGGTGCAGGCCACCACCAAGCACCGCACCGTCGCCGAATGCCAGGGCCACCTCGACAACGGCGCCGGCTACGTCATCCTGGCCACGGTCCCCGACGACCCCTCGGCCATCGAGACCCTGGTGATGGGTGTCAACGACGAGGTGCTCGATTCCGGCGACCGGATCATCTCGCTGGGGTCGAATACCTCCAACGCCCTGGCCCCGGTGCTGAAGATCCTCGACGACGAGTTCGGCATCGACAGCGCCCTCTACACCACGGTGCACGCCTACACCAACACCCAGCGATTGGCCGATGTCCCCGGTGACAGCCTCCGCCTCAGCAGGGCCGCCGCCGAGAACATCATCCCGGGACCGACCAACTCGCCCGAGATCATCGAACGGGTGCTCCCGGCGGTGAAGGGCAAGTTGGCGGGGATGGCGCTCAACGTGCCGGTTCCCGACGGTTCCACCGTCGACCTGGTGGCCTTCCTCGAGACGCCGGTGACCCGCGAGTCGGTCAACGCCGCCATCAAGAAGGCGGCGGCGGACAGCCGCATCCTCGAGTACACCGAGGAACCGGTCGTCTCCAGCGATGTCATCGGCAACACCCACTCGGCGGTGTTCGACGGCCTCGCCACGGTGGTCATCGACGAGACGATGATCAAGGCGATCATCTGGTTCGACAACGGCTGGGGCTACGCCGCCCGGGCCGTCGAACTGATGGAGAAACTCGCCGAGTTCACGAAGCAGGAGGTGTCCTCATGACCCGCGTGGCCATCAACGGGTTCGGGAGGATCGGACGGTCGGTGTACCGCGTGATCAGCCAGCGTCCCGAGGCGGGCATCGAGATCGTTGCCATCAACGACCTGGCGGACGACGAGATGGCCACCTACCTGCTTCGTCACGACACCGTCATGGGCGAGTTCCCCGGCGGGGCGACCCTCGAGGACGGGTATCTGGTGGCGGGCGGGCATCGCGCCAAACTGCTGACGGTCATGGACCCTGCCGATCTCCCCTGGGCGGAACTCAAGGTCGACATCGTCATCGAGTCGACCGGCGTGTTCCGCACCCGGGAGGCCGTCGCCCGCCACATCGAGGCCGGCGCCAAGCGGGTCATCCTGACCGTTCCCGCCAAGGACGAACTGGACGCCACCGTGGTGCTCGGCGTCAACGACGACGACCTGGGCCCCGAGGACGAGATCGTCTCCAACGCCTCTTGCACCACCAACTGCCTGGCACCCATCGCCAAGATCCTCGACGACGAGTTCGGGATCGTGCGGGGCCTGATGACGACGGTGCACGCCTACACCAACGACCAGCGCCTCGCCGACGTCCCCCACAAGGACTTCCGCCGGGCCAGGGCCGCCACGGAGAACATCATCCCCACCACCACCGGCGCCGCCAAGGCGGTGGGCAAGGTGCTCCCGGCCCTCAACGGCAAGTTCGACGGGATCGCCATGCGGGTGCCGGTGCCGGACGGCTCGACGGTCGACCTGGTGGTCGAACTGAAGACGAACGTCACCGTCGAACAGGTCAATGCGGCCGTCAAGAAGGCCGCCGACGGCCCGATGGCCGGCATCGTCCAGTACACCGAGGACTTCCTGGTGTCGACGGACATCATCGGCAACCCCCACTCGAGCATCTTCGACGCCCCGTCGACCATCGTGCTCGGTGGCAACAAGGTGAAGTTGCTGTCCTGGTACGACAACGAGTGGGGCTACTCCAACCGGGTGGTCGATCTCGTCGAGCGGATGAGCGCACTGCTGGTCGGCTGAGTCGGTACCGGTTCGAGGAGGGGCCCCCGGTTCGCCGGGGGCCGCTCGCGCGTGGCGGGTGGGCCGGGTTCACCACCGGAGCCTCATCCGTTCTTTCGTGTCATACCCGGGGGATACGGTGAGGTATGGGATCGGAAGCCACTCTCGCTGCGGAGGTCATCCCGGTTGGGTTCGATCCATGGCCGGCGGCCGAGGCGCTGGATGATCGGATGCTGGTCGAAGAGATCGTTGCCCTCGGCGAGGAGATCTCCCGCCTGCAAGCAGTCCTTGCCTCCCGGGTCTCAGAGGCCGATCGGCGGGGACTGCCGGTCGCCGACGGGTTCGGGTCTACGACCGGTTGGCTGATGTCCCTGAGTGGTGACCCTGCGGAGGTGTGCCGTTCCCGGGTGCGCACCGCCAGGGGTCTGCGGCACATGCCCCACACCCGGCGGGCGTTTTGTGACGGCCGGTTGTCCGAACCCCGGGTCAGGGCGCTGGTGGAGGCCCGGGACACCGAACCACAGGCCTTCGCCCGCGACGAGGCGGTCCTGGTCGCCCAGGCCCACAACCTGGATGCTTCCGATTTCCGCCATGCTCTCGCCCATTGGAGAAGGCTCGCCGACCATGAAGGTCACCTCCGCGACGCCGACCGTGCCTACCGAAAGCGAGCCCTCCACGCCTCGACCACCTGGGGAGGGATCGTCCGCATCGACGGGCAGTTGGACTCCGAAGGCGGGGCCACCCTCCTCGCCGCCCTGCGCTCCATCACCGACCCTCAGAACCTGGATCCCACAGACCGGCGCACCCCGGCACAACGCCGTGCCGATGCGTTGGTGGAGATCTGCCGCCGCCACCTCGACTCCTCGGACCGACCCACCGTGGGCGGGGAGAAACCTCATCTCGTCGTCCACCTGGACCTGGACACCCTGGAAGGACGAGCCGGACGGCACTGCGACCTCGATCACGCCGGCGTCATCACCCCCTCGGCAGCCAGAAGGCTGGCCTGCGACGCCAAGGTGACCCGTGTGATCACCGGCCCGGACTCACAGCCCCTCGACGTTGGGCGCGCCACCCGGGTCATCCCGCCCGGCCTCCGCCGGGCACTCGTGGCGAGGGACCGGCACTGCACCCACCCCGGCTGTGACACCCCCGCCGCCTGGTGCGACGCCCACCACCGTCACCACTGGGCCGACGGAGGGCCCACCTCCCTCGGCAACCTCCAACTCCTCTGCAGGCGCCACCACCGACACGCCCACCAGAGGGAATGATCCGTCGACATGAGGTCTGCCCACCCTGGGGTGGCGATTCTTAAGCACACACCCCTCACTGGCGACAGCACTCTCGCCCAGAGTACGGGAATGTTCCCAGAGCGGGAGTGGTACGGTCGCTTCACAATGGGCAGTACCGACAGCGAAATGGCGGTGGCGCTCGCCGTCGCCGCCGTATCCGAGTGGGCGATTGGACGGCCGCTCGGTATGCCATGCCGCCACGATGACGGCTCGGAGCCGATGATGGTGGACTTCCTCTTCAAGAAGACATCTCCCCCCGTCGCTCTTGAAATCACGGCGGTCGTCGACACCGACTTCGTTGAGACG
>JAHJML010000149.1 GCA_018821365.1 Actinomycetota bacterium | reverse complement strand
GCGGGTACCTGTCGAGGAGGTCGAGCAACCCGACCACCATGCCGGTGCTCTTGGCCATCTTCTCACCCTTGAGGCGGACCATCCCGTTGTGGAGCCAGTAGCGCGCAAACGGAGCGGCGCCGAAGGCGGCCTCCGACTGGGCGATCTCGTTCTCGTGGTGAGGAAAGACCAGGTCGAGACCGCCGCCGTGGATGTCGAACCCGAACCCCAACTCGGCAATGGCCATCGCAGAGCACTCGATGTGCCACCCGGGCCGCCCCGGCCCCCACGGTGACTCCCAGGACGGCTCTCCCGGCTTGGCGGCCTTCCAGAGGGCGAAGTCGAGCGGGTCTCGCTTGTCGTCCCCGGGATCGAGGCCGGCGCCGGCGCGCAACTCATCGGGGTTGCGGCCAGACAGCTTCCCGTATCCCGACTGGGACCGGACCGCAAACCAGACACTGCCGCCGGCCGGATAGGCGTGGCCCCGTTCGATCAGCCGTCCAATGGTGTCGAGCATCTCGTCGATGTGCTCGGTCGCATACAGCAGCACATCGGGGTCGGCCACCCCGAGGCGGCCGTAGGCATCGAGGAACTGGGCGGTGGCTTCGGTCGCCACCTGCTGGGTAGTGACCCCTCGCTCGTCGGCGGCGGCGATGATCTTGTCCTCGACATCGGTGATGTTGGTGACGTAGCGGACCCGATAGCCCCGCCACGCCAGATACCGCCGCATGATGTCGAAGGCGACCGCCTGACGGCCGTGCCCGACGTGAGGCGCCGACTGGACAGTGGGGCCGCACACGTACATGGACACCTCGCCCGCCACCCTGGGGCGGAACTCCTCGGTCGCGCGTCCGAGTGTGTTGTACACCTGCATTGGCCGCGGATGGTATCAGCCACGCGTTACCCTCCCAGCCATGCAGAAGCCACCAAACCGGCCGTGGGTGATCGCTCACCGCGGCGCCTCTCGCACGCTCCGGGAGAACACCCTGGCGGCATTCCGGGAGGCATTCGCATTGGGGTCCGATGCGGCCGAGATGGATGTCCGGGTGACCGCCGACGGCGTGCTGGTGGTGCACCACGACGCCGTCGTCCCGGAGGTGGGGCCCATCATCGAGATGGACCGGGACGACCTCGAGGAGGCCGCCCCCTGGGTGCCGGATCTCACCGACGCAGTGGCCGCCTGCGCCGGGATGTGGGTGAACCTCGAGATCAAGAACTCTCCGGCCGACCCCGACTGGGACGAGTCCCAGCAGGTGGCCCACCTGACGGTGGCGGCCATCAGCGAGTCGGCTTCGATCGATCGCTTTCTGGTGTCGTCGTTCAATCCCGAGACGATCCGGGTGGTCGCGCAGGCTCTCCCTCCGATCGAGACCGGCTGGCTGGTCGACGTCGGCATCGACCCGATGACTTCGATCGGGCCGGCGGCGGCGGCCGGGCACACGTCGATCCATCCCTACGTCGATGCGCTGGCCGGCGACCGAGCCGCCGAGGTGGTCGACGCCGCCCATGCGGCCGGGCTGCTGGTGATCGTGTGGACCACCGACGACACCGACGAGATGGTGCGGCTTGCCGGTGCCGGCGTCGACGGGATCATCACCAACGTCCCCGGCGACGCCCGGTCAGCCTTCGAGCACCGCGACGGCGACCGCGGCTAGACCCTCGTCGGCACCCAGGAAGCCCATCCCGTCGGTCGTGGTCGCCTTGACCGACACGGCTGCGAAATCGACCCCAAGCCGGCCCGCCAATGCCTCCCGAATCGCTTCCCGGAAGGGAGCCACTCGAACGGTCTCGGCGATGATCGTCAGGTCGAGCGAGGCCACCCGATAGCCGGCGGCGATCACCCGCCCCACCACATCGTCGAGCAACGCCATGCTGTCGGCGCCGGCCCAGGCAGGGTCGGAGGACGGAAACAGCGTCCCCAGGTCGCCGAGGGCGGCGGCGCCCAGCAGTGCGTCGGCGACGGCGTGGGCGGGCACGTCGCCATCGGAGGTGGCAGTGATCCCCCGGGACGAGTCGGCCATGATCCCGGCAAGCAGCACCGTCCCGGTGGTCGAGAAGCGGTGGGCGTCGAACCCCCAGCCGACCCGGGTGGTCACCGGTACGCCTCCACGATCGCCAAATCCTCGGGGTAGGTCACCTTGAGGTTGCCGGGATCTCCCGGCACCGTCACCACCACCCCGCCGTTGCGCTCGATCAACGCCGCCTCATCCGAGGCATCGGCGCCGTCGGCCGCCTGGGCCGCCGCCAGGGCTGCGACCCGGAAACCCTGCGGGGTCTGGGCCGCTGCGAGAGCGGATCGATCGATCGTCTCCACGACCACCTCACCCGCCAGGCGCTTGATGGTGTCCCGAACCGGGACGACCGGCACGACCGCATCGACGTCGCCGCGGAGGAGGCGTTCGACGACCCGGGAGGCCAGCGATGCATCGGCCAACGGGCGGGCCGCATCGTGCACCAGGACCATGTCGACGCCCTCCTCGAGTGCAGCCACGCCGATGGCGACACTGTCGCGGCGCCGTTCACCGCCGGGGATCCCACCCGGCACGTCGCCCACCACCACCACCTGCACCGCCCCCGCCGCCTCGAGCAAGGCGACCCCCCGCCGCCACATCGGCGTCCCGCCCACCTCGACCGGTGCCTTGGGCCCGCCGAATCGCTCTCCGCGGCCGGCGGCGACGACGACGCCCCCCAGGGTCACTGGTCGACTCGGCCGAACAGCATCCGCCCGATGGAGGTGCGCATGGCGCTGGCCACCTCGATCTCGATGGTCTGGCCGACCAGCGAGGCCCCTCCCTCGACCACGACCATGGTGCCGTCGTCGAGGAAGCCGACACCCTGGCCCGGTTCGGTCCCCTCCCGTTCTATCTCGATGGAGACGACGTCACCCGGCGCCACGCTCGGCCGGAGCGACTCACCGAGGGCATGGGGATTGAGCACCTTGATCCCCCGTAGCGACGCCGCCTTGGTGAGGTTGTGATCGGTGGATATCAGGGTGGCGTCCCACTTGACGGCGAGAGCCACCAGTTTGGCATCGACCTCCTCGAACCCCGCCGGGCTCTCGTCGGTGCTCTTGAGCACGGTGTCGGGGACGTCCCGCAGCGCGTCGAGGACATCGAGACCGCGACGCCCCCGGCGCCGCTTGCGCTTCTCACCCGAGTCGGCGATGCCCTGCAGTTCGTCGATGACGAATCCCGGAACCCAGATCTCCCCCCTCACCAGCCCCGCCCGGCACAACTCCAGGAGCCGCCCGTCGATGGCTGCGCTGCTGTCGACCAGGAACGACGGGAGGCCGGTGGCTCCCGACGCCGAAGGAGGGCGGGCATCCCGGATGCCGGCGGCAACCAGCAGGTCGCCGGATCGGGAGGCGAATACCCTGCTGCCGGCCGAGGCCAGCACCAGCACCACCAGCGCCGCCAACGGCCACCCGATCACGGGCGGGAGCAGCAAGACGATCGGCACCGCGAACACCACGCCCACCAGCAACCCGGCGAGCAGGCCGAAGGTGCCGGCAAACAACTGGGGTCCGGTGGCCCTGGCGACGAGGTCGGGGGCCCGATCGAGACCCTTCCTCACCAGCCGGCCGGTCAGGCCGCCGAGCACATAACCTGTTCCGGCGCCGACGAGCGCTCCCATGATGATGGACACATCGGGGTCGATGGTCGATCCTTCGGTCCACCCGGGGAGAGAGTTCCCGATCACGAAGCCGATGGCGGTGAACGCCAGGGTGATGACGAGTCGAACGGCCTCGATGATCATCGGGGGCCACCCGGGTCACTCATCCTCGGGTAGCTCCACCCTGGGAAGGGCCCGATCGAGGCGCTTGGTGGCGTCCTCTTCGCTGACGTCGAGGGCAAAACGCAACTCGCTGGTCAGGATCAACCGCGCCTTGGACAGCATGCGCTTGAGGGCGGGCGAGATGCCCTTGGCCTGCTGCGCATAGGTGAGATCCCTGACGACCTCGGCCACCTGATAGATGTCGCCGCTGTTGATCTTCTCGGTCAGGAGCTTGTACCAGCGGCTCCAGTTGGCCCCGGCCTCCTGCGGATCGTCCTTGAAGGTGGCGAACACCTTGCGGGCGGCGTTCTTGGAGATGACGGGCCGCACCCCGAGTTCCTCCGCGTTGGCAACCGGCACCCTGAGCAACAATTGATCGGTCGCCACCTGCAGCACGAAGAACTCGGTGCGGGTGCCGTTGAACTCGCGCCGCTCCTTCTTGGTGATGACGGCGGCGCCGTGATGCGGGTAGACGACCTTGTCGCCGACCCGGAACGGGGACACGGGCTTCTTGGCGGCCGGTTTCTTGGCCACCGGCATCTTGGCCGGCGCCGCCGATGGCGTGCCCGCCGCCTTCTTCGCCGCCGGTTTCTTGGCTGCGGGCTGCTTGGGTGCCGGCTTCTTCGCCACCGGCTTCTTCGCCACCGGCTTCTTCGCCACCGGCTTCTTCGCTGCGGGCTGCTTGGGTGCCGGCTTCTTGGCTGCCGGCTTCTTCGCCGCCGGGGCGGTATCCGTCGTCTTCTTGGTGGCCATACTCTCCCTGCGCTGCCGGGGCATTGTAGATCGGTGCCCGAATCCAACCATCGTCGACGGGGTGGATTCCCGCAACCCGGGGAGGAGTCGTCAGTCCTCTTCGAGACCCCAGCCGCGGCTGCTGTCGAGCAGTCGGTCGAAATAGGTGCGGAGCTGGCGGGCCCTGGCCCGCCCGACCCCCTCCACATCGTCCAGGTCGGCCACGCTCGCGTGCAGAAGGCCCTGCAGGTTGTCGAAACGTCCTACCAGCGAGTCCTTGACGGCGTCGGGAAGCCGCGGCAATCGATCGAGCACCCGGCGACCCCTGGATCGGGCCAGGCTGTCGAGGGGCCCGAAGTCCAGTTGAGCCGCCACCCGGCTCGGATCGGACAGATGCTCGGTGTCGACGCTCGCCAGCACCGACAGCGGGTCTGTGAGCCCGGGCGGGTAGGCCCGGGCGAAGTCGGCGTAGACCAGACCAGCCGTCCTGTGCACTCCCAACAGGAGATCATCCACCTGGATGTGGATGATGTCACCTTCACCGCCCAACTCGACGGCGTAGTTCTCCACGAATGCGGCAACCCGCTGCACCAACGCCGCCCGCTGCAGCAGCAGCACCACGTCCCGATAGGTGGCCAGGTCATCGACCTCCAATTGGGTGAGCCGGGCTTCGGCGTCGGTGAGTCGGCGGCGGAAACGCTCGAGGGTCAAGAGGTTCTGGTTGGCCTGGGCCAACAGGGTCGTCGGGTTGCGAAGCTCGTACTTGCCGCGCTGGGTGTACACGGCCACCGATCCCCGCCCCTCGCTGACCACGACACAGGGCCGGCCGACCTGTTTGGCGGTCCGCTCGGCGGTCCGGTGCCGGGTCCCCGCCTCGTCGGTCCGAATCGACCCGTCGGGCAACAGATGGACGTTGGCCCGGTAGATGACCTCGGCGGCTGCATCGCAGATGACGGCTCCATCCATCTTGGCCAACTCGGCGAGGCGGGATGGGCTGAAGTCGGCACCGTTGAGATGGAAGCCCCCGCTGCAGATGGCCTCGACATCCGCTCCGTAGCCGAGAACGATCAGGGCTCCAGAATCCTGGCGGAGGATGAGGTCGATGGCGTCCCGCAGCGGTTTGCCGGGCGCCAGCGTGCGGAGGATGTCGAGTTGTTCGCGCTGTGTCATCCCCCGGGACGCTACTACACGGCCCGAGATCCCGAGACCCCGACGCCCGCCGTCTGCCCCGGCAGCAGACCGGCCGTCTGGAGCGCCCGCTCGATGCGATCCCGGCCGTTGCCCGCCGGTGCCACCACCTTCTCGATGCCGAGGCGAGCCACCTCCTCTGCCCGACGATCGTGGTGGGCGACCGAGCGCACCTCTCCGGTGAGCCCCACTTCGCCCCAGGCAGCGATCGGCCCGGTCGGCTCATCGAGCAGTGACGACACGATGGCCAGGGCCGTCGGCAGGTCGGCGCCGGGGTCGCGGAGTCGGATGCCCCCGACCACACCCACGTACACGTCCTTGCCGGCGAACCCCAGCCCGGCGTGTCGTTCGAGGACGGCGAGCAACTGATGGACCCGGGCGGCCTCGATCCCCTGGACACTCCTGCGTGGCTGGGGGGTGGTGGCTTCGGCAACCAGTGCCTGGACCTCGACGAGCATCGGGCGCCGTCCGTCGATGGCGGGGAACACCACACTCCCGGGCACGCTACCCCGCCACTTGGCCAGCATCCACTCGCTCGGATCGGGGACCTCGATCATCCCGATGTCCCGCATCTCGAACAGACCGACCTGATGGGTGGCCCCGAACCGATTCTTGAGGCTCCGCACCATGCGAAGACCGCGCTCGACATCGCCTTCCAGGTAGAGCACGACGTCGACCACGTGCTCCAGCAGTTTGGGGCCGGCGATGCCGCCATCCTTGGTGATGTGGCCGACCAACACCACCGGCACCCCGGATTCCTTGGCGAAGTGGATCAGCCGGGCCGCCGACTCCCTGACCTGGGCGACCCCGCCGGGAGAGCCGCCGACCTCGGCCACCCCCACCGTCTGCACCGAGTCGACCACCAGGAGATCAGGCCGGATCTCGGCGGCGGCCGCCACGATCGCATCGACGTCGCGCTCGGCCGCCAGCAGCACAGCCGGGTGATCCACCCCGAGGCGCCGCGCCCGGATGCCGACCTGATGAGCGGATTCCTCGGCGGTGGCGACGAGGGCGGTGCCGCCGGAGGCCGCCAGAGCGCCGGCCGCCTGCAGGAGCAGGGTCGACTTGCCGACCCCGGGTTCCCCGCCCATCAGGATCACGGCGCCCGGCACCAGGCCGCCACCCAGCACCCGATCCAACTCGCCGATGCCGATGGAGCGCCGGGACTCGGCGACTCCGTCGATGTTGGCAATGGAGACCACCGCCGCCTTGGCGGCCCGCTTGGCAGCAATGGAGGGGCGCCTCTCCTCGATCAGAGCACCGTCGCTGCGGCATTGTGGGCAGAAGCCCATCCATTTGATGCTGCGGTGGCCGCAGACCTCGCATTGGTAGCTCACCCAGCCACCCTATCGACGGGTTGCGACATGAACCGCCCAGGCCACCGCGGCGGCGGCGACCGCTCCGAGCAGCAATACGCCGGCAACCACCGATGAAGCGGTCCACGCCTCGGTGGGCCGAACCTGGGAAAGCGCAGATGCGAAGCCGGAAATCATTCGATCCGTGGCAGAATACCGCATGCCCCGGCACCGCCGGGTCGACCGCGGTTTCCGTCGAGGTGGCAGTGGACAACGATCGTACAGATGAGCCGGAGGGTTTCGACGACCTCTTCGAGCCATTCAACCTCGAGAGCGGACCCCCCGCCGAGCGGCAGTCCCGTGGCCGGCGCGGCTCCGGCAGTCCGGCCGCCGGGCGGGCGGAGGTGCCCGGTCCGAGCTACGCCCTCCCTTGCCCCTCGTGTGGAGCCCCCAACCCTCCCGACAACCGTCACTGCGAATCCTGCGGCGCCCGGATCGGCCAGGCGGGCATGCCCGTGGCCCCGCAGCCGATGCTCCGCACCACCGCCGGTGCCAGAGCACTGATGGTGCTGGCCGGAGTCATCCTCTCCGTGGCCCTGCTCGCTCTGATGGTCAACGTGTTCCGCGGCGGCGGCGAGGCCGTCGAGTCGACGACCACCACCACGACCTCGATCCCGGTGGAGATCAAGGCGTTGACACCGGTCAGCACCCGGTGCAGCTCGGAGCTCGCCGCCTTCCCGTGCAGCGCACTGACCGACACGGACCCCGAGAATCGGTGGAACGCCACCGAGGGTGGCGTCGGTGCCGAATTGACGTTCCTGTTCTCCCCACCGGTGCAGATCACCGAGTTGTTCATCGACAACGTGCAGGACGAAGAGCGCTTCCGGCGCAACGCCAGGGTCAAGGGGATCGAGATCAAGAGCGACGACATCGTCCAGTCGATCATCTGGGAGTTCGATGACACCAACCAGCCCCAGAAGGTCCAGATCGGCAGCATCCGCACCTCGAGCCTGACCATCACGATCACCAGCTCGTACCCGGGTCAGACCTTCGAGGGGAAGGAGCCCTTCCCCGAGTTGGCGATGCAGCAGATCACCTTCTACGGACGGGTCTCTCCCGACGCAGGGGGCTGATCCCCGGCCTGGTCGGCGCCCCGGGACCGCACCATGTAGATCCATGGGATCGACACCACCGTGACCACCCCCTTGACGGCGACGTTGGTGGTGAAGATCTCCCAGACCCCGCCGGAAGAGACCACCCCCGCAAAGGCGATCAGCACGAAGATCACCGTGTCGACGGGGATCGCGATGGCATTCGACACCAGCACCCGGCCCCACTGGCGCCGCTCCCCGAACCGCCGCGCCCAGGCGGAGTAGGCCTCGGTGTCGATCAGTTCCGAGACGACCTCGGCGATGATCGAGGCGAACACGATCCGCCAGACCGGAGCGAGCACCGCGCCGAACTGCTCGGTCTGAGGACCGACCCCGCCGACCGCCGGGAGCTTGTCGACCACCCAGAACAGGCCCGCCATGAACAGGTTGGCGACGGCCGCCGCCACGATGAGCGCTCTCGCCACCTGTTTGCCGGCCACCTTGTGCACCAGATCCCGCAGCGTGAAGGTGAACGGGTAGACCAGGGTGCCGGCGTCCATGCTGAAGCCGGCCACCTCGGTGATCTTGAGGCTGGAGATGTCGGCCAGCATCTGGGCGGCGACGTAGGCCGACGCCAGCAGTGCAATCAAGACGGGGGTTCGGGTGCGCATGGCGGCACGAGGGTACCGCCGTCGCGAGAGAGGAGCGGACCAGGGCGCGCCGGACTACTTGGCGGGCGTGTAGGGCTGGCCCTCGGCGGCCGGTGGGATCGCTCTCCCCAGCGCCCCCGCCACCACCACCAGCGTCACGATGAAGGGCACCGCCTGGAAGAACTCGCTGGGTATCCCGAAACCGCCGATCTCCACATCGAGGAACTGCAGGCGGGTGCCCAGCGCCCTGGCGAACCCGAACAGCATGGCGCCGCCGAAGGCGCCCCACGGAGTCCACTTGCCGAAGATCATGGCGGCCAGGGCGATGAACCCTGCCGCGTTGGTCATGTTGTCCTCGAATCCCGATTGGCTCTCCATCGAGAACCAGGCTCCCGCCAGGCCGGCGATCAGACCGCCCACCAGCACCGATTGGTAGCGGAGTTTGACGACATCGATGCCGAGGGTCTCGGCGGCATGGGGGTTCTCCCCCGCCGAGCGGACCCGCAGACCCCAGGCGGTGCGGAACATCACCAGCCACGTCAGGAACACCACCACGTACATCAGGAAGTGGATGGGACGGCCGGTGAAGAAGGTCTCCCCGACGATGGGGATCTTGCTGAGTCCGGGGATGGCGATCTCGGCGGTGGCGACCCCCTTGCTGTACCCACTGGTGACGATCACCTGGCTGCGCAGGAACCCGGTGAGACCGATGGCGAGGATGTTGATCACCACCCCCCCGACGATCTGATTGACGTTGTAGCGGATCGAGATGAAGGCCAGCAGCATCGCCAATGCCGCACCGCTGAGGACCGCGATCAGGATCGAGAACCACAGCCACCCGACGCTGCGGGACTGGCCCAACACCGCGTAGGTGGTGAAGCCGACCCCGGCGCCCGCCAGCATCATCCCTTCGATGCCGATGTTGATGATCCCCACCCGCTCCGACCACAGGCCGGTCATCGCTCCCAGAGCGATCGGGGTCGCCAGCACCAGCGACTCGTCGAACAGGTTCATCACGTTGGTGTTGACGGAGTTGGCCGACAGGGCGAGACCGATTCCCACGATCAAGGGCACCGCCAGCATCGCTGCGATGATCTGGGCGACCATCGAGACCCGATCGTGGCGGTCCGGCAGGAACGAGAGGCCGGCCACGATCCAATAGACGATGCCGATCACCAGCACGAGGACGCTCGGGTTGAACCCAACCTGCAGTTGCGCACCGGCGACCGGCTTCTCGAAGGCAAACGACCTGGTCTCCGTGATGAGGTTGGGAGCCAGCACGAAGACCAGGACGATCCCGATCAACCCAAAGGCGATTCCGACCATCTGGCGTCGACTGATGCGGCGAAGGTGGCCCTCGTCTACGGCGAGGGCGGGAAGTGCCAGGAGCAGGATCAACGAGACGACCGGGAAGATGACGCCGAGCCAGTACCAGGTGGCCGGATCACGATGGCGGGCGGCGGCGATGCGGCGGTTGATGACGGCGACCCCCACGACCACGGCCGCCACCAGCAGGTAGAGGTAGAAGTTCTGATCGGCACCGGCCACCTCGACGGCCGGGTCGGTCTGGAACCACAGCCGGGCTATCACAGGGTCACCTCCTCGCTCATCTGGAAGGCTCCGCCTTCATCGGAGCGGACCCGGAAGATGAACCGAACGATGGCATCGGCGGCCACGAACAGCAGCACCATCGACTGGATGATCCTGACGATGTCGATCGACACGCCTGCCTGCTGCTGCATCAGCGGCGCCCCGACCAGCAGGGCACCCCACAGCAGCGAGGCGGGGATGATCCCGATCGGATTGCCCCTCGCCAGCAGGGCAATGGCGATCCCATCGAACCCCATGGTGATGAAGTGGCCCGGTTGGTAGGGCTGGGTGGCGCCCATCCCGGACACCTCGCCGGCCGCCGCCAGGCCGGCGAACGCCCCCGACAGCGTCATCGAGAGGATGATGATCTTGTTGACGCTCATCCCGGCGTAGTGGGCGGCATGGGGGTTGAGGCCGACCGTGATGGTCTCGAACCCGAAGTTGGTCCTCTTGAGGACGTAGGCGACCAGCACACACACCGCCAGCATCACGAACAGTCCCCAATGCAGGGTCGGTTGGCTGTCGTAGATCTCGGGGAGGATCCCGGTGGGGGTGATCGGTCGGGTGCGGGGGACGCTGGCGGCCGCGTCGCGCAGGATGATCGGGTCGCGGCTGTTGACCAGCCAGCGCACCATGAACAGCCCGATCCAGTTGAGCATGATGGTGCTGATCACCTCGTGGGCCCCGGTGGTGGCCCGCAGCAGGCCGGGGATGAACCCCCACAGCGCCCCGCCGGCTGCGCCGGCGATCAGGATCACCGGGATGGCCACGACGCCGGGAACCTCCAGCATCCACGACCAGGTGCCCGCCCAGGCGGCGACGATCCCCCCGACGAGCAACTGCCCCTCGGCGCCGATGTTGAACAGGCCGGCCCGGAAGGCGAACGCCAGTGCCAGTGCCGAGCCGATGTAGGGAACCGACCTGGCGATCGACGATGCGACCCGTTCCCACCCGCCGAGCATCCCCTGCACCAGCCAGTAGTACGCCTTGAACGGATTGGCACCGACGATGGCGATCAGGATGCCTCCCACCACGAAGGACAGCAGGATGGCATAGAGCGGCACCAGCACCGGCTGCAGCTTGAACCCCTCCACGAGGCTACGCCGCAGGCCCCCCAACGCCCGGCCGAGCCGGCCTCCCGTGCCACGCTCCCGCTCGGTCACGACGCCACCTCCTCGGTGTCGGGGGTCGAACCGGTGGCCATCAGATACCCGAGTTGCTCGCGGGTGGTCGAGGCGGCATCGAAGATCCCGACCAGCTTGCCCCGGTAGAGCACCCCGATCCGGTCCGACAGCGAGAGGATCTCATCCAACTCGGCGGACACCAGCAGGACCCCGGCGCCCCGATCGCGGATCCCGATGATCTGCTGGTGGATGAACTCGATCGATCCGACGTCGAGACCCCGGGTGGGCTGGGAGACGATCAGCACCCCGATGTCGCCGCTCAACTCCCTGGCGACGATCACCTTCTGCTGGTTGCCCCCGGACAGTGTGTGGACGGGAACGTCGACGGACGGGGTCCGGATGTCGTACTCCTCCACCAGGACGGCGGCCTCGTCGTGGATGGCGGCCTGGTTGCGCACGCCCCTTCGCGAGTAGGGCGCCTTGTGGTAGCGGTTGATGACGAGGTTGTCGGCGACGGTGTAGGGACCGACCAGGCCGTGCTTGGTGCGGTCCTCGGGTATGTGGGCGGTGCCCAGTTCGGTGATCTGGCGTGGCTTGAACCGGGTGGCATCCTCGCCGAGGATCTCGACGCTCCCCGCCACCTTGCGGCGCATGCCGGTGACCGCCTCGACCAGTTCTCGCTGGCCGTTGCCCTGGACACCTGCGATGCCGAAGATCTCGCCGGCCCTCACCTCGAAGCTGAGGTCGCTGACGGTCTGCACGCCCCTCTCGTCCTCGACGCACATGTCGTGGACGCTGAGCACGGCCCGACCGGGCCGGGCCTCCCCCTTCTCGACCCGGAAGACCACATCGCGGCCCACCATCAGATTGGCCAGCGTTTGCTGGGTGGCGGTGGCCGGGTCCGCCGAGCCTGCCACCTTGCCGCCCCGCAGCACCGTGATGTGGTCGGCGACCGCCAGCACCTCCCGCAGCTTGTGGGTGATGAAGATGATCGACTTGCCCTGGTCCACCAGCGACCTGACCACCGCAAAGAACTCGTCGACCTCGCCCGGGGTGAGCACGGCGGTGGGCTCGTCGAGGATCAGGATCTCCGCCCGGCGGAACAGGGCCTTGACCAGTTCGACCCGCTGTTGTTCGCCGACGGACAGGTCGCCGACCTTGGCATCGGGATCCACCTCGAGGCCGTACTTCTCCCCGATCTCCCGGATGCGACGGCGGGCCTCACCGATGTCGACGAGGGGCCCGGTGGTGAGTTCGTTGCCCAAGATGACGTTCTCGGCCACGGTCAGCACCGGGATCAGTTGGAAGTGCTGGTGCACCATGCCGATCCCCTGCGAGATGGCATGTCGGACACCCTTG
Organism: Actinomycetota bacterium; assembly: GCA_018821365.1. Taxonomy (GTDB): domain Bacteria; phylum Actinomycetota; class Acidimicrobiia; order Spongiisociales; family UBA11373; genus JAHJML01. The sequence goes on along the minus strand of JAHJML010000149.1, from coordinate 1,777 downwards.
AACTCGAGTTGCCGGCCCCTGAGGTAGATGGACCCCGCATCGGGGTGGTACAACCCGAAGATCACATTGACAAGGGTGCTCTTGCCGGCTCCGTTCTCGCCGAGCAGGCAGTGGATCTCGCCCTTGTTGAGCACCAGGTCGACGTTCTCGTTGGCGATGACCCCCGGGAAGGTCTTGGTGATGCCGCGCACCTCGAGGATCGGGGTGACGGCCGGGTCGAAGTCCGGGTAGGAGGTATCGGTGACCTCGAGGTCGGCGCCGGGGGCGCCGCTCCCGGGCTTGGCGGCCAACAGGGCGATCAGCGCGATGGGGCCGAGGAAGAACCCGAGCCAGAACCAGCGGTCCGCATCATGGCCCCGTCCCTTGGCAGCCCTGCCGACCAGCCACCCGATCAGGTACGCCGCCACCACCCAGAAGGCCAGGTAGACGATCAGAGCACCCATGGGTCTCCCGCGCCTGGTCGATCCCGGAAGAGCACACGCCTCGCACCCGTCGGTGTGGCAGCGCCGTCGGCGATCAAGGGTCACTCCTCCGATCTCGTCGATCAGAGCCAGAGCCTAGATGATCTGGAAGCGACCCGATTTCCCTGGACGCGTTGGGGGCCACCCGGAGGTGGCCCCCAACCGTCGTCAGTTACCCAAAGACCGGGCTACTGGCCGTAACCCAACTGGTCCATCGCATCGGCAACCGGATCCAACGACGACGGATCCGGCTGGGAGATCCCCGTCCAGCTATAGAGGTTCTCCATGACAACCTTGCCTTCGTCGGTCTCGATGTAGGCAGCGATCGCGTCATAGAACGCCGTCTTGAGGCTGTCGGGCAGAGCCGCCCGGGCCGCGATCACGTCATTGGCGATATCGGGAGTGATGTTGAACACAATCACCATGTCACCAACATCGGGGAAGTCCTCAGCGATGGTCGAACGAGCATCATCGAAGGACACACCGATGTCGGCCTCACCGTTGTACACCGCCTGCACCGAAGCGTCATGGCCACCGGAGAACGTCGAGGTGTACTGATCCTCAGTGATCCCAAGGTTGTTCAACTGCACCGTCGGGAAAATGAACCCCGACGTCGAAGTCTCCGTACCGAACGCGATGGTCTTACCGACCACCACATCCAACGGAGCCTCACACGCCAGACCCTCAGAGATACCCTCCTTGCGGGTCCCGTCACCGTTGTAACCCACCTGCAGAGCAAACGTGTCCGTCGGCCCCAACAGGGTCGCCACACCCGTCGCCAGGCGCTCACCCGTCGCCGGATCCAGATTCTCGAAGGCACCCGGAGCCGGAGGCGTCACACACAACGTCGGGTCATTGGTGAACCACTGACCGTGATACGTATTCGACCCAAACCGGGCCGACTGAGCGATCAACTCCAACTCACCAGGGAACGCCCGATCCGCCGTCACGAACCCCGCAGGACCAAACGCACCGAAATCGGCCTGCCCGGTCCCCATCGCAGCAACCAGACCGGTGTACTCGGTGGCCACATACCCCTCGACCTCGATCCCCAACGCATCCGAGAGAATCCCAGCGAAGGTATCCACATCATCCTGCAACTCCGAAGCCTCCTGCGAAGGCACAAACCCAAACACGATCTTCTCCGGCCAATCGGCAGGAGGGCCCGCCGCCGCGTCGCAGGCGGAGCCTGCGCCGAGGTAGAGGCCGTCGATGCCGCAGATGCCGGTCTGGATCGATCCGTCGGCCAGGCCGGCCCGGATCGCTTCGACCGCCGCAGCAACCTCGGCGGGGATCATCGCGTCGTGGAACGGCGC
>JAHJML010000148.1 GCA_018821365.1 Actinomycetota bacterium | reverse complement strand
TCGCTGCAGCCACCAGATCAGCGGCGGCCGGACCGCCATCGCCAACCCGATCAGCCACAGGGTCAGGAACACCAGGCCGACGCTGGGGGTGCGGTGTTCGAGGTTGCCTGGCCGGGGACCTCGACCATGCTCACCGGGTACCCGAACCAGGTGGTCAGGGCGAGCATCCCGGCCAGGCCGAGGCCCGCCATCACCACCGCCCCCCGGCGGCCGGCCGCCACCAGGGTCCCGTCGGCGTAGAAGTAGCCCGCCTGGTGGGCGGCCAGCCACACGAAGAGGTAGTTGACCGCCCCCAGATCGCCCATCCCGCCACCCCGGGACAGCAGGTCGATCGCCAGGGCGCCCGCTGCCATCGCGGCGGGAACCCACCACCGGTATCGCTCGTGCAGCCGGAGCGTGGCGGGGGCCAGGCCGACGGCCACCAGGTAGATGCCGAGGAACCAGAAGGGGAGCGCCGCCACGTCGGCGGCCCTTCTGAGCAGGTCGGGGTCGGGGAGGTCGGCAGCCGCCTGGATCGACCCGAGCACCATCCACACGGCGATGAAGACCGCGGTGGGCCACAGCAGACGGACCATCCGGTTCTCGAGGAACGAGCGGACCGACCCGTTGCGGCGCTGCAGGGACCTGGCATTCGAGAAGCCGCCGATGAAGAACATCAGCGGCATCACCTGGGCGATCCACGTCACCGGCCGGATGGCGGGGATCACCGAGAGGGCGTTGACCCCGCGGATGGCGTCTCCCTCCCAAAACACCACGAAGACCGCCCAGTGGCCGAACACGACGATGGCCACGCCGGCGACCCGCAACAGGTCGATGAAGCGATCCCGTTCGATGGGCACCCGTACTGCGGCCATGTCCCCATGCTGGCCCGGTAGATTCCGGCTGTCGACCCGGGAGCCGAGATGCGCACGCCACCACGCCTGATGCCCGCCATCATCACGCCGTTCGACGACCGGGGCGAGGTCGACCCCGATGCCCACGGGTCCAACCTGGCGCTGCTCGCCGGCCTCGGCCTCGAGGGCTTCCTGGTGGCGGGCTCGACCGGCGAGGGCCCCTACCTGGAGCAGGGTGAGCGCCGCACCCTGGTGACGGCCGCCAGGACGGCCGTCCCCGACGCCTACCTGATGTGCGGCGTCGCCGCCGAGACGGTGCGAGGCGCCCTTGCCCAGGCTGCCGAAGCGGCCGACGGCGGCGCCGATGCGCTGCTGGTGGTGACACCGACCTCGCTGGTGCGGGGCCGGGACGATCTGGTGGCCGGCTACTACCGGGAGGTGGCCGACCGGTCGCCGCTGCCGGTGTTCCTCTACTCGGTGCCCAAGGTGACCGGCTACGAACTGCCGACCGCGGTGGCGGCCGGCCTCAGCGGCCACCCGTCGGTGGCGGGGATGAAGGATTCCGGGGGGCAGCCGGTCAGGGTGCCTGCGCTGCTGAAGGGAGCGCCGCAGGGTTTCGTGGTCTACTCGGGGTCGACGCCGGCCCTCACCCTCAGCATCGCCGCCGGGGCCTGGGGCGGCATCACCGCCAGCAGCAACTACGCAGGCGGCCTGGCCGGCGAAGTGGTGGCGGCGGCGGTCGCCTCCCCGGCCGCGGCAACCGCCCGCCAGGCCGTGCTGACGGAGGTAGCGGCGGCGGTCGAACGGCACGGGATCAGCGGCGTGAAGGCGGCCGCCGCCATGACCGGGCTCCGGCCCGGTGCGGTGCGCCGCCCCCTGGCGCCGCTCTCCCCCGACGACGTGGCGGCGATCCGGGCCGCGCTGTCGACGGCGGGCATCATTTGAGCGAACGCTCAAGACTGGGCGGCGCACCTCGCTAGGATCGGTCCAGAGCACCAACGGCCCGGCGGCGCCGACAACGGCATGCCCCGGCCGGGCGATACGAAAGGAGCCTCAGTTGGCCAAGTTCCTCACGAAGGAGTGGCTGGAAGCCCTCACCACCACCGTCAATCACAACCCGACGTTCACGGCGGCCATCGCCAGCGTCGATCTCACCCTGCAGTTCGAGATCACCGATCCCCCCGAGGGCGCCGAACCCGTCTACCACCTCGCCATCAAGGACGGCGGCCTCGCCGCCGGGGCCGGTCCGGCCGAGGACCCGGATGCCACCATCACCAACGACTACGCCACCGCCATGGCCATCTCCAAGGGGGAACTGAACACCCAGATGGCGTTCATGACCGGCAAGATGAAGGTCTCCGGCAACATGGCCAAGATCATGATGAATCAGGCCGTGTTCACCAAGTTCGCCGAGGCGAGCGCGGGCGTCGCCGTCGAGTACTAGAGCCAAGCCACCCAGGCCCTGCGAACCCAAAAAACCCTTGCGGGGCCTGCGAAAACGACTGAGGGCGCACCCGGAGGTGCGCCCTCAGTGGGTTCTGGCGTCGGTCCGCCTAGCGGACGGAATCCTTCAGGGCCGATGCCGGCTTGAACTTGGGGGCATGATGCTCGGCCACCGGTACCTGCATACCCGTCTGCGGGTTGCGGGCCATTCGGGCGCCGACCTTTCTTGCCTCGAAGTTGCCGAAGCCTGCGATCGCGACCTTCTCGCGGGCAACCAGGGCCCCCGAGATCGTCCCGAACACCGCATCTACCGCGGCGGCGGCATCGACCTTGCTGGAGCCGGTTTTGGCGGCCACTGCGTCGATCAGGTCTCTCTTGTTCATTCTGAAGCTCCCCTCCCGGGTGAATGACATAGGTGTAACCCTAGCATCGGGAAAGGTCCTGAGCGCGCAAATCCCCTTGATTCGCAAGGGACTTCGCCGATCGACACTCAGCCGATATCGAGGCCACCCAGTTCGTCGACCTTCTCCTGGACGGCCGCCGCCGCCGCCCGCAGCGCCGCCAGTTCGTCGGCGGTGAGATCGAGTTCGACGATGCCCGTCACACCCCCGGCGCCGATCGTGGCCGGGACGCCGAGGTAGACCCCGTCGATCCCGTACTCGCCCGTCGTCCAGGCGCACACCGGCATCTGCTCACCCGAATCGGACAGGACCGCCCTGACCATCTTGGCGGCCGCCGAGGAGGGTGCGTAGTAGGCGCTGCCGGTCTTGAGCAGGCCGACGATCTCTCCCCCACCGTTTCGGGTGCGTTCGACGAGCGCCGCGATGGTCTCCGCATCGAGCACCTCGGTGAGTGGCTTGCCCGCCACGAAGCACTGGGACGGCACCGGCACCATGGTGTCGCCGTGGCTGCCGAGCGTCAGGGCGTCCACGTCGAGCACGTCGACGCCGGCGGCCTCGGAGATGAAGTGGATGAAGCGGGCGGTGTCCAGGTTGCCGGCCTGGCCCATCACCCGGCTGCGGTCCAGGCCGGACGCCTCGGCCGCCAGGGTCGTCATCTGATCGAGTGGATTGGTGACCACGATGATCACCGGGTTCTCGGAGTAGTTCATGATCTCCCTGGTGACGCCGGCGACGATCCCGGCGTTTACCTCGAGGAGGTCCATGCGGCTCATGCCCGGCTTGCGGGGGAGGCCCGCCGTGATCACGACGACATCGCTCCCGGCGGTGTCCGCATAGTCGTTGGTGCCGACCACCTTGGTGCGATACCGCTCCAGGGGCCGGGACTGGTTCATGTCGAGGGCCAGGCCCTGGGGAAGCCCCTCGACGATGTCGGTCATCACCACTTCGTCTGCCAGATCGGCTCCGGCGATTCGCTGCGCCGTCGTCGACCCGTACTTGCCGGCACCGATGATGGTCACCTTCGACATGCTGTCTCCCTCCTCGATTGCGGTCAGGCTACCCGACCGGTCTCCACGTGCTCAGGGGCCTCAGGCGCCCATCTTCTCGATGACCGCGGTGGCGAACTCGGACGTCCTCACCTCGGTGGCGCCATCCATCAGCCGTGCCAGGTCGTAGGTGACGGTCTTGGCTCCGATGGCGGCCTCGATCCCGGATTCGATCAGGTCGGCGGCTTCGGACCACCCCAGGTAGCGGAACATCATCACCCCGCTAAGGATGATCGAACCGGGGTTGACCTTGTCCATCCCGGCGTACTTGGGGGCGGTGCCGTGGGTGGCCTCGAACACGGCGTGGCCGGTGTCGTAGTTGATGTTGCCGCCGGGGGCGATCCCGATCCCGCCCACCTGGGCGGCCAGCGCATCGGAGATGTAGTCGCCGTTGAGGTTCATGGTGGCGATCACGTCGTACTCGTCGGCCCTGGTCATGATCTGCTGCAGGAAGGCATCGGCGATCGAGTCCTTGATCAGCATCCGGTCACCGGGATCACCGCCGCAGGCCTCCCAGGAGACGGTCTGCTCTCCGAACTCGTCGGCGGCCAGTTCATAGCCCCAGGTGCGGAAGGCGCCCTCGGTGAACTTCATGATGTTGCCCTTGTGCACCAGGGTCACCGACGTGCGCCCGTTGGCGAGCGCATACCGGATGGCCGCCCGCACCAGGCGCTTGCTCCCCGTCTCGGAGATCGGCTTGATCCCGATGCCGGTGTCCTCGGCCAGATCCCATCCGAACTCCTCCTTCAGAAACCCCCTGAGCTTGCCCGCCTCGGGGGTGCCCGCCTCGACCTCCTTGCCGGAGTACACGTCTTCGGTGTTCTCCCGGAAGATCACCATGTCGACCTTCTCCGGCGCTTTGACCGGTGACGGAACGCCCTGGTACCAGCGCACCGGCCGGACACAGGCGTACAGATCCATGATCTGGCGGATGGCGACGTTCAGACTGCGGATGCCACCCCCGATCGGGGTGGTCAACGGGCCCTTGATCCCGACCAGGTAGGTGGTGAACGCCTCGATCGTCGCCGCCGGCAGCCACTCGCCGGTGGCGTCGAATGCCTTCTGCCCCGCCAGGACTTCCTGCCAAGCGATGGCCCTGGCGCCGCCGTAGGCCTTCTCGACCGCCGCATCGAACACCCGCACCGATGCGGCCCAGATGTCGGGGCCGATGCCGTCGCCTTCGATGAACGGGATGATCGGGTCGTCTGGCACCTGGAGGCCGCCCGGCCCCATGGTGATCGCGGTCGCCATTACCGGCTCCTGTGTCGGGTGAGGGGAGGATTATCGCAGCGTTGGAGGGGTGCCCGGTCAGTGCCGGCCCGTGATCCGCCGCTCGGCGGCCGCCACGGTGTTCTCGAGCAGGCTGGCGATGGTCATCGGGCCGACCCCGCCCGGCACCGGAGTGATGGCGCCAGCCACCTCGGCGACGGCCTCGAAATCGACATCGCCGATCAGTCCTTCCCCGGCCTGGTTGATGCCGACGTCGACGACGGTGGCCCCCGGCTTCACGTGATGTGCCCCTATGAGGCCGGGCCGTCCGGCGGCGGCCACCAGGATGTCGGCCTGCCGGGTCAGGGCGGCCAGGTCGGGGGTGTGGGAGTGGGCCAGCGCCACGGTGGCGTCCCTGCCCTTGAGTCCCAGCAGGATCGCCAGGGGGCGCCCCACCAGCAGCGACCGCCCCACCACCACCACCATCGCCCCGTCGGTGGGGATGCCGTAGTGATCGAGCAGGGTGAGGATCCCGGTGGGGGTAGCCGGCGCCACCCCGGGGCGATCCATCACCAGCATGCCCAAGTTGGTGGGATGGAGGCCGTCGGCGTCCTTGGAGGGGTCGATCGAACCCAGCACGACCGCTTCGTCGAGGCCGGGAGGCAGCGGCAGTTGCACCAGGATCCCGTCGACGGAGCCGCTCTCGTTGAGCCGGTCGATGAGGCGCTCGACGTCCCCGAGAGCAGCACCGGCGGGGAGGCTGTGGTCGAACGCCCGGATGCCGGCCTCCTCGGCCGCCCTCCGCTTGCTGTCGACGTAGAGACGGGAGGCCGGGTCGTCGCCGACCAGCACCGTCGCCAGGCCGACCGATTTGCCCCGGCCGGCCAGCACGTCGACCCGGTCGGCCACCTCGGTGCGCACCAGGGCGGCTACCGCGGTTCCATCGAGAATCCTGGCGCTCATGCGGCGAGGATAGAGCGGGCCGGGACGCTGACCGGCCCGGCGGTAGGCTGCCCGGCATGCACACCGAACCCGAGCCCTGGTCGGCCACCTTCGGGTACCTGGCAGCGAGCCTGTTCCGTTCGGGACGTCGTGCCGGGCCGACGCCTCCGTCTCACCTGCGGCTGCTGCGGGTGCTAACGGTGGCCTGGGCCGGCAGCCTGGCACTGATTCTGCTGGTCCTGTGGCTGGTCCGGCCCACCGAGGGCGCCTATCCCGCCGGCCTGCTGGCGGTGTGGGCGGCGTTGGCCGCCGCCGGGTGGGCCGGGCAGCAAGCCGCCGACCGGTGGACACGGCGCGAAATCGGGGCCGCCGCCGACGCTCCGGAGGCCGTCGCCGCCTATCGATCGGGCTTCTTCATCAAGACCGCCTGTGCCGAGATCGGCGCCCTGTTCGCCCTGGGGGTGGTGCTGGCCACCGACACCGGCCTGCTGCCCTACCTGATCGCCCTGCCGGTGTCCCTCGCCATGCTGGCGGCCGGGGCGCCCCGGGCGCGCCACCTGGCGATCCTCCAGGCAGACATCGACGCCGCCGGCGGCTCCATCAAGATCGTCAATGCGCTGATGGCGCCGGCATCCGCCTGATCGAGGCGCCACCAGAGGGTCGGGCCTCCCCCACACGCGCCACCAGAGCGTTCACGCTCCCCCTCTGTCGCCTTCGGCGACATCTCCCCCACAGGTGGGGGAGAGCACCTAACGCCTTCGTAGGACCTCGCGGATCATCGAGATGACGGTGGCGACCGCGTTGAGGTTGTAGCCCTCCGGGATCACGATGTCGGCGTACCGCTTGGACGGCTCCACGAAGCGCAGGTGCATCGGCCGCACCGTCTTGAGGTATTGATCCCGCACCGAATCGAACGACCGGCCCCGCTCCTGGATGTCACGTCCGAGACGGCGCACCACCCGCAGATCGGAGTCGGTGTCCACATAGATCTTGAGATCCATCAGGCGCCGCAACTCCGGTTCGTAGAGGACGAGAATCCCCTCGACCAGCAGCACCGGACTCGGCTCGACCACCACGGTGGCGGCCGCCCGGTTGTGGACGGTGAAGTCGTAGGTGGGGCGTTCGATGGTGCGCCCCGCCAGCAATTCCTCCAGGTGCTCGACCAGCAGGGTGGTCTCCAACGAATCGGGGTGGTCGTAGTTGACCTTGGCCCGTTCCTCGAGGGGAAGATCGGAGAGGTCGCGGTAGTAGGCGTCGTGTTGGATCAACCCGACGTGCTCGGGACCGATCTCCTCCACGATCTTCTCGGCGATGGTGGTCTTCCCCGACCCGGAGCCTCCGGCGATTCCGATGATGAGCGGTCCGGCGGTAGGCCATTGAAAGCTCGGAGGCTGGATCTCATCCATCGACTCCGACGGTAGCCGCCTCCCGGCCCACCGATGCGGACCCGGTCTCAGCGCAGGGCGGCGACCGCCTCGCCGATCTGGGTCGGGTCGATCACGACGGTCACTCCGACGGCCTCCAGTGCCTCCTGCTTGGCCTTGGCGGTGCCGCTCGATCCGCTGATGATGGCGCCGGCGTGCCCCATCTTCTTGCCGGGAGGGGCGGTCACCCCGGCGATGTAGGCCACCACCGGCTTGGTCACATGAGCGGCGATGAACTCGGCGGCCTGCTCCTCGGCGGTGCCGCCGATCTCCCCGATCAACACGACCGCCTCGGTCTCGGGGTCGGCCTCGAAGCGCTGCAGCACATCGACGAACGAGGTGCCGGGGACCGGGTCGCCCCCGATGCCGACGCAGGTGGTCTGGCCGATCCCCCGGGTGGTCAACTCGTGGACCGCCTGATAGGTGAGGGTGCCGGAGCGGGAGACCACCCCGACGGGGCCCGGCAGGGTGATCTCGTGCGGCATGATCCCCACGTTGGCCTTGCCGGGCGAGATGACGCCCGGGCAGTTGGGCCCGATCAGAGGGGTGCGGGATGTCTGCTGCAGGTAGGCGTACACCCTGGCCTCGTCCTGGGCCGGGATGCCCTCGGTGATGCAGACGATCAGGCGGATGCCATCCGCCGCCGCCGCTTCGAGCACGGCATCGGCGGCAAAGGGGGGCGGGACGAAGGTCATGACGGTGTTGGCGCCGGTCGCCTCGACCGCCTCGGCGACGGTGTCGAAGATGGGAACGCCCTGCACATCGGTACCGCCCTTGCCGGGGGTGACCCCCGCCACCAGGTTGGTCCCGTAGTCGCGGTTGCGGAAGGCGTGGAACCCCCCCTCCCGCCCGGTCAACCCCTGGACGACCAGTCGGGTGGATTCGCCGACGTAGATCGCCATCTCAGGCCCTCCCCGCCAACTCGACGGCTCTCTCGGCCGCCTCCCGCATGGTCGCCGCAGGCACCACCGACGCCGAGGCGGCCTGCGCCAGGATCGCCCGGCCCGCGGTGGCATTGGTCCCGTCGAGGCGCACCACGATCGGCCACGGCAACTCGAGGCTCCCCAACGCCTCCACGATGCCCTGGGCCACCAGGTCGCAGCGGGTGATGCCGCCGAAGATGTTGATCAGCACCACCCGGACCGCCTCGTCCCTGGTGAGCACATCGAGGGCATTGCGGATGGTGTCGGCGCCGGCGCCTCCCCCGACGTCGAGGAAGTTGGCGGCGGACCCTCCGACCAGCGACACCACATCGAGGGTCGACATCACCAGGCCGGCGCCGTTGCCGATGATGCCCACCGATCCCTCGAGTTTGATGAAGTTCAAGTCGCGCTCACGGGCCATCTTCTCGAGGGGGTCCTCGGTGAAGTCGGCCCGGAAGTCCTCGAAGTCGGGATGGCGGAAGAAGCCGTTGGAGTCGAGGGTGACCTTGCTGTCGAGTGCGACCACCTCCCCGCTACCGGTGAGGATGAGCGGGTTGACCTCCACCAGGTCGCAGTCGAGGCCCACGAACGCCCCGTACAACTTGAGGAGCACTGCCGCCGAGGCGCGCGCCGATGCCCGGTCGAGGCCGGCCCGGTACACCAGTTCCCGGGCCTGCCACTCGGCCAGTCCGATCACGGGGTCGATGTGCATCTTGACCAGAGCGGCGGGATCCTCGGCGGCGACCCCCTCGATGTCCATCCCGCCCTTGGCGCTCACCATGGCGAGGTGCTGCTTGGCGCCCCGATCGAGCGTGAAGGAGACGTACCACTCGGCGGCGATGTCCGACACCTGCTCGATCAAGACGATGCGAACCGTGTGCCCCTTGATGTCCATGCCGAGGATCTCGGCGGCTCGCGCCTCGGCCTCGCCGGCATCGGCGGCCAGTTTCACGCCGCCGGCCTTGCCGCGGCCCCCCACCTGGACCTGGGCCTTGACGACCACCCGCCCGCCCAACTCCCCGGCTGCGGCACGGGCCTCGGCCGGGGTGCGGGCGATTCGGCCCTGCGGGACCGGCACCCCCATGCGGGCGAACAGCGACTTGCCCTGATACTCGAAGAGGTCCACGCCGATCCTTCCCTAGTGCTCCGGGATGTTCGCCTCGACCCACTCCACCACCAGGGTGAGCGGCGTCCCCGGCGTGAAGATGGCGGCCAGGCCCTGCTGCGACAGCGTCTCGATGTCGTCCTGGGGGATGATCCCTCCCCCGAACACCACGATGTCGGCGGCCTCCCGTTCGGCGAGCAGTTCGACCACCCGGGGGAACAGCGTCATGTGGGCCCCGGAGAGGACCGAGAGGCCGATCCCCCCGACATCCTCCTGGATGGCGGTTTCGACGATCTGCTCCGGGGTCTGGTGCAGGCCCGAGTAGATCACCTCGCACCCGGCATCGCGCAAGGCGCGGGCGATCACCTTGGCGCCCCGATCGTGACCGTCGAGGCCGGGTTTTGCGATGAGGATTCGCCGGGGCATGCCAACAAGCAGGTTACCCGACCGGGACGACCGGCCGCCCGGCCGAGCGGTTCAGACCCGCTCCAGCGGCGCCCAGGCCAGCAGCAGCCGCTTGCGGCCGCGCTCGTCGAACTCGACGATCGCCTCGGCGCGCTCCCCCGACCCGGTCAGTTCCAGGATGGTCCCGTCACCCCATTGGCGATGGCGGACCCGGTCGCCGGCCAGGACCGCCGACCCCTCCAGGCGGGGAGTCGACGGAGTTGCGGACTCCCGATCGGGGCGGCGGCTGCGTTTGCCGGCCACTTCGATGAGACCCTCGGGGATCTCACGCAGGAACCGGCTCGGCGAGTTGTAGTTGGTGGCCCCCCACAGGTTCCGGGTGGTGGCCAGCGACAGGAACAGCCGCTCCATGGCCCTGGTGACCCCCACGTAGCAGAGACGGCGCTCCTCCTCGAGTTCGGAGGGGTCGCCCAGCGAGCGCATGTGGGGGAACACCCCCTCCTCCATGCCGGCGATGAAGATGACGGGGAACTCCAGGCCCTTGGCGTTGTGGAGGGTCATCAGGGTGACCACCCGCGACTCGTCCTCGAGGTCGTCGACATCGGAGACCAGGCTGATCGATTCCAGGAACATCTCCAGCCTGCGGAGGCCGTCGGCCTCCTCCCACTCGTCGTCGCCTGCGGTGCCGACGGGGCCGGTCGCCTCGAACTCCTCTGCGACGGTGAGCAACTCCTTGAGGTTCTCGACCCGGCTCAGCGACTCCAGGGAGCCTTCTGACTCCAATTCGGCCTGGTAGCCGGTCGTCTCGATGACGGCCTGCAGCGCCGCCCGCGGCCCCTCCCCCGCCCGCACCCGCAACTCGGCGAGCATCGCCACCAACTCGGCGATCGCCGTCCGGGCCCTCGGGGTGATCCTGGGATTGTCGCCCACCATGGTGAGCGCCTCGGAGAAGGGGACCTCCTCGGCCTCCGCCATCCGGTCGATGTGCCCCACCGTGGTGGCGCCGACCCCCCGCTTGGGGACGTTGATGATGCGCTTGAAGGCGATGGTGTCGTCGGGGTTGACCAGTGCCCGCAGGTAGGCCAGCACGTCCTTGACCTCGCGGCGGTCGTAGAACTTGGGCCCGCCGAGCACCTGGTAGGGCACCCCGTAGCGGACGAAGATCTCCTCGATGACGCGGCTCTGGGCGTGGGTGCGGTAGAACACCGCCGCCTGCGACATCGAAACCCCCTCCTCCTCGAGGGCGCCGAGTTGCTCGGCGATGAAGGCGGCCTCGTCGTGCTCGTCCTGGGCCTTGTACAGGGTGATCGGCAGGCCCCGGCCCAGGTCGGTCCACAGGTGCTTGGGGGTCCTCGCCGAGTTGTTGCCGATGACCGCATTGGCCGCATCGAGGATGGTCTGGGTCGATCGGTAGTTGCGGTCGAGCACGACGATCCGGGCATCGGGGTAGTCCCTCTCGAACTCCAGGATGTTGCGGATGTCGGCGCCCCGGAAGGCGTAGATGCTCTGATCGCTGTCGCCGACCACACAGATGTTGCGATGCTTGGCGGCCAGCATCTGCACCAGTCGGTACTGGGCGTGATTGGTGTCCTGGTACTCGTCCACCAGGATGTAGCGGAACCGGTCCTGGTACTGCTCCAGCACGTCGGGGAAGGCCCCCAGCAGTTCGACGGTGACCATCAGCAGATCGTCGAAGTCCATGGCCGATGCCTCCAGCAACCGCTGCTGGTAGAGGCGGTACACCTCGGCGAACTTCTCGTGGTAGGGACCGCTGCCGTCGGCCGCAAACGACTCGTAGTCGATCAACTCGTTCTTGGCCCGCGAGATGGCTGCTCGGATCTGCTTGGGAGGGAAGCGCTTGGAGTCCAGATCGAGATCGCGGACGCAGAACTCGACCAGTCGCCTGGCGTCGATGTCGTCGTAGATCGAGAACGACGACCGGTACCCGAGGCGGGGGGCCTCCCGGCGGAGGATGCGGACGCAGGCGCTGTGGAAGGTGGAGACCCACATGCCACGGACCACCCCGCCGACCATCCGGCCCACCCGTTGCTTCATCTCGTCGGCGGCCTTGTTGGTGAAGGTGATGGCGAGGATCGAGTACGGCGAGACGCCGAGGTCGCCGATCAGGTGGGCGATCCGATAGGTGAGCACCCGGGTCTTGCCGGAACCGGCGCCGGCGACCACCAGCACCGGGCCGTCGGTGGCGGCGACGGCCTCGCGCTGGGACGGATTCAACTCATCGAACAGCGGGGACTCGGTCACGGGGGCGGAGTATACGAATCACCGGTGACCCGGAGGGCAGGCACGACCGGCCGCAGCGGCTCGAGAGGAGCAACCCACCCCGGAACCGGCCCTGCCGATCCGAACCGGCGCCGGCAGGTGCCTCAAGACCGGGGCCGCCCCCAATTCCGCCCAACCCGTAGGCTGCGGCATGACCTGCGGCGGCCCGCGCCGATGTCCGGCTGATGGGTGACAGATGACGTATGACATCGGGTTGACATTGGCGATCGTGGCCGGCGCGCTCGTGTTGTTTGCGATCGACAGACTTCGGGTCGACGTCATCGCCCTCATCGTGCTGCTGACGGTTGCGTTGACGGGGTTGGTGAGTACCACCGAGGCCTTCGCCGGGTTCTCGAATCCGGCGGTCATCACCGTGTGGGCCGTCTACATCGTCTCGGCCGGGATGCTGCTCACCGGTGTCGCCGACCTGATGGGCCGCGGGGCGTTGCGCCTGTCGGGGGAGAGTGAGCCCCGCCTCATCGTGGTCATCATGCTCACCTGCGGGTTGATGTCGGCGTTCATCAACAATGTCGGGGCAACGGCAATGCTGCTGCCGGTGGTGATCAGTCTGTCCCGGCGGACCGGGGTGCCGATCTCGCGGTTGTTGATCCCACTGTCGTTCTCGTCTCTCCTCGGCGGCAACATTACGCTGATCGGCACCCCGGCCAACATCCTCGGCGCCGAAATCCTGGCCGAACGAGGTGCGGGGAGCCTGGGCTTCTTCGATTTCGCACCGACCGGCATGATCGTCTTCGCCGCCGGGGTGACCTACATGGCGCTCGTCGGGAGGCGGCTGCTGCCGGTGCGGGAGACCCCCGAGGACCCGGGTGCGCTGATGCGCCGGTTGCGCGACTACCTCAGCGAGGCGGTGATCTCGCCGGAGAGCCGCCTGGCAGGAAGGACGCTGCGGCAGTCCCGCCTGGGGGCGGACTACGACCTGATGGTGATCTCGATCGTCCGGGAGGGCCGGGCGTTGCCGCAAGCCCGCGGTGAGACCCGGATCGAAGCCGGGGACACCCTGATCCTCAGCGGACAGGCGGCCGGCCTGCTGCGGGCCCAGGAGGAGTTGGGATTCGACATCGGACCCGCCTCGGATCGGGACGGGGTCGTGCTGGAGGGCGGCGACATGGTGGTCGTCGAGGCAACCCTGGCCCCCAACACCCGAATGGAGGGAAGCACCCTGCAATCGGTGCTGTTCCGCGACAACTACGGGTTCGATGCCCTCGCCATCTGGCGCCGCGGCGAAATCGTCACCGAGAGCTTGCGGGACCTGCCGCTCCGCTTCGGTGACGCGTTGCTACTGCGGGGCCCCCGCCACCGCTTGCGGGCCCTCCGCGACGGGGGCGAGTTCTTGCTCCTGGAACCCGTTCACCGCCAGCCGTTGCGCAGGTCGCGGGCACCCATTGCCGTCGCCGCCATGACCATGGTCATCGTGCTCGTGATGGCGGCCGGGGTGTCCATCGCCACCGCCATGGTCCTGGGGGCCGTCGTGATGGTGGTGACCGGTTGCCTGACCATGGAGGAGGCCCACGCGCACATCGACTGGCGCACGGTGTTCCTGGTGGCGGGGATGCTGCCGTTGGGCACCGCGATGGAGAACACCGGCGCCGCCCAATACCTGGCCGACCTGCTGCTCGACTTCACCAGTGGGATGGGCCCCCTTGGAGTCCTGGCGGGCGTCTTCCTGCTGAGCGCTCTGGTCACCCAACCAATGTCGAATGCGGCGGCGGTGGTCCTGATCATCGGCCGGCTGGCGATGCTCGGCATCCTGTCGGGCGGCGAGGCGGCGGCGCGCACGGCGGCGCTGGCGGCTCGCG
>JAHJML010000147.1 GCA_018821365.1 Actinomycetota bacterium | reverse complement strand
CACCCGAGAAATCCGCCGCTGCCTCAAACGACACATCGCCCGCCGCATCTACAAGCTCCTCGAAAACACCCCTTGACAGCCATAGAAGCATCATCTCTTCCGCCTCACGGCGGGGGAGAACGGAATGGCCGAGGCTCGAATCTCCATGGGTGTCGGAGAGCCTTTCGGGATGAGTCCGATCCGGGGTGGCGGCCGGAGAGGTGGGGCGTCGCAGCGCCGTCGAAACGACCCCGGCCCGGGAATAGTGATCGCCGCTCCTGTACGGTACGGCGCCTCAGCCCGAGGGGGAAGGCGCGGATGGAGGGTGGCATGGTGACTGAGGTCGACGTGGCCGTGGTTGGAGCGGGATCGGCCGGGCTCGGCATCGGGTACTACCTCCAGCAGGTCGGGCTGAGCTTCCTCATCGTCGAACGCGGCCGGATCGGGGAGAGTTGGCGCTCGCAACGATGGGACTCGTTCGTCGTCAACACACCCAATTGGATGAACACCTTGCCCGGCTCGCCGTACCAGGGCGCCGATAACGACGGGTTCTGCTCGGGTCGCGAACTGGTCGAGTCACTCGAACGGCACGCCTCCACGCACGCTCTCCCAATCCGTTCCGGGACCACGGTCACGAGGGTCGGCCGGGCCGAAGACACCGATCACTTCGTCGTCGAAACCCTGGACAACGCCGGCGCACGAGATTCGATTCGGACCCGCAACGTCGTCCTCGCCTCCGGAAGCATGAACTCGCCGAAGGTGCCGGCACCAAGCGGAAGGCTCCCCGATTCGGTCGAGCAACTCCATGCAGCCGACTATCGCTCGCCTGCGGGCCTCTCCGAGGGTGCGATCGTCGTCATCGGAAGCGGACAGTCTGGCTGCCAGATAGCCGAGGAACTCATCGGTGCCGGGCGCACCGTGTATCTGTGCACCAGCAGGGTCGCCCGGGTTCCTCGCCGGTATCGGGGGCGCGACACGTTGAGTTGGATGCGGGACATGGGGCTGTTGGATCAAGAGGTCGGCGATCTCCCCGACCCGGTGATGGAATTCGCAGCCCAGCCTCAGGTCTCGGGAGTCGGAGTTCGGGGCAGGACGGTCAGCCTCCAGGGTATGCAGCGGCAGGGAGTCGGACTGATGGGCCGATTGGTGGGCATCGTCGATGGGGTACTGACGACCGACGACCGCCTTGCAGACCACGTCGCGTTCGCCGACGGCTTCTCTGCCCAGTTCAAGCGCGACGTCGACACGCACATCGCCGCCAACGGAATCGATGCCCCGGGTGGTGAGGATGATCCGATCGATGCCCCTGCCGGACCCGAGATTGCCGAAGCCGGTCTCACCACGCTCGATCTGGCCGCCGCCGGGGTGACCACGGTGATCTGGTGTACCGGGTTCAGGGCCAGCTTCGACTGGCTTCAGGTACCGGTGACCGACGACCTCGGCCGGCCGGTGCATGTTCGCGGTGTCTCGCCGGTGCCCGGCATCTACTTCCTCGGCTTCCCATGGCTCCATTCGAGGAAGTCCGGGATCATCTTCGGTATCGACGAAGACGCCCGGCACATCACCGAGACGATCACCTCGAGGACGCACTGACAGAAGTGCATAGGTCAGATCCAGGGGGGCGACGATGACAGGATGGGAACCGCCGGGTCACGGGTCACGATCACCACGGGATGCCGGCCAACCCATGGGAGGTCGGTCTCCCAGACCTCACCCCTCGAGATCAGCGTTCGCTGTCGGCGAGACATGAGGCGACGGAGCACGCAGCAAGCTTGTCGAGGAGTTCGTCGTGGGCGGAGTCAGGGTCGGCGGAGCAGCGTCGATACGACTCGACGATCGCCTCTATCCCATGGCGCTCGGGCCAATAGGTTTGTCGACACCTGGGGACAACCGGCGGTCACGGATCCTTGGAAACGGGCAAGGTCTCGTAACCGTCTTTGAGTCCCTGCCAGGTGGCCTTGGTGGACTGCTTCGCCTCGACCAGAGTCGGGATTGTCTCCTTGAGGCCCCTCAGTTCATCCCTGAGCGCACGCTCATCGGCGTCGCTGAGACCGCCGGCGTCGATCTGCGCCTTGATCTGGTCCTTCCGGTTCTTGGCGTCACGCAACGAGGCGCGGGCCGCTTTGAACTTCTTCCCTGCGGCGTTCTTCTCTTGCCACTCGGGGGTTGCCTTCTCTTCAGGCGGTACCGCCATGTTGATCTCCCCTTGTTGCTCGTGTAGCCCGACCCTACCTCTAGGCCCCGACTAGCCGTGAACGGCCGAGGTCAGAATCCCGGGGTCGCCGGGACGATGACCGGCCGATTCGAGGCGAAGGCTTGGGCCGTCGGAGGGTTGGCCGCCCGGCTTGGGAGACCTGAAGCCGGAACCGGGCCGACCTGGTAGCGGTCGGCGTCGAGGACCCGCCCGGCACTCCCTGTGTCAAGCCGCTGGCGAAGATGGCGTAGGTTGGCACACCCGGGCACCCAGTGGTCGCCGCCACGGCTACCGAGTGTCGGTGAGCGAGGCGAAGACAACGATGTTGTCCCGGTAGTGGCCGTCGGCGCGGTCGAACTCCCCGCCGCAGGTGATCAGCCGCAGGGCTGGGTGGGTCGTGTCGCCGTACACCGTCAGCGACGGGAACTCGTCCTTCGGATACCGCCGAACTCCATCCACGGTGAACACGGCGACCGAACCGTCGGCGCGAGTGACCAGGATCTCGTCGCCCGGACGAAGCACTCCCAGGTTGAAGAACACCGACCGGCCCCCGGTCGCGGAGTCGACGTGCCCCAAGATCACCGCTGCACCGACCGATCCGGGAGCCGGCGAGTACTTGAACCAGGCGGCCTCGTCGTAGTGGGGGCCGGGAGCGGGCACCTCCGGCGTGTTCTCGGCGGTCACGCCGAGGTGCTGCAGGTTCGAGTGCACCCCGATCGCCGGCACGTCGATCGCGAGCGGCGGAGATGGCGCCAGCACCAGATCTCCCCCAGACCCCGCAAAGAAGTCGATCGAACCCGCCGCGGACGCCGTAGGCAGTGGAGGCTGACCCTGGCCCGCCATCGCCACGGCAACCGCAGCCGCCCCACTGATTGCCAAGACAACGCCGGCCACGGAGAGCGCACAGTAGGCACGGCAGCGACGCATCTTGACTCGATTCAAGTCGACGTGACGGACTACCTCCGTGACCCGTTCCGGTCCAGCCGGTCAAGACGCCGGCGGATGGCAAACGCCACACCTGCGGCGACGAGGAGCCCACCGCCAATCGGCAGCAGAGGGCTGAATTGGAACCCCGAAGTTGATCCGCCACCGGTTGCGGGAGGGCCGAGCGTCGTAGTGGTGGTGCCGCCGGGAGTCGTCGTAGTGGTGGTGCCGCCGGGAGTCGTCGTAGTGGTG
>JAHJML010000146.1 GCA_018821365.1 Actinomycetota bacterium | reverse complement strand
TCCAGTTCTTCGGCGAGTTCCGGGCCGCCGGAGCGGACCACCCGGCCGGCCATCATCACATGGATCCGATCCGGGGTGACGTAGCGGAGGATGCGGCTGTAGTGGGTGATCAAGAGCACTCCCAACCCGGGCCCCCGCATTGCCTCGACCGCGGCGGCCACCTCGCGGACGGCATCGATGTCGAGGCCGCTGTCGATCTCGTCGAGGATGGCCACCTTGGGGGCGAGGGACATCAACTGGAAGATCTCCGACCGCTTCTTCTCGCCGCCCGACAGCCCCTGGTTGATGGGCCGCTCCATGAAACGTTCCATCCCCAGCGAGGAGCCGGCGGAATCGGCCCGGCTCCGGAACGCCCGACGATCGCCGGCGGCGGCGCCGATCTCCCCCATCAGGTCGTCCAGGGTGACCCCGGGTACCTCGACGGGGTACTGGAACGCCTCGAACAGCCCGAGTCGGGCCCGCTCGTGGACCGCCCGGCCGAGCAACTCGGCGCCGTCCACCCGGGCCGAACCCGATGCGTGGTACTCCGGCTTGCCCATCAAGACGTGGCACAGCGTCGACTTCCCCGATCCGTTGGGGCCCATCAAGGCGTGGATCTCGCCGAAGGGGATGTCGAGATCCACACCCTTGAGGATCTCCAGTTCGCCCAATCCTGCTTCGAGCCCGGTGATCGTCAGAGCCGAACCGCTCATGACGCCACCTCCGCCCGTTCCAGGATCAGGTAGACGTCGCCGTCCACCACCTCGGTCGCATAGACCGCCACCGGCGTGGTGGCGGGGAACGAACCCGGCTCTCCGGTGGTCAGATCGAACTCCGATCCGTGCCGGGGGCATTCGACCGAACCCTCGAAGACCTCTCCCTCGGCGAGCGAGGCCTCGGCATGGCTGCAGCGGTCATCGAGCGCGTAGACGTCTCCGCCGACCCGGAACACGGCGATGCGATGCCCGGCGGCCTCGACCCGGACGCCGCGCCCGTCGGGAAGGTCGGCCAGGGGAGCCACCCGAATCCGCTCTGTCACGCTCGGCCCCTCTCCATGATCCCGGCGTACTTGCCCATGGCGGCCGTTCGCAGCGGTGGCTCGAGCGCCTGGTGCCGGAAGCGAGTGAGCACCTCTTCGAAGAAGCCCTTCACCTGCAGGCGGTCGGCGGCGGCCGGATCGAGTCCCCGGCTCATCAGGTAGTAGCGCTGTTCGGCGTCGAGGGGGCCGACCGCCGAACCATGCCCGCAGCGGACGTCGTTGGCGAGGATCTCGAGGTTGGGCACCGAGTGGGCCTCGGCCCCTTCGGACAGCACCAGGTTGCGGTTGGTCTGATGAGCAAGGGTCTTCTGGGCATCCCGTTCGATCCTGATGAGGCCGGTGAACACCGAACGGGACCGGTCGCCCACCGCTCCCTTCAAGAACATGTCCGAGGTGGTGTTGGGTGCCCTGTGGTTCACGAATGCCCGATAGTCGAGCGTTTGGGTGTGGTGACCGAAGTAGAGACCGAGCACCCTGGCATCGCTGCCGGGACCTTCGAGATCCATCGTGAGGTGCATGCGGGCGAAACGCCCCCCGATGCCGGCCTCGGCGAGCTCCATGGCGGCGTCCCGGCCCGCCACGTGATGGTGCTGGGCGACGGCGGTGGTCTGGTCTCCCCACATCTGCACCACTGCCACCGATACGTGGGCGTTGGTCCCGGCGGCCACCTCGACGTGAGGCACGGCCGTCACCTCCACCCCGTCGGGTGACCGGTAGACGACGATGACCGAGACCTCGGAGCCCTCCCCGGCATCGACGACGAGGCGGGGCAGCACCAGTGCACCCGGTGTGACGGCCTGCACCTCGAACAGGTACGGCGCCGTCACCGCCCGGCCGGCCGGGACCTGCACCAGGATCCCGTCGGTTCCGAAGGCGTGATGGGCCGCCGCGAAACGGTCGAGGCCGGCCGGCACGCCCGCCGACGCGGCCGACGACCAGGCCTCGTCGTCGGCAGTCGCCAGACGGACCAATCCCTCTCCCTCGACCTCGGTGGTGATCCCGTCGACCGACAGTGCCCGACCGGCGATCTCGCCGATGACCGGGGCGATCATCGCGTCGGGGGCCATCGGCGCACCGGGTGTGTCAGGAAGTCCTGCGTCAGAGAGGTCTATGCCCAGTTCGACGTAGCGCCAGTCCTCCTGGCGGGGATCCGGCATGGGCATCTTCTCGAACTGCGCCGCGCCGGCCTTGCTCCGCTTCCGGGCCACCTGTGGCAGGGCGGATGCGACGCGCGCCGCGGTTTCCTTGGTCAACGGAAGCACTCGATCACCTCGGAGCGGCACTCTATTCGCACCGACCCTGCTACCCAAAGCGAAACGGGAGCGTCAGGCCAGACGGCGGACGGCAGCGAACACGGAGTCGAACATCTCTTCGGTCAGCCGCCCGGTGAAGGTGTTCTGCTGGCTGGGGTGGTATGAGGCCAGCACGACCGGCCCCGAGGTCGCCACCTCCCGCCCGTGGGTGAACCGGGGCCGGGGCACGGGCATCGACACCCCCCGGCTCCGCAGCACCGCCAGGATGTGATCGAAGGCGAAACCACCGAGGGCGACGATCACCCGTATCCTGCCGAGGAGATCCAGTTCGCGCTCCAGCCACTCCCGACAGTGGTCCCGCTCCGAAACGTCCGGCTGGTTGGCGGGCGGGACGCAACGGAGGGCGGCGGTCACGTAGGCGCCCTCCAGCACCAGGCCGTCACCGCGATGCCGGGACTCGGGACTGGAGGCGAAGCCGGCCCTGTGCATCGCCCGAAACAACCAGTCGCCCGAACGATCACCGGTGAACATCCGCCCGGTCCGATTGGCCCCGTGGGCGGCGGGCGCCAGGCCCACCACCAGCAATCGGGCGGCCGGATCACCGAACCCCGCCACCGGGCGGCCCCAATATTCCTCGTCCCGAAAGGCGGCCCGCTTGGCGACGGCGACGTGCTCTCGCCAGGCGACCAGTCGGGGACAGCGCCGGCAGGCGGTGATCTCGGCAGTCAGATCGTCGAGGGGGTGCATGGGCCGCCACCCTACGTCCCCGCCGGCCGGCACCGCAACCCTCCGAGCGGCCACCACTCCTGGTGGCCGTCCCGGCGGCCCGTCTCCGGGGGTCCCTCACCCGAAAAACCCCCTGACCAGGCGGAACAGAGCGAGGGGATGGTCCTCTCGCTTTGCGACCTCACCGAGCGTCGTGATACCGTAGCGATCCGCTCTCCCTAGGAGGCCGAGGGTGGCGAAGATGATGAGAGACAACCCGACACTCTCCGATGGGGTCGGCATGTACCTCGAGTCTGTAGCCGATCACGACCTCCTCACCGCCGAAGACGAAGTGCGGTTGGCGCGCGCCATGGAGCGAGGCAAGAAGGCGCAACGGCGCCTCGACGCCAACGGGCGCGACGACCTCTCCTCGTACGAGCGGGCCGAGTTGTTCCGGGCCGTCCACGAGTCCGACGAGGCCAAGGCCGAGTTCATCCGGAGCAATCTTCGCCTGGTGATCTCGATCGCCAAGCGATACACGGGTCGGGGACTCGACCTGCTGGACCTGGTCCAGGAGGGGAACCTGGGCCTCATCCGGGCCGTCGAGAAGTTCGACTGGCGCAAGGGATTCAAGTTCTCCACCTACGCCACCTGGTGGATTCGCCAGGCGATCACCCGCGGCCTCGGCAATCAGGGCCGCACCATTCGCCTCCCGGTCCACATGGTCGACGTGGTCAGGACCGTTCAGGAGACGGCGCTGACCCTCGGTGAGCGGCTCCACAGGAGCCCCACCCTCGAGGAGATAGCCGACGCCAGCGGTCTCGACGTCGAAAGGGTCCGGGTGGCGATGGAGGCGCCCGGTGACACCGTCAGCCTCGACCGGCCGGTCGGTGCCGAGGGCGACGCCGATCTGAGCGACTTCGTCGAGGACGACGACGCCGCCGACCCGTTCGTGGCGGCCGCCGAGGTGTCCGCCCGCCAGAGCCTGGAGCGGGCCATGTGCCTGCTCGAGGAGCGAGAGCGCGAGGTGGTGCGGCTCCGGTACGGATTGGAGGGCGGAACGCCCAGGACCCTCTCCGACGTCGGCGAGCACTTCGATCTCACCAGGGAACGGATCCGCCAGATCGAAGGCAGGGCGCTCGCCAAACTCCGGCACCCCTCGTGCTCGTTCGACCTGGAGAGCCTGCTCTAGAAGAGCCTCAGCACCTTCGACTCGATCCCCCGCAAGGTGTCGTAGTCGATCTCCACACACCCGATGCCCCGATCGGCCGCCAACGTGCGCGCCTGCGCCTTGACCACCTGGGCGGCGAAGATCCCCCGCACCGGGGCCAGCAGCGGGTCGCGATTCAGGAAGTCGAGGTACCTGGTGAGTTGCTCCACGCCGTCGATCTCACCTCGCCGCTTGATCTCGACGGCGACCACCTGGCCCCGGGCATCCCGGCACAGCAGGTCGACGGGCCCGATCTCGGTGGCATACTCCCGCTCCAACAACTCCATGCCGTCCTCGAGTTGACCGGGGTGCTCGGCGAGCAGCGCCTGCAGGTTGGCCTCCACCCCGTCCTTGTCGAGGCCGGGATCGGCGCCCATCGGGTGGCTGGTGTCGCTGAGCACCGACTCGAGACGGATGATCAGGGCCTCGCCCTTGCCGTTGGTCACCGTCCACTGGCCCTCGGACTCGACGAGGTGGTTGGGGGCGTTCATCCAGTTGAGCGGCTTGTAGGCCCCGCCGTCGGCGTGGATCGCCACGCACCCGTCGGCCTTCACCATGATCAGCCGCACCGCCGGAGGGAGGTGGGCGGCGAGCCGGCCGGAGTAGTCGACCGTACAGCGAGCGATGACGAGCCGCATAGAGGGCGGAGGGTACCCGGGGGCGACGCCGCCCGGGGGCGGCGGCCGCTAGATGATCTTGTCGCCGACGCCGAAGACCTGGCGGAGCAACTCGGTCTGGCCGGTGTGGTAGGTGTCGTGGAAGTACAGGAAGTGCAATTGCTCGCCGAGCGGCACCAGGTGCCCCGCACGGTCGTCGGTCTCCACCGCCATGGCCGCCGTGTCGAGTCGTGCCAGCGCCGCGGAGAGAGATGCCTGGCTCTCCTTCAGTGCCGCCACCAGCCGATCGAGTGGCAACACGCCGGGGCCGTCCTCGACGATCGGCTCGGATTCGCGGCGGTAGCGGGCGGTGTCGGAGTCCGCCACGACCCGCGTCGCACCGAGCAACTCCAGGACCCGCCCCCGGCCGTCGAGCAGGTGCCCGAGGGTCCAATTGAGGCAGTTGATCCGGTAGGGGGTCTGCAGCAGGGAGTCCCCGTGGCTCAGCCCGGCGGTCTGCTCCGTGAGGATCCACGTGTTCCGCTCGAATTGCCTCGCCAGCCATCGGGGATCGATCACCTGCACCTCCTGTTCGGCACCATCACAGCCGAGATCTCGGTCTCGGCGGCGATGAGCCAAACCCTAGGTCCCCAGAGCGACAACACAAGCGAGCGCGGGGTATCAGACGCCCGGGTGCTCCGGTCTGCTGATGCCTCGAAGGCTCCTCAGCCGACCGAGCCCTCCATCTGGAGCTCGATCAAGCGGTTGAGCTCGACGGCGTACTCCATCGGGAGCTCTTTGACGATCGGCTCGATGAATCCGGCCACGATCATCGCGGTGGCCTCCTGTTCGGTGAGCCCCCGGCTCATCAGGTAGAAGAGCTGGTCGTCGCCGACCTTGGAGACGGTGGCCTCATGGCCGATCTGAGCATCGGCCTCCTCGATCTCCATGTACGGGTAGGTGTCCGAGCGGCTGTCGGCATCGAGGATCAGGGCATCGCATCTGACGAACGACTTCACCCCGGAGGCGTTCTCCTCTACTCGCAGCAGACCCCGGTATCCGGCCCGACCACCGTCCTTCGAGATCGACTTCGACGTGATCAGCGACGTGGTGTTGGGTGCCGCGTGCACGATCTTGGCACCGGCATCCTGATGCTGGTTCTCACCGGCGAAGGCGATCGACAGCACCTCGCCGTGGGCGCCCTCCCCCATCAGCCAGACGGCGGGGTACTTCATCGTCAGCTTGGAGCCGAGGTTGCCGTCGACCCACTCCATGGTGGCGTTGCGATAGGCGACGGCCCGCTTGGTCACCAGGTTGTAGACGTTGTTGGACCAGTTCTGGATGGTGGTGTAGCGGCAGCGGCCCCCCTCCTTGACCACGATCTCGACGACCGCACAGTGGAGTGAGTCGCTGGAGTAGGTGGGCGCCGAGCAGCCTTCCACGTAGTGGCAGTAGGCGCCCTCGTCGACGATGATCAGCGTCCGCTCGAACTGGCCCATGTTCTCGGCGTTGATCCGGAAGTAGGCCTGCAGCGGCTGATCGACGTGGACCCCGGGCGGGACGTAGATGAAGGACCCGCCCGACCACACCGCCGAGTTCAGAGCCGCATACTTGTTGTCGTTGGGAGGGATGATCGTCCCGAAGTACTCCTGGACGATCTCGGGGTACTCGCGCACCGCGGTGTCCATATCGCAGAACAGCACGCCGAGTCCCTCGAGATCCTCACGGTTGCGGTGGTACACCACCTCGCTCTCGTATTGGGCGGTCACCCCGGCCAGGTACTTGCGCTCGGCTTGGGGGATGCCCAGCTTCTCGTAGGTGGCCTTGATGCTCTCGGGGACCATGTCCCAGTCCCTGGCCTGGCCCTCCATCGGCTTGATGTAGTAGTAGATGTCGTCGAAGTCGATGGTGTCGAGCAATCCTCCGCCACCCCAGTCCGGAACCGGCTTGGCGAGGAAGCGCCGGTACGACTTGAGCCGGAACTCGAGCATCCACGCGGGTTCCTTCTTCATGCCCGACATCTCGCGGATGATCGCTTCGTTCAAACCCTTCTTGGGCTTGAAGACGTAGTCCTC
>JAHJML010000145.1 GCA_018821365.1 Actinomycetota bacterium | reverse complement strand
TGGCCGGGGGCGCCGAGACCGACCTCGAGACCTCGGCCGGCGACGGCGGCCGGGTCGACGACCTCGCGGCACAGGAGACCGCCGCCGACGACGACGGCTGGGATGACGACATCGCCGGAGACGACGAGGCCGATGCGTTCTTCACCGCCGACGACCAATCACGACGACACCGGTTCGGGTTCCGCAGGGGGAGCGGAACGGACGATGACGCCGCCGCCGAGGTCTCGGGGGCGATGGAGCCCGGGTTCGAAGATGTCACCGGGGATCCTGCCGGCGGCGGGCATGCCGCCGAGGTGCTCGACTCCCCTCGTGGTGACCCGTATCCCGGTGTTCCCGGCGGCGGGCCACCGGTGGATGAGCCACCGGTGATCCAACCGTTGTCGGAGATGCCGCTGCTCGATGACGGCGACGGCCGCCTCGAGGTCACCCCGATCGGGTCTTCCGCCCGCGACGGCGCCGCCGAGGAACCGGAGGTCGAGGACGAGTACGGCGAGTGGCGGGGCGAGGGGTCCCGTATCCCGGCGTCGTGGTTCGCCGACGTCGACGAGGACGAGATCGAGATCGAGGACATGCGCCCGGTCGATGCCGATGAGGAGCCCCCGCTCCTCGAGGCCGGCGGGATGTTCGATGTGGGCGACATTCTGGAGCCACTGCCGGATCCCGGGCAGGGGCTCGAGGAGGCCGGCGAGCCCCTCGCTCCGATGACAGGTCCGTCGGGGTACGAGGAGCCCCGCTACCAGGCGCCGCCGCAGATGGCCGTCGAGCCGCCGGATCTCTTCGATCCCGGCGACGAGGGAGAGGCTCCCGATCTGCTCGGCGAGGCGGCGGCGCTCATGTCCGGGGAGACGCCGGCGGTCTCCGATGCTCCGTTGTGGGACGAGACGGCGGAGATGGATTCCGTGGGCGTGCCGGAGCCTCCTCCGCTCCCGGGGGGCGGGGCCGAACCATGGGATGCCCCGCCGCTGGTGGCCGCCGCCGAGCCGCCCTGGGGAACCGAGCCCGACGTGCGCGGCGGCATCGCCGCCGACCCGCCGATCGATCCAAACGCCGCGGTGTACGACGTGGTCGAAGACGATCTCGATCGCGCCCCGGCTGCCGAGCCGCCCGCCGTCGACCCGACCGGCCCGCTCGATTGGTCCGAGGAGATCTTCGGCGGGGCGGCGACCATGGAGCACCGCGATCTCGCCGAGGCGGTCGCCCGGGCGAGCACCGAGGACACCCAACTGCAGGCGCTCTCTGCTGCCATGCCCGGCCTGGAGTCGGGAGTGGTCGGGTTCGAAGACGTCGAGGACCTCGGCACCGATGAGTACTACGTCCCGGCTCCCCGCAGCGACCTGGGCGCCAGAGTCCTCACCGGGCTGATCCTCGTCTCGCTCCTGTTCGGCTCACTCTGGGTCAGCGGCGGGATGCTGGCGGGATTCATCGGCGTGATGATGATGGTCGGCCTCACCGAGTACTTCACCACGCTCCGCCACAAGGGCTTCGCCCCGCTGGTGATCTTCGGCTACCTGGGCGCGGTCGGCGCCCTGGCGGGAACCTGGGCCTGGGGGCCGGTCGCCGTCCCAGGGGCCATCATCTCCACGACGGTGGTGGTGTTCTTCTTCTACGCCTTCGCACCCCGGCGCCGCGATGCGCTGGTCAACGGGGGCTTGACCGTCATGGGAATGGCCTGGATCACCGGGACGGTGGCCTTTGCCATACCGATCATCGCCTCCGAGGACTACCGGGTGCTGGTGTTCGCCCTGGTGGCCGCCACGGTGGCCATGGATGTCGGCGCCTACGGATTCGGGAGGGCGTGGGGATCGGCCCAGATGTCGCCGGTGCTGTCGCCCAACAAGTCGATCGAGGGCCTCGCCGGCGGCATCGTGATGGCGATCGGGGTTGCCCTCGGGATCGGCTTGCTCATGGAGCCGTTCGACATCCGCTCAGGCGCCGCCCTCGGCCTGGTGGTGGCGGTGGCGGCGCCGCTGGGTGATCTGGCCGAATCGATGTTCAAACGGAGCCTCGGCGTCAAGGACATGGGAGCGATCCTGCCGGGCCACGGCGGGATCATGGACCGGGTCGACGCCTTCCTGTTCGTCATCCCGCCGGTGTGGGTGCTCTACCAACTCCTGGGGTACCTCAGCTGAAACCACTCGTCGTGCTCGGGGTGACCGGATCCATCGGGCGCCAGTCGCTCGAAGTGGCCGCTCGTCTCGGGACACCGGTTGCGGCGATCGGCGCCCGCCGCGGTTCCGACGAGTTGCTGGCGGCGGCACAGGCGCATCCCGAGGCTCTGGTCGGGGTCGCCGCCCCCACCCCCACCGAGCAGGATCGCTTCACAGGAGCACTCGGCTCCCGTGTCTCGTTCGGGAGTGAGGCCATGGCCGACCTGGCTTCGGCCCCCGGGAGCATCGTCGTCAACGGCATCGTGGGTTCGGCCGGCCTCCCGGCTTCGGTGGCCGCTCTCGAGGCCGGCAACCGGTTGGCGCTGGCCAACAAGGAGAGCCTGGTCGCCGGCGGTCCGGTGGTGCTGGCCGCCCTGCAACGGGGCGGCGGGGAGATGATCCCCGTCGACTCCGAGCACTCTGCCCTGGCCCAGTGCCTGGCGGGTGAGAGCCTCGACTCGGTGCGGCGGTTGATCCTGTCCGCCTCGGGCGGTCCGTTCCGGGGGAGGACCGGCGAGAGCCTCGACGGGGTGACGGTCCAGGAGGCGCTCGACCATCCCACCTGGGAGATGGGCCCCCGGATCACCATCGATTCGGCGACGCTGATGAACAAGGCCTTCGAGGTGATCGAGGCCCACTTCCTCTTCGGCATCGACTTCGACCGCATCGATGTGGTCGTCCATCCCCAGAGCATCGTCCACAGCCTGGTCGAATTCGTCGACGGCTCGCTCAAGGCGCAGATGGGCGAGCCCGACATGCGGGTGCCCATCCAGTGGGCCATCACCTACCCGCAGCGGGCACCGGGGACCGTGGCGCGGTTCTCGTTGACGGGGCGCGACCTGACCTTCGAGGAACCCGACCTGAACGCCTTCCCCTGCCTCCGGCTCGGCTACCAGGCGGGCCGGGCGGGTGGCTCTGCCCCGGCGGTGCTCAACGCCGCCGATGAGATCGCCGTGCAGGCGTTCCTGGAACGGCGCATCGGCTTCACCTCGATCGCCGCCATTGTCGAGCAGACCCTGGACGCCATCGAACCGCGGCCGCTGGAGTCGATCGAGGATGTGGCGATGGTCGATCGGGAGGCCCGCGCTCTCGCCCACTCGCTGGCCGGTGGTTCGTGTTGACCGCCGTTGTCGGTAGCGTGGCGCCGTGAATCGGAGCAACCCGTGGTAGGCGGCATCATCGTCGTGGTGGGCATGATCTCGATGATCATGATCCACGAGGGCGGGCACTTCCTGGCGGCCAAGGCGGTCGACATGAAGGTGACCGAGTTCTTCTTCGGGTTCGGGCCCAAGCTGTGGTCGACTACCCGCGGCGAGACCGAATACGGCATCAAGGCGTTCCCGGTGGGCGGGTATGTCCGCATCGTGGGGATGAACCCCTACGAAGAGGTGGCGCCCGAGGACATGGGCCGCACCTATCGGGAGAAGCCCTTCTGGGCCAAGTCGGTGGTGGTGCTGGCCGGGGTCGTCAGCCACATCGTCGTGGCGTTCCTCATCTACCTGGTGCTCTTCACGATGATCGGCGTCGACACCGGCGAGGCGACCACCCAGGTGGCAGCGGTCTCGGCGGTCCTCGACGAGGGGAGCGATCTCCCCAGTCCGGCCGCCGCCGCCGGGATCCTGCCCGGCGATGTGATCCTGTCACTCGACGGCGTGAGCACTCCCGCCTGGGAAGGCCTCGTCGACGAGATCGCCACCCGGCCCGGCGAGACCGTCACCATCGTCGTCGAGAGGGACGGCGAGCGGCTCGAGTTGCCGGCGACCCTGGCGATGCGGGAGGACGGCGCCGGCGGCATGCGAGGCTGGCTCGGGGTGAGTCCGGCCGGCGTGGTCGAGCGGTCGGGCCCCGTCGAGGGGGTAGCCGACGCCACCCTGGCGGTCGGTGACGCCATCGATCAGAGCGCCAGGGGCATGTGGCATCTGTTCAGCAACCTCGGCACCCTGGTGACCGCCACCATCCAGGGCGACCAGGAGCAGATCGACAACAACCGCCCGCTCAGCGTCGTCGGCCTCGGCCGGCTCGGAGCGCAGGCCGAACGGTACGGGATCGGGTTCACCCTGGAGTTGGTGGCGCTGATCAACATCTTCGTGGCGCTGTTCAACGTGCTGCCGGTCTACCCACTGGATGGCGGCCACTTCGCGGTGGCGCTGTACCAGAAGGTCAGGGGCAGGGAGCCCGATGTCCGCAAGCTGGCCCCGGTGGCCGCCGCGGTGGTGATCTTCATGATCCTGCTCGGAGTGTTCGCCATCTACCTCGACATCGCCCGCCCGTTCAACCTGTAGCCGACCCTACGATGGCCGACGTGTTCGAGCGCAAGCAGACCAGGCAGATCCACGTCGGCGGCATCCCGGTGGGCGGCGGCGCCCCGGTGACCGTCCAGTCGATGACGACCACCAAGACCGCCGATGTCGACGGCACCCTGGCCCAGGTCTACGCGCTGCGCGGGGCGGGCGCCGACATCGTCCGGATCACCTGCAACGACGTGGCCGCCGCCCAGGGACTGGCCGAGATCGTGCCCCGATCGCCGGTGCCGATCATCGCCGACATCCACTTCCAGTACCGCCTGGCACTGGCCGCCCTCGAAGCCGGGGTGGCCGGTCTGCGGCTCAACCCCGGCAACATCCGCAAGCCGGAGCACATCAAGGCCGTGGCGGTGGCGGCCGCCGAGCGCAAGGTGCCGATCCGGGTCGGGGTCAACGCCGGGTCGCTCGACAAGGACCTCCTCGCCAAGTACGGCGCCCCGGTGCCGCAGGCATTGGTCGAGTCGGCCCTCCACGAGATCCACCTGCTCGAAGAGGCCGGCTTCGGCGACATCAAGATCTCCGTCAAGCACAGCCACGTTCCCTCGATGGTCGCCTCCTACCGGCTCCTGTCGGAGACGGTCGACTACCCGCTGCACCTCGGCGTCACCGAGGCGGGTCCGCCGCCCGCCGGGTTGATGAAGTCGGTGGCGGGGATCGCGACCCTGCTGCTGGAGGGGATCGGAGACACCATTCGCTTCTCGCTGACCGCCGACCCGGTCGAGGAGGCCGAGGCCGGCCGGCGCCTGCTGGAGCAACTCGGCCTGCGGGAACGGGCCGGTCTCGACCTGATCGCCTGCCCGTCGTGTGGGAGGGCCGAGGTGGACGTGATCACCGTCGTCAAGGAGGCCCAGCAGGTGCTCGAAGCCGAGAACCTGCCGATCCAGGTGGCGGTGATGGGCTGCGTGGTCAACGGCCCCGGCGAGGCGCGCGAGGCCGACATCGGGATCGCGGCGGGCCGCGGCAAGGGCCACCTTTTTATCAAGGGGCAGGTGGTGCGGGTGGTCAAGGAGGACGAGATGGTGGCCGCCCTCCTCGACGAGGCCCGCAAACTCGTCGAAGAGGGGGTCGAGGCCCGGTTGGCGGCCGCCGATGCCGCCGCCGGGGAGATCGCCGCCGCAACGGCGGCCGATCTGCTGGCCTTGCGGGGCGACGCCAACCGCACCGCCGAGCGGAGGGCCGCCGTCGCCGAGGTGGCAGGGGGCGAGTAGCGGCACCGCTGGGGATTGGGTCGGCGACCGCTTCCGAGTGCCCTATGCTCCGCCGCACCCCGAAGGAGGAGCACTCGTGCGCTGGTCTCGCGCCTACATCCCCACCCTGCGCGACGACCCGACCGATGCCGAGGCGATTTCCCACAAGCTGCTGGTGCGGGGCGGGTTCATCCGCCAATTGATGGCGGGCTCCTACTCACTGCTGCCGCTCGGCAAGCGGGTCGCCGACAAGGTCATCGGGATCATCCGTCAGGAGATCGAAGCCATCGGCGGGGTCGAGTTCGAACTGCCGGTGGTCCATCCCGGCGAGGTGTGGAAGCGCACCGGGCGGTGGGACTCGGTCGGGGACGAACTGCTGCGCATCAAGGATCGCCGGGGCGCCGACCTGGCGTTGGCGCTCACCCACGAGGAGATCTTCACGCTGCATGCGGGGGAGTTGGCGTCGTACCGGGATCTCCCCCAACTCTGGTACCACTTCCAGACCAAGTTCCGGGACGAGCCGCGCGCCAAGGGCGGCCTGCTGCGGGTGCGCGAGTTCGTGATGAAGGACTCGTACTCCTTCGACCTCGACACCGCCGGCCTCGACGTGCAGTTCGATCGCCACTTCGAGGCGTACAAGAACGTGTTCCGGCGGATCGGGACCGATGCCGTTTCGGTGGAGGCGTCGTCGGGAGTCATGGGCGGCACCGAGTCGATCGAGTTCATGGTCCGCAGCGACTCGGGCGAGGACGACATCGCCATCTGCCCCGCCTGCGACTACGCCGCCAACACCGAGAAGGCCACCTCGGCGCTGCCGGCCTTCGGCGATCAGGTGTGGAAGGCCCCGCCGGAGCGGTTCCCCACCCCCGGCATCCGGACCATCGCCGCCCTGCAAGAGGCCGAGGGCTTCGCCTCGGCCCCGCAGCAGATAAAGACGCTGGCCTATGTGATCGACGGTCAGATGACCCTGCTGCTGTTGCGCGGCGACCACGAGTTGATGGAGCAGAAACTGATCGATGGGACCGGCACCGCCGACATCCGGCCGGCCCATCCCGAGGAGATCCGCCGGGCGCTGGGGGCCGACCCCGGCAGCCTGGGGGCGGTGGGGGTCTCCCACCTGCCGGTGATCGCCGATCCCGCTCTGGAGGGCCGCACCAACATGGTCACCGGGGCCAACGAGGACGACTGGCACCTGCGCGGGGTCGACGTCGCTCGCGACATCGAGGTGAGCCGCTGGTTGGATCTCCGCAAGGTCAAGGCGGGGGAGGCATGCCCCCGGTGCGGGGCGGCCCTCGCCCTGGACCGGGTCATCGAGGTCGGCCACATCTTCAAGCTGGGCACCAAGTACACCGAGGCCCTGGGGGTCACGGTGCTCGACCCCGACGGCATCGAGCGCCTGGTGGTCATGGGGTCCTACGGCATCGGCATCGGCAGGGCGGTGGCGGCGGCGGTCGAGGCCAACCACGACGAGAGCGGCATCGCGTGGCCGGCCGCCATCGCCCCCTACGAAGCGGTCGTCACCGTGGTGAAGGCCGACGATCCAGCCACCCTGGCGGCCGCCGACGAGATCTACCGGGGCCTGCTCGCGGCCGGCGTCGATGTCATCATCAACGATCGGGACGAGCGCCCCGGGGTCAAGTTCGCCGACGCCGAACTGATCGGCTTCCCGTACCGGGTCACGGTCGGCCCCCGCGGCCTCGCCGACGGCGAGGTCGAGGTGATGCGGCGCCGGGGGCGCGACAAGAGCACGCTCCCCGTCGGCGAGGCGGTGGCGGTGGTGGCCGCCGCCATCACGGCCGAACGGACTCTGTAACGCTCTGCTCCTCGTCGGCGTGAGCCTCGCTGCCGCGCCTCACCGAAGGCCTTGGTGG
Organism: Actinomycetota bacterium; assembly: GCA_018821365.1. Lineage (GTDB taxonomy): Bacteria > Actinomycetota > Acidimicrobiia > Spongiisociales > UBA11373 > JAHJML01. The sequence goes on along the minus strand of JAHJML010000145.1, from coordinate 2,114 downwards.
TCTTTCCTCTGGTGGGTCGGTTGGCGCTCCGGCCGCTGCCGGCAGGCGCGCCATGCCGGCAACCTGTGGAAAAGTCGAGGTTCCGGCACGGGTTTCGCCCTGGTATGCTCAGCACCAATCGAGCGGACACGAATGAGTGGGCGCCCTGTGCCCGCTTTTTCTATGAGGAGAGCGATGAACGAGGCACTCCGGAACGTCGTCGAGACGTATCTGGCTGCCGAGGAGGTCGAATTGGACGACCTGACGTTGGGTGGCGGCGGCACCGGCCGTGTCCTCAAGGTCGTAGTCGATGCCGAAGGCGGTCTCGGTCTCGACCGGATCGCCGACCTGTCGCGGGGCCTGGCCCGTTTGCTCGATGAGGACGAGACGATCACGGGGTCGTACACGCTGGAGGTGACCTCGCCGGGCCTCGAGCGCAAGTTGACCAGGCCGGCCCACTACCGGAAGTCGGTCGGCAGGGAAGTGGTGATCGCCACCCGCGAGCCGGTCGCAGGCCACAACAGCCACCGGGGCCTGCTTGAGTCGGTGGCCGATGGCGGTGTGATCGTGCGGGTGGATGGGGAGGCGCGCCAGATCGCCTTCGACGAGGTGACGCGGGCTCAGACCGTGTTCCGGTGGGAAGCAAAGGCCAAGCCGGGCCGCAAGTGAGGTAGGACGATGGATTTCCATTTCATGGACGAGCTGCATGCCCTGGAGCGTGAGAAGGGCGTGCCCGCCGATACGATCCTCGAGGCGCTGGCCAACGCGCTCGTCTCGGCCTACAAGCGCACCCCGGGTGCCGCTCAGGAGGCCCGCGTCACCATCGACCCCGACACCGGAGAGATCACCGTCTACGGGCAGGAACTCGACGAGGACGAGAACGTCACCAGGGAGTGGGAAGACACCCCGGACGACTTCGGCCGGATCGCGGCGCAGACCGCCAAGCAGGTGATCGTGCAGCGCCTTCGCGACGCCAAGCGGGCGCAGGTCTTCGAGGTCTATCAGGGCCGCGAGGGCGATCTGGTCACCGGGATCGTCCAGCAGTCCGATCACCGCTACGTCATCCTCGACCTCGGCAACGCCGAGGCGGTGATGCCCTCCGGTGAGCGCATCCCCTACGAGCGCCTCGAGCGGGGCGCCCGGGTCAAGGCGCTCATCCTGGAGGTGCGCGGCGACAAGACCGAGGCCGAGGCGGAGGCCGAGGCGGAGGCCGAGGGTCGCAAGCGCCGGGGGAGCGGCGGCCCCCAGATCGTGGCGAGCCGCAGTCATCCCGACTTCATCCGGAGGCTCTTCGAACTCGAGGTGCCCGAACTGGTCGACGGCGTCATCGAGATCAAGGCCATCGCCAGGGATGCCGGGCACCGCACCAAGATCGCGGTCCATTCCAACGATGCCAACGTCGACCCGGTCGGCGCCTGTGTGGGGGCCAGGGGCTCCCGGGTGCGCCAGGTCGTCAACGAACTGCGCGGCGAGAAGGTCGACATCGTCGAGTGGCGTGAGAACACCGAGCAGTTCATCGCCGAGGCACTGAGCCCGGCCCGGGTCCGGCAGGTGATCCTCGACGAGGCCGAGAAGGAAGCCATCGTGATCGTTCCCGATCACCAACTCTCGCTGGCGATCGGCAAGGAAGGACAGAACGCCCGACTGGCGGCCCGGTTGAGCGGCTACCGAATCGACATCCGGTCCGAGACCGAGCAGGCCGGCCCGCCCGCCGCCGAGGAGACTCCGACTCCGGGAGCCAACCGGGCGGCTCCCGTGTCCGATGCGACCGAGAAGACGGTGGCCGCGGTGGTCGCCGAAGCGGCCCCGACCGCCGAACCCGCCGGGGGCGAGCCGGCCCAAGCACCCGATGAAGCCGCCGAAGAGATCGAGACCCCGGCGGAGGAGACTCCGGCGGAGGACCCCGCAGATGACGACGACGAAGAAGAGGAGAATGCCGGAATCGAGGGGTGACCTCCGGCGTTCGGACTGAGGTCTGACGATGCGCATATACGAGTTGGCCCGGGATCTGGGCCTCGAATCGAAAGAAGTGCTGGCCCGGGCGCTCGAGCTCGGCATCGAGGCGAAGACCGCCTCGTCCGGCCTGGACGACGACGCCGTCGGCCTCATCAAGCTGTCGTATCAGGAGGAGGCCG
>JAHJML010000144.1 GCA_018821365.1 Actinomycetota bacterium | reverse complement strand
TTCGATTGGGGACGGGTGAGGCAGGCCAAGGTGCCCGACCCCCGGTTTATCTGGTGCACTCCGGTGCTTGTTCTGGTCGACGGTACGGAGTTCCCGATGCCGCCGCTTCGGTGCCGGCGCACCGGCCCGAACCGGAGGTACGCCGACCGTGCGGTGGAGATAATCAACTCCCGAACGCTACTCGAAGGGGGCTAGGGGGAGCAGCGGCACAACGGGTCAGCGCGGCAGTCGCCCCAGCACAGGGATTCCCGTTGCGGACCCCCTCGCCTCCGGAGCCTTCGGCTCCTCCGGGACTCGCCCCTGGAGGGGTGAGAAGGCCGAGCAGCGCTCGCTCATATACGATTTTCGCGCCCTCCCTCAAGGGAAGGTGCGGCGCATGTGGTGTGTTCCTCGTTCCCTTTCCTTCCCCTGAAGCGGAAGGTGGGTCGGCCCGTCGGGTCGAGACGGAATGGGTGCGCAAGAGACCTGATCGACGCACCCCCCTCCCCTCCGGAGCCTGCGGCTCCCGCGGGACTCCCCCCTTGAGGTGGGAGAAACGCAACAGACGCACTCTGCGGTCATATGCCAATTTCGCACCGTCCCTCAGGGAGGGGGATGCAATCCCGACCGGCCTCAATCGCCGGTCAGGATTGGCCGGCTAGGCGGCGGTTCTTCCACTTGGCGCGGATGTAGTCCCGGTTGAGGAGGGCGATGAAGTCGAGTGAGATGTTCTTGGGGCAGGCGGCTTCGCACTCGCCGTGGTTGCTGCACGACCCGAAGTAGTGCTCCATGGTGTCGACCATCGCCTCGGCCCTAGACCAGCGCTCCGGTTGGCCCTGCGGCAGCAGCGAGAGGTGCGAGTACTTGGCGGCCACGAACAACTGAGCGGCCCCGTTGGGACAGGCCGCCACACAGGCGCCGCAGCCGATGCAGGCCGCCGCATCCATGGCGTATTCGGCAGCCTCCTTGGGGATCGGGATCAGGTTGGCGTCGGGAGCCGACCCGGCCGACACCGTGATGTACCCGCCCGCTTCGACGATCCGGTCAAAGGCCCGCCGGTCGACCACCAGGTCCTTGATGTGAGGGAAGCCCTTGGCCCGCCACGGCTCGATGGTGATGGTGTCGCCGTCGTGGTACTCCCGCATGTGGAGTTGGCAGGTGGCGGTGCCCTCCCAGGGGCCGTGGGGCCGGCCGTCGATCATCAGGCCGCAGGTGCCGCAGATGCCCTCCCGGCAGTCGTGGTCGAAGGCGATCGGTTCGACGCCGGCCAGGGTGAGTCGCTCGTTGACGATGTCGAGCATCTCCAGGAAGGACATGTGGCTGGCGATGCCGGGGGCCGGGTACTCCTCGAACCGGCCCTTGTCGCCAGGGCCCGATTGGCGCCACACGCGCAGAGTGAGATCCATTACTTGTAGCTCCTTTGCGCCAGAGCGACACTCTCGAACTCGAGTTCCTCCTTGGTCAGGCTCGGCTCGGCGCCCTCGCCCTCCCAACCCCAGGCCGCCACGTGGGCGAAGTCGTCGTCGTTGCGGAGCGCCTCGCCTTCGGGGGTCTGGTGCTCCACCCGGAAGTGGCCGCCGCAGGACTCCTCCCGGTACAGCGCATCCCGGCACATCAACTCCGCCAACTCGAAGAAGTCGATCACCCGGCCCGCCCGCTCCAGCGACTGGTTCATCGACTCGTTGTCGCCGAGCACCCTGACGTCCCGGTGGAACTCCTCCCGCAGCGGCGGGATCTCGGCGAGCGCCTGCCGCAGGCCCTCCGCGCTCCTGGCCATCCCGCAGTGCTCGATCATGATCTTGCCCAACTCCCGATGGAACCAGTCGACGGTGCGCGACCCGTTGGCGACCAGCAGGCGCCCGAGGCGATCCTCCACCTCGGCGACCGCCGCCACGAAGGCCGGATGGGTGGTGGGGACCGGCGCCTCACCCAGCATCCCGGCCAGGTGCCCCGCCACCGTGTACGGCAGCACGAAGTACCCATCGGCCAGGCCCTGCATGAGGGCGCTGGCACCCAGACGGTTGGCCCCGTGGTCGGAGAAGTTGGCCTCCCCCGCCACGAACAGGCCGGGGATGGTCGACATCAGGTCGTAGTCCACCCACAGGCCGCCCATCGTGTAGTGGGGGGCGGGGTAGATCCGCATCGGCACCCGGTAGGGGTCCTCGCCGGTGATGCGCTCGTACATCTCGAACAGGTTCCCGTAGCGGGCTTCGATGACGTCGCGGCCCAACCGGCCGATCGCCTCCTCGAAGTCGAGGTAGACGCCGTTGCGGAGTTCGCCGACCCCCTTGCCCTCGTCGACGACCACCTTGGCGGCCCGGCTGGCGACGTCGCGGGGGGTCAGGTTCCCGTAGGCCGGGTAGCGGCGCTCCAGGTAGTAGTCCCGTTCGCCCTCGGCGATCTCGGCGGGCGCCCGATGGTCGCCGGCGGTCTTGGACACCCAGATGCGGCCGTCGTTGCGCAGCGACTCCGACATCAGGGTCAGCTTCGACTGCGTCTCGTCGGAGGCCGGGATGCAGGTCGGGTGGATCTGGGTGAACGCCGGGTTGGCGAACAGCGCCCCCTTGCGATGGGCCCTCCAGATGGCGGTGGTGTTGCAGGCCATCGCGTTGGTGCTCAAGTAGAAGGCGTTGCTGTAGCCACCGGTGGCCAGGATCACCACGTGGGCCGAATGGCTGGTGATGGCCCCCGTCTCCAGGTCGCGCACCACGATGCCGGCCGCCCGGCCGTCGACGACCACCACATCGAGCATCTCGGTGTGGGTGAACAACTCCACGGTGCCCTGGCCCACCTCCCTGGCGAGCGCCTGGTACGAGCCGAGCAGCAACTGCTGGCCGGTCTGGCCCCTGGCGTAGAAGGTGCGCGACACCTGGGCGCCCCCGAAGGAGCGATTGTGGAGCAGGCCGCCGTACTCCCTGGCGAAGGGGACTCCCTGGGCGACGCACTGGTCGATGATCTCGTTGCTGACCTCGGCCAACCGGTACACGTTGGCCTCGCGGCTCCGGTAGTCGCCGCCCTTGACGGTGTCGTAGAACAACCGGTAGATGCTGTCGCCCTCGCCGTGGTAGTCCTTGGCGGCGTTGATGCCGCCCTGGGCGGCGATGCTGTGGGCCCGCCGGGTGCTGTCGTGATAGGTGAAGGCCTTGACGTGGTAGCCGGCGGCGCCGAGGGTGGCCGCTGCCGCCGCCCCGGCGAGGCCGGTGCCGACGACGATCACCTCGAACCTGCGGCGGTTGTGGGGCGCCACCAGTTTGAGGTCGAAGCGGCGGTTGGCCCACTTGTCCTGGATCGGACCTTCGGGGATTCTGGCGTTGAGTTGCATCATGGCCTCCGATTCACCCGACGATCCCGGCTTGCACGGCGATCGGGAAGCTGATGTTTCCGATCACGATCACCGCCGATATCCCGTAGGCGAACCATCGGCGCCACTCGTTGAAGCGGGGGTTGTTGATCCCGATGCTCTGGAACAGGCTCCAGGCCCCGTGGTAGAGGTGCACCCCCAGCAGCAGGTTGGCGATGATGTAGAACAGCGCAACCGGCAGCCGCGAGAAGCTCGCCACCATGTTCTCATAGGGCATCCCCCGGACGAACTCGGCGCCGCCCCATCCCCAGGTGAGGTCGGCCAGATGGAAGACCACGAAGGCGGCGATGATGACGCCGCCCCAGATCATGGTGCGGGAGGCGTAGTTGGCGGCGGCATAGTGGCGCTCGTCGTACTTGTCGGGCCGGGAGCGCCGATTCAGCAGCGTCAGCGTGGTCGCCGAGTGCAGGTGGAAGTAGGTGGCGACCACCAGGCCGATCCGCATGATCCACAGCAGATGGGTCCGGGGCACCAGGTGGCCGCCCAGGTCGCGCAGCGATTCCCCGTAGGCGTTGATCGCCTCGGGGCTCAGGTACATCTTGAGGTTGCCGACCATGTGGGCGAGCAGGTAGCCGATCAGGATCAGTCCGGTGACGGCCATCACCCACTTCTTGCCGACCGCCGAGCGGTAGAACTCGAAGAACCAGAACCTCCGCCTCGTGATCGGTTGACGGGTCGTCGTCACCTCATCCTCCGCTGTCGCCGGTCAGGTGCCATTATCGCAAGACATCCGGGAGGCCAGGGTCCCATCACTAGGGTCTTCCGGCCCGTAGATGGCCGCCATCCCCCCCACCACCGCCAGCGCCCCCGCCACGAGGTGGGCGGCGGCGGTGACGTCGTTCATGCCGAGGATCGTCTCGGCGCTCCCCCACTCGACCCATCCCCCCGCCAGTGTCGCCGCCACCGTCCATCGGGGACGCCGCAGCGCCGCCGCCATGGCCAGCGCCCCGATCAACCCGTGCAGGACGTTCTGCAGTGGGTTGAACTGGAACCCGAGCAGCACGGCGCCCCCGGCGTCGGCCAGTTGGATGAACCCGGTGATGCCGAACCCGAGCAGGCAGACGCCCATCGAGAAGGTCCCGAACGCCATCGCCACTGCCCGCCTCACACCGAAGCGGCCCCCCAGCACCCGGGTGTCGGGGTGGATCTCGAAGCGGCCGAACACCGCCACCAGCAGCGCCAGGAGGGGGACCATCGACGCCACCAGCACCGGCCGCAGCAACCACCACCGTCCGGTGCCGATGTCGGGTTGGGGGAAACCCAGCGGGTACAGGATCGCCACCGCGGCGGTGACCGCCATCACATGCCACAGGTAGATGGTCAGCACCCTCCCGTCGAGACGGGTCACCACCCGCCACGGGCGCTCTCGCTGCAGCCACCAGATCAGCGGCGGCCGGACCGCCATCGCCAACCCGATCAGCCACAGGGTCAGGAACACCAGGCCGACGCTGGGGGGTGCGGTGTTCGAGGTTGCCTGGCCGGGGACCTCGACCATGCTCACCGGGTAGCCGCACCAGGTGGTCAGGACGACCATCCCGGCCAGGCCGAGGCCCGCCATCACCACCGCCCCCCGGCGGCCCGCCGCCACCAGGGTCCCGTCGGCATAGAAGTAGCCCGCCTGATGGGCCAGCAGCCACACGAAGAGGTAGTTGACCGCCCCCAGATCGCCCATCCCGCCACCCCGGGACAGCAGGTCGATCGCCAGGGCG
>JAHJML010000248.1 GCA_018821365.1 Actinomycetota bacterium | reverse complement strand
TCCGGACCTGGTGCCGCTGCTGAAGAGCGAGTCGCTGCTCATCGCGGCGGCGGAGCAACTGGGGTGCGGGTTCGAGGATCTCAACACCCTGTTCGTCGAGCGAGCCGGAGCGCTCACCTCATCCACCGAATTGGGTGCCCTGGTCGCCCAGGACTACCAGCAGACCGGGTACTTCGCCACCGGGTGAACCGCCCCGGCGACCAATGACCATGGGGCGGCCACTCACCAACGTCGGTTCCAACACCGCTGCCTTCGGGCCGGCCGAGTGGGGCCTCACCCTGACCTTGGCGGCCATCTGGGGGTCGGCGTTCCTCTGGATCGCCATCGCCGTCGACCATCTCTCACCGGGGGTGGTCGCCTTCGGCAGGGTGGTGCTGGGGGCGGCGGCGATGGCGCTGGTCCCCCGGGCCCGCCGCAAGATCGACCGGGACGATTGGGGCCGCCTGGTCGCCGTCGCCCTCATCGGCAACGCCGCCCCCGCCTTCCTGTTCGCGGTGGCCGAGACCCGACTGGACTCCGCCGTCGCCGGGATGCTCACCAGTGGCTCTCCCCTCTTCAGCCTGCTGGTCGCCAGCCTCATGCTGCGGTCCCGGCCCGGCATCAACCAGACGGTCGGGATCGTGATCGGCTTCGGCGGCATCGTGATGATGACCGTCCCCTCGCTGCAGGGGGCCGATGCGGCACCACTGGGGGTGGCACTGGTGCTGGTGGCGGTCCTCTGCTACGGCGTCAACGGCAACCTGATCGTCCCCCTTCAGCAGCGGTACGGAGGCCCCGCCCTGGCGATGTGGGCGCTGATCCTCTCCAGCGCCGCCCTCCTCCCCTTGGGGGTCGCCGGGATCGCCACCACCGGCTTCGCCTGGTCCTCGGTCGTGGCCCTGGTGGTTCTGGGAGTGGTCGGCACCGGGTTCGCCAGGTCGCTGTCGGCCACCCTGGCGGGACGGGCCGGAGCACCCCGCATGTCCACCACCACCTACCTGATCCCGATCATCGCTCTCGGCCTCGGGGCGCTGTTCCGCGACGAGGTCATCCACCCCATCGCCATCGGCGGGGTGGTGGTGGTGCTGGTGGGGGCCTGGATCGCCACCAGGGCGATTCGGATCCGCAGCTAGGTTCTCCTCATGCGGGCGATGCTCTCGACCCTGGCCGGGTTCTTCCTTGGGTTCCTCTTGCTGGGGACCCTGGTCGAGTGGCTGCTCGATCTGACCGCCGGCGATTGCGGAGTCGGGTGCCCGGGGTGGCGGCATGTGGCCTTCGTGGCCGCCGCCGCCCTCTCCTGGGCGATGATCGCCCGCCTCGCCTACCTGACCTGGCAGCGGGTCAGTCCCCGGGAGCGCACCCCGGTCTCCAGGTCGCTCGCCCGACGCTTCTGGGGACTCGGGGAGTAGTCGCCCACCTCGTCAGCCAATGAGATCTCCTGCCAAACGGTTCACTGCGCACTCGTGTTCGTAGCTCTCGATAACCGGCAAGATAGATCCGACCGCCGGCATCGGCTACCTCCGCACCGCTGCATTCAGCAGGGATCGGTCGACTCCGTACACACCTGCGGTGAGTTCCGTCGCTGCCTCACGATCCCGGGCACGGAAGGCGCCAGCAAGCTGCCGCCTTGTTCGACCGTCGATACCAGCCGGATCCGGCACTCTCATCCGTCGAATGTACTGCGCCTGGAAGCGATAGGTTCCGCCACGCATTTTGACGCAATAGGCGCCAATCAATGCGTTGGCGACGTCAGACAGCAAGAGAGCGCCGAGCACTTCTAGGTCCCATGCCTCCGAGACCACGAAGTACAGGTTGTGGTGCGGATACGACTCTCCACGATCGAGCACCGGGTTGGCCTGCGCCTTCATGTCGGGTAGCACGAGCTTCTCGCGTGTCCTCAGTGCCGGGTCAACTCTGTCGATCGTCCGATACCAAGATTGAGGTCGCTTCCGTGCAACGTGGCGCCTCCGGATTCGCTCCGCATTCGCTTCGAAATATTCCTTCAAGCGCGGATACGCCATCAGGTCGACGAGGCCATCTCCATTCCAAGGATTCACCAGGTAGTGGCCGGACCAATCCGCCTTCCCGTCCACAGTGTCGCGTGCGAGCAGGAGAGGAAGGAGCCGATCGGGTTCCACCACCTCGGAGTCGGCAGTGATGTAGACCTCGTCGCACCCCGTCGCTACTCCGATGCCCACTCGTGTGCCGGTTGTCCGGTTCTCCAACGGGGGAAACCGGCTTTCGAGGTCGGCGACAAGTGCCTGTCGAGCAGGGTTTCCCGCAGGCCACGACGGCTTGCCCTGGAACCACGTCGTCAGTCGTGCTCCTTGGGCCGCCACCCGCTTCATGGTGGGCGTCCGCTCGTCAACCCACTTGCTGGTGGCAACGGCATCCTCTGGGCCGAACTCCTCATGCGCATCAATAGTGTTGACTGCGTTCTGGCTGCTGTTGCGCAGGACGACTATTGCCGGATAGGCCGACACCTCCTCCTCGAAGGCGTCAACGTCGTGCATGCCCACCACGGTCTCGACGGCATAGCTCGACGTGATCAGCTGTCGAAGAGCACCCCCGTACTGGTTGCGCATCCACCGATCGGCGCAGATGTAGCCGAGCTTGCCATCGCTCCGAAGCAGCCGGAGCCCCATCTCGATGAACCCCACGTAGATATCGCTCCTGCCCTGCATGGTCGGGCACGCGCGCCGATAAGCGTCCGTAAGTGGCCGAGGCACGTCCTCAAGACGGATGTACGGAGGATTCCCCACGACGAAGTCCGCTGTGGATGTGACATGGTCGTGGAGAAGGAAGTCCGACGTGGTCACCCACCTGTTCGCGAGCTTCTCGGACTCTTCGGCTGGAAACCCATGCCCGCCGAGGCGGTCCGCGACGGCCATGCGAGCGGCTTCTGCATGTTGCTCAAGCACGTCATAAGCCCTGATCGCTCCCGCCGCAGCCGCGAGATCGCGCTTGTGTAGCTGTGCCGAGGCGACGAGTCGATCCACGATGGGGATGAGGAATGCTCCGGAGCCGCACGCCGGCTCAACGACTGTCAGCGACGCGAGGTCTTCCTCGGCGCGATAGCCAACCAGGTCGAGGATGAACTCCACGATCCAGCGCCTAGTGAAGACTTCGCCGTGGTTCGACTGGCTATCGCGCGCCTCGATGAGAACGCCGTCCGTTGGCAGCAGTGTGAGTTGCGACATGAGAGTCATGGTCGATCCGGGCTCTGAATTACACTCCTGTAATCCTTGGTCCTCATCGTAGAGCGACCGTGTGACGCTTTCCATCGGGTCAACTGACACCGACACGCCTCGCCACGTTGCGTCAGTCACCCCAAGGAAGATCGGGGTTGGTCGCTCGGAACTGCAAACACCGTCCGTGGATGGCTGCAGCGAACGATTGGAACGACAGTGTGGGTGTGCTCTTCTGGTCTGGCCCCACTTGAGGGGGTAGTGCTCGTCTGATTTGGCCCCACCGTGGGTGTCGGCTGGCGTTGTGCGGATGACGAGGAGATCGAAGGTGCAGGTGTACGAGCAGATCCGACGTGTTCATGAACGTGAGCGGTTGTCGATACGGGCGTTGGCTCGACGGTTTGGGGTGCATCGACGTGATGTTCGGGCGGCGTTGGTGTCGCCGTTGCCGGCGCCGCGTAAGACGCCGGAGCGGGCGGCACCGAAGATGGATCCGTTCAAGGCGGTCATCGATGCGTGGTTGGAGGCGGATCGGTTGTTGCCGCCCAAGCAGCGGCACACGGCTCGGCGGGTGTGGCAGCGTCTGGTGGCTGAGCACGACGCCGATGTGGGCGAGTCGACGGTGCGCAGGTATGTCAAGGTCGTGCGGGAACGCCAGGAGACCTCTGTGGTCGAGGTGGCGGTTCCCCAGCATCATCCGTTGGGGGAGGAGGCCGAGGTCGACTTTGGGTCGATCCACGTCTACTTGGCCGGCGTGCTGACCGAAGTGGCGATGTTCGTCATGCGCCTGTCGGCGTCAGGGCGGGCGTTCCCGGCGGCGTATCTCAACGAGGCCCAGGAGGTGTTTCTCGATGGCCACGTCCGAGCGTTCGGCCACTTCGGTGGGATCCCGGTCCGGGTGCGTTACGACAACTTGAAGGCCGCGGTCGTCAAGGTGCTGCGGGGCCGGGACCGGGTCGAGTCGGACCGGTTCGTGGCGATGCGGTCCCACTACGGGTTCGAATCGTTCTTCTGTCTTCCTGGCATTGGCGGTGCCCATGAGAAGGGTGGTGTCGAGGGTGAGATCGGCCGGTTCCGTCGGCGGCATCTCGTGCCGATCCCCAAGGTCGATTCCATGGCCGAACTCAACGAACTCCTCGTCGCTGCGGCGCTGGTCGATGATCGTCGCCATATCGCCCACCGGCGGATCACCGTCGGTGAGCACTTCGATCTGGAGGCCGCTGCGTTGCGGCCACTGCCTATGGAGCAGTTCGACGTGGCAGTGATCGGATCGAACCGGGTTGATACCAAGTCTCGGGTGTGTGTCCGCCAGGTCCACTACTCGGTCCCGGTCCGCTACGTGCGTCAACGCCTCGATGTGCGTGTCGGTGCTGAGACCATCGAGGTCCTCGACGGTGCCCGGGTCGTGGCTCGCCACGGGCGGGGCCGCAAGGGAGACGAGGTGCTGGTGTTGGACCACTACCTCGAGACCCTCGCCCACAAGCCCGGCGCGATGCTGTCGGCGACACCACTTGCCAGGGCCCGTGCGTCGGGGGCCTTCACACCGACCCATGAACGGTTCTGGTCCCAGGCCCGTCGCCGCCTCGGTGACGCCGACGGCACCCGGGCAATGATCGAGGTACTGCTCGCTCATCGGACCCTGCCCGGCGACGCCATCGTGGCCGGCATGAACCGGGCACTGGCCGCGGGCAGTGTCGACCCACAGGTCGTGGTCATCGAAGCCCGCCGGGCCACCGAAGACTCCAACGCCCAGACGGTGATCCCCATCGGCGCCCACACCGCCTTCGACCGACCCAAACCCAGCCTCGATAGCTACGACCAACTCCTGGAGAACACCCCATGAACACCGACACTGCTGCCGTCGCGTCGATCGAAGCCGCCGCTCGTGAACTGAAACTACCCATCGTGCGCACCGACGCCCTCCGGGTCGCCGCCGATGCGGAGCGATCCAAACTGTCCTACCTCGGGTTCCTCGCCGAGATCCTCGAAGCCGAAGTCGACGCCCGCACCGAACGACGACGAGCACGCCGCATCCACGACGCCAAGTTCCCACGAATCAAACGACTCGCTGACTTCGACCTCGACGCCGCCCCCACCATCGAACCCGCCGTCATCGCCACCCTCGCCACCGGAAGCTACATCCGCACCGGTGACCCAATTGTCCTGCTCGGCGACTCCGGAACCGGCAAATCCCACCTACTCATCGGCCTCGGCCTCGCCGCCTGCGAAGCCGGACTCCGAGTCCGCTACATCACCGCCGCGCAGCTCACCAATGAACTCGCCGAAGCCGACGACGAACGCCGCCTGTCCCGACTCGTCGCCCGCTACGGCCGGCTCGACCTGCTCTGCCTCGACGAACTCGGCTACGTCCAACTCGACACCCGCGGGTCCGAACTGCTATTCCAGATCCTGACCGAGCGAGAGGAGAAGTCTCCTATCGCCGTGGCCTCGAACCTCCCCTTCAGCGAGTGGGGCCAAGTCATCCCCGACGCCCGCCTCGTCGCCGCCATCGTCGACCGCGTCACCTTCAACGCCCACATCATCGAAACCGGCACCAGCTCCTACCGGCTTCGCTCCACCCAACAACGCCGAACAGGCGGGGCCAAAACAAACGAGCACGGTGGGGCCAATCCGAGTTGACATTCCCAGACAGTGTGTCGCTGGCGAAACGGACCGCCCCATCCTCTCTTCGACCAAGGATCAGGCAGGCCGCGTCGAGCAGCCGCTCCCGGACCATCCGCTCGAAGAAGATCTGGAATCGCTCGGCGTAGCTGGCGTCGTCGAACTCGGGATCGGGTGGCCACACGGGTCGCCGTGACTTCACCGGCGTGTTGAACGCCTCGTTGTCCTCCAGCAGCATGAAGTAGCCGAGCCAAGGACGCAGCGGCGTGTCGATGATCCCCCGTTCTACTGCGGTCCACACGTCCATGGCCTGTCCGAGGGCCTCGTCGGTTCGATTGTTGAAGTTCTGGCCGGGGCTGAGTCCAACGATCGACTTCAGCTCGATGATTCCTACGACCCGTGTGCCGACCATCACGACGAGATCCCAGCTCTTGTCGCGGCGGAAGTATCCCGGAATCGGACGACGCTTCACCTCCATCAGGCGAGGCGGAATGCCGGCATCCGCGAAGACCTGTACGAGCAGAGTCTGCAGCGCGTCCAGGTGCTTGCCACCAGTGACCTCTGACCGCAGCCCGGTGTTCAGCACGCCCTGCGACCGCGACAGTTCCGCCTGCGACTCGCGAACGTTCCAGTACTCGGTGACGGCCTGCGCCACCGGTCCGGTGTAGTCAGGGAGATTGTGTGACATCCAGCCCCCGTCGGTTCTGGTTCCAGTCTCGCAGGATGAAACGATCGGACCGAGAACCTGGATCTCGCGCCCCGATTGGCCGTTCCCTGAGCCCCTAAGAGGGTCAGCGGATAGGGCGTGCGTCGGGGTTCCATCGGTTGCGCCAGTCGATGAGTTTGGCGGTGATGAGCAGGACGATGGCGAGGGCGAGTTGGGCGAGGCGGTGTGGGATGCGCCGGTCGGTGTTTCTGCGGAGTTGCCCGAAGTTCGACAGCCACGAGTTGGTGCGTTCGATCGGCCATCGCATCCCGAGCGGCACCGGTTTGGGTATCGAGCCTTGGCCTTTGGGTCGGCGGCGGGCGCAGACCAGGTCGTCGATGCCGGCTTGGGTGACTTGGATCCTCACGTTGGTGTTGTCGTAACCCCGGTCGAGGTGCAGGGTGTCGATATCGGCAATGAGTCCTCGGGCGGTGACGGCGTCGAGAGTGGGGGCCAGCAGGATGGTGTCAGGTCGGTTGGCGCCGTCGGTGGCCCATCCGATCGGGATCCCTGCCCGGTCGGTGCACAGTGACCATTTCCAGCCCAACTTGCGCCGATCGGTGGGATTCGGACCGGTTCCTTGCCCACCGCAGGGTGCCTTGTGCTGTGACCCGTCGATGCTGACGTCGCTGAGGTCCAAGTTGATGACCCGGTCGTAGCTGCCGATCGCTTCGGTGGCGAGTTGGTCGAACACCCCGGCTTTGATCCACTCGTCGCGGCGGGCCCGCAAGGTGGTGTCGGAAACCCGGCGACCCAGCAGGGCTTCGGTGTCTTCCCAGGAGCATCCGGTCACCAGTCGGATCAGCATGCCCTCGAAGCAGATCCGATCAGCCACCCGCTGTCGATGCCGCCCCAGGGGATGGGCATCGACCCGCTCGGGAATCAGTCCGGCCACTGCCGTCCACACCACGTCCACCACTTCGGGATCAAGTGCGCGCATGATGACACCTCCACCGGTTGTCGGATGTTGTGCGCACCCGGAATCAAAACCGGGACAACACGACAACCGGTGGATCAACCCTCCCTATCCGCGCGGCCTCTTATGCCAGAGGAATCATGTCATAGGAGTGCAGGACAATACCCTCGCCGCGCCGCGATCGCGCGGTGCTGTCCCCCTTTCGAGGCTTGATGAGCGACCATCCCGAACCTGACGAACTGCGAGAAGAGGCCCTGCGTGCGGCGGCCCACGATCTGGCAATGGCCGCATGGCGTGGCGATGCCACGCGGGAAGAGCTCATCGCTGCGATAGAAGCAGTGCGCCAGGTCCCGATTGACATCGAGCGAATGGTGAACGCGCTCCACGTCCCTGAAGACGCCGGGGAACACGAAGCAGCCCTTCGTGCTCTCCTGGAGCGGATACCCGACGGCTGGGGTCGATGGATCCGGTGCGGAGCCGGGTGGTACCGGATCTTGGCCCGACTGGAAGAGCGGCTACGGACGATCGACCCCGACTATCGGGTCCACCAGATCAAGGAGAAGTTCGGCACGCTTCGCTTCTACTGGACGGGACGCAACTACGCCGTCGGGAAGACAGCCGTGGCTGACGCCGAGACTGAATCTGCACGAACTTGCGAGGTGTGCGGCAGCCCAGGCTGCCTCCGGACCAGACGTGGATGGCTGCGGACCCTGTGCGACGACTGTGCCAACACCGAGGGCTACGAACACCTGCCGGACGACGACGAGTGATGCGACGATCCGCGGCCAACTCCGACTCATACGGCGGTCACCACACACCGTTGTCGGTCCGGCCACCGGCCAACCCGCGACAGTGAACCTCCCCACGAAACCCAGGGAGGTTCAGTCCAGTTCCTGCTCGGTCGGCACCCGAGCCTCCAGCCGACATCTGCGACTCCCTGATCACCCTGTAGATCGCAGCCAAAACGCGTCCCGTGCACGTCCCGGTCCTCGGTCCGCCCCTCTCTGGTGGGCGCTACAAGGATCGAACTTGTGGCCTCTGCCGTGTGAAGGCAGCGCTCTTCCGCTGAGCTAAGCGCCCGGAACCGGGAGCGTACCACGAGCCGAAATCGGCTCAGAGCGCCTTGTGGAAGGTCAGCGAGGTCTTCTCGATGCGGTACCCGTGGCCCAGATAGAAGCGATGGGCACGCTCCCGGATGGCGTTCGACCTGATCCGAATCTCCCGGTGGCCGCCGGCTCGGGCCCACTGCTCGGCCGCCTCCAACAGGCGCTCCCCCACCCCGCTGCCCCGGTTCCGGTCGGCCACCACCAGGCCGGCCACCGCCGCGAACGATGGCACCTGGACGAAGTGGGCTTCGTGGACGTGGATCCACCCGGCCACCTCGCCGTCGACCACTGCCACCAGCACCGCCGCGTCGCTCCGCCCCAGGACCGCCCCCAGCCGCCCCTCCATTCCCGACGGGTCGTAGCCCAAATCGATGGTCAGGGCGGCCACCGCTGCGGCGTCGTCGGGGTCGGCGGGACGGATTCCGATCGTCATGGCCTCTTTCTACCCGTCCTAACCTCCCCCCATGCGCCGCAGCCAATTCGAGCGGATCGTCGACGAGGCACTCGAGGACCTTCCCGAGTGGGTGGTGGATACCGTGGAGAACCTCCACGTGGTCGTCGAGGAGTGGCCCACCCGGGAGCAGGATCCCGCCGAAGAGGGCAAATTATCAATCAAAATATTAATTTAGTTTTAGAAAGTGATAATAGATATGAATTCTTTTTAAAGATAAAAGATATTCTATTAAATGATTATTCTTATG